>CAZPKI010000023.1:0-17704 GCA_964587015.1 uncultured Limnohabitans sp.
CAGTAGCTCAGGAGGATCCAGAGGAAGGGGGAATTAATTCCCCTTTTTTTTTGGATAATTTATCCGAAAACACACAAAACTTCGTTACTAATCCAAATAACCCTTTTCTACATGAGGTTACTAACATCCTTTATCTGCCTTAGCTTGTTCACTACAGGTGCAGCAGTAGCTCAAAGTGGCTACTTTGAAGACGCGTATCGATTTAGTAAAACGACTCCGGCTGGCTCTGCACGAATCGTGGGAGTTGGGGGCACCCAGTGGTCACTCGGTGGTGATGTATCTAACCTAGCAGGTAATCCTGCAGGTCTAGGTTTCTTTCGAACCTCAGAAGCAAGCCTGAGTTTGGGCTATGATTTGTGGTCTGTAGATGCAAACTATCTAGACCAGTCCAAGTCCTTCCAAACCTCAGACTTTTCACTTCCAAACCTAAGTTTTGTGGGTGCAAATCCAAAAGGCGCCCTTGAAAAAGGTGCCTTCAAAGGAGGAGCATGGGGATTCAGTATTCAACGCATCGCCAATTTCTCGAATGAATTCGGATACTATTCCGATAAATTAGGAAATAGCTCCATCATTGATTTTTATTTGGATGATGCATTTGGCGTAGCTGAAAGCCAAATTGAAAATCGTGGATTGACCGGCCTTGCATACCAAACCTACCAAATCAATCCAATCACTGTAGATGGAGATGGCAAGCCAATCACCAATCCACGAGCCTACGACTCCTTTGTCTTAGGCTTCCCCTTCCAGGATGAAAATGTAACTCAAGAAGGAAGTGCGAGCCAAATTAATTTTGGCTACGGTGCCAACTTTAACCATAAACTTTTCCTCGGAGCGAGTTTGGGTATTCGATCCTTAGAATTTTCCTCCATCAAGCGATACAATGAGGAATTTGGAGACCAGCCATTAATCAATTCCTCCTTGAACGAAAGTTTGTTCATCAATGGTACAGGAGTAAATCTAAACCTAGGATTGATTTACAAACCGATCGATTACTTAAATCTGGGTTTTGTCCTTCAAACCCCCACCTGGTTTGCATTAAATGAAGAGTACGAAGCGAGTATGACAGCCACTTACGACAACTATTATTTTGAGCAAGAAGACGTCACCTTGGGAACTGAAACAGCCCTTTCTGATGTCATTCTAAGCAATTATGGGCTATACACTCCCTTTAAAGTGGGTGGGGGCGCTACTGTATTTCTTGGAAAATATGGGTTTATTTCTGCAGATGTGGACTGGGTAGACTATAGTTCAGCTCAACTTAGTTCCAAAGACTTCAATGAAGGTCCGGACAACCAAGTAATCCAAGATCTTTATACTAGCACAATCAATTACCGTTTTGGTGGAGAAGCTAAATTGGAAAACTGGCGAGTTCGAGCAGGATATTCGCACATGGGTGATCCCTTTTTGAATAATTCCGAGTTTGACCAAAGCACGCGACAACTTTCTGGGGGCATTGGTGTACAATTTGATGCGCTAAGAGTAGATTTTTCGCTAGTAAACCAAAACTTTAACTCGCTTTACCGAAGCTATCAAGTACTGGACAATAATGGGTTTAACTATGGCCCTTTGACCGAGATAAAAAATTCAATAACCTCGGCAGTTGTTACAGTCGGTTTTAACTTTTAAGTCTAGAAATCAATTCTACCAATAAGAGCTCAGCGGAAAAATCTTCTCCGCTGAGCTTTATTTTTGATTGATTGTAAAAATATTCTCGGGATACCAACAAAGACTTGAGTTTTAAAGTAAGTTCTCCTTGATCCAGACCTTGGAATAAAGGCCTCTGCTGTGCCTTCGATGTTTGCAGTCGACGAGAAATAGATCCCAAAGGCACATCCAAATAAACCGAGATGGCTTCGGCATTGATTAAATCCATGTTGTCATTGAAACAAGGAGTACCACCACCTGAAGCCAAGATAAAGGCACGATCTTGCTTTAAAGTATCTTGGAGCACCAAAGATTCCCAGCCTCGGAAAGTCCCCTCTCCATGCATTGAAAAAATCTCCGAGATCTTAAGTTGGTACCGCTCTTCAATCAATTGGTCTAGATCCAAAAAAGGAAAATTCATTTCTTTCGCAAGTTGCCTGCCAAAGGTGCTTTTCCCCGATCCGGGTAATCCTACCAATACAACTTTAAGCTTCTTATTCATCAAAATAAGTCAAGTACCTCCAAGGCCTCTGGGGTATTGTTGTGGTGGTATTTACCTACCACTACCCCATCTTTCAACAGCATGATTCCTGGATTAGCGCGCATGATGGTTTTCACTACCGTAGCATCCGCCTGTAAGCCTTTTATCTTCCATCCATTCTTTGCGATTACTGCATCGATCTCCTCCTGTGTAGCAGCTGCCATAAAGATGATTTCAACGGGTGCTTTTTCGAGTGAGGTAAATAGCTGACTGAGCAAGCCGAGGTTAGCATCACTCATCTTCGTTAAGTTGCTGCTCAACAAAATCACTTTATTACCTTGAAATAAAAATTCCGATTGGTCACCTTCGCCATTCCAAGCTGCAAAATCAGAGATTTTGGGCAATGCCTCCGGATTATTAAGCGTCATCTCCACAAACTCATAGCTTTCATCTGTAGGATACTGATCGAGGTACACAAGCTCCCCACCCTTTTTCATCACATAGGTATACAACATAGGTGCGGATGGCTGCATGTTGACGGGGATATTCACACCAATCTTATAGGCTCTGAAGTCAATAAATGGAAGGTTTTGAATCGCATAAACTGCCAAGCCTAAGGAGAGAAACAAACTTATTCCAGCCGTGTAATTTGCCCAGCGAGGGGCATTCTTGGGAAGATCCTTTCTGAAGAAAAACAGGAAGGAAATCAATACCAACAAGATGATGTCTTTGTAGAAAGATTCCCAAGGGGTCAACTTGATGGCATCGCCAAAGCAACCGCAATCAGTAACCTTATTGAAATAAGCCGAGTAAAATGTAAGAAAGGTAAAAAAGAGAATCATCAAAGCTAAGGCCCATACGGTCTCTTTTAACCGTACCCCTACCAAAAGCATGATTCCCAACACTACCTCAAAAACCACCAAAAACACAGCTAGCGGAAGTGCATATGGCTTTAATTGATAGAAAAATGGAGCAATATCATTTGAAAATACGTCAAAGTACTCTTCCAACTTGATGGCAGTACCCACCGGATCATTGACCTTAATCAAACCAGAGAATACAAAAAGCCCTCCAACCAAAAGGCGGAGAATCCAAAAAAACAGGTTCTTATTCATGGTATCCTAATTTAATAAGGCAAAATACTGCATAATTTATCATGTCTTGGTAGTTGGCTTCAATTCCTTCTGAAACTAAGGTATTTCCTTGGTTATCTTCAATTTGCTTGACGCGAAACAATTTCATCAATACAATATCAGTCATCGAGCTGACACGCATGTCTCGCCAAGCCTCTCCATAGTCGTGGTTCTTGTTTTCCAGAAGTCCTTTGGTAGCGCTAGTCCAATGATCGTATAATGGTTCCAACTCATCGAAAGGAATTTCCATACGCTCGTCTTCAGCAAGCGAGATTTGGATCAAGGCAATCAAGCAGTAGTTGATAATCCCTACAAACTCATCCACTATGGGGTCGTTCACCTTTTGATTTCCTTTTTCCTGGATAGACCGCACCCGCTGAGCCTTAATGAAAATCTGGTCAGTTAGTGAAGGCAATCTCAAAATTCTCCAAGCTGTCCCATAATCGATGGTTTTCTTACGGAACAATTCTTTACATCGGGCGATTACTTCCTTATATTCGTTGCTAGTCTGCGTCTCCACACTGCTGGATTTAAAATTTGCTTGATCTACTATGATTTCTTCTACCGAAGATAAATTATTTCCCCAAAAATATACATTTCAAATCAAGGGATGCCAATACTCTTGGAATAAACCCAAGGTAATGGGCATTCTTAACCTCACGCCAGATTCTTTTTTTGAAGGCAGCCGAGTTCCTACAGACAAAAAATCAGTATTGGCAGAGGCTGAAAAAAAAATAAATGAAGGGGCGGATATTTTAGATTTAGGAGGGTATAGCACACGACCAGGAGCAGAACATATTTCCATTGATGAGGAGATCAACCGGGTGATTCCTGCAATCCTTGAAATCAAAAAAAGCTTTCCTGAAACCCTCATTTCAATAGATACTTTTCGTTCAGAAGTAGCAAAAGCAGGCATCAACGCAGGTGCAGACCTAGTGAATGACATTTCAGCAGGCAATTTGGATCCACAGATGCTCCCATTAATTGGGCAGCTTGGTGTGCCCTACATTGCGATGCACATGAGAGGGACACCTCAAACGATGCAAAATGAAACAGTCTATTCGGATCTTATTTCGGAAGTTTTAACCTATTTTGGGGATAAAGTTGAACAATTCGCAAAATTTGGCATTAAAGATGTAATTATTGATCCAGGTTTTGGTTTCGCAAAGACAAGCGCACAGAATTTCGAACTCTTGCGCCATCTAAGCAGTTTAAAAGGTCTAGGATTCCCGATTTTAGCAGGGATTTCAAGAAAATCAATGATTTATAAAACACTGGATATCAGTGCCAATGAAGCATTAAATGGGACTACCGCCCTGAATATGTATGCTTTGTTGCAAGGTGCTGCTATCTTACGTGTACATGATGTAAAAGAAGCGAAAGAAACTATCAAACTATTCGAACAATTGTACCCTTGAACTTACTTTTCAAAATAGGCTTTTTAGATATCTCCATCGTCAATATGATCGATATTGCGTTGGTGGCAGCCCTATTGTATCAGGTCTACAAGCTTTTGAAAGGTTCTGTTGCAATTAAAATTTTCTTAGGATTCCTTTCCTTGTATTTGATCTATTTATTGGTTCAGGCAATACGGATGGAGTTGCTCACCATCATACTGGGCCAATTTATGGGGGTAGGTGTCATCGCCGCGATCATCATTTTTGCTCCAGAATTTCGAAAATTCTTGCTCATTTTGGGCCGATCGTCCATCTTCTCAGACGACAATGTCTGGAAAGACCTCCTGTTTTTTTGGCGAAAAAAAGAAAACTCAGGATTCAATATCAGCCCCATTATTGATGCTGCTAAAGTCTTAGCAGGATCGAATACAGGTGCATTGATTGTCATTTCAAGTACCGTAGAATTGAAATTCTATGCTGAAAGTGGGGACATCCTCGACGCTGAATTATCCAAGCGCTTGTTGATTTCCATATTCAATAAGCACAGCCCATTACACGATGGGGCAGTAATTATCCATAAGGGCAAAATCAAAGCAGCACGTTGTATTTTGCCAGTGACAGAACGTGAGGTCCCTGCACAGTTTGGGCTCAGACATCGTGCGGGAATAGGCATGTCAGAAGCCACAGATGCTCTAATCTTAGTTGTTTCAGAAGAATCAGGACAAATCTCCATGGCTAAAAATGGAAAGGTTTTGCACAACCTTTCTTTTCAAGAAGTTCGCGAAATTATCAACGACTACCTCAACAACGAGGACCTCTACGATCGATTTGAAAATCTTTCAGAACACGATTTCGCCAAGAAAAAAGGCTTGGCTACCAAAGTAGGAGGATAAAAAAACGGGATAATTTTTTCATCCCGTTTTTATTGTCATTTGATCACTCCCAATTCTTTTCCTACTGCTATAAATGCAGCGATGGCCTGATCCAAGTGCTCTTGCTCATGGCCTGCGGAAATTTGCACGCGAATTCGAGCCTGTCCTTTAGGCACTACAGGGTAGTAAAATCCAATAACATAGATCCCTCTCTCCAATAATTTTTCTGCCATCTTCTGGGAAAGTACTGCATCGTAGAGCATGATTGGTACAATGGCATGTTCCCCCGGTTTGATATCGAATCCAGCTGTCTCCATCTTCTCACGGAAGTAGCGCGTGTTTTTTTCGAGCCTATCCCGCAACTCAGTAGTCTCAGATAGCAAATCAAGTACTGCTATTGATGCCCCTGTGATGGAGGGTGCCAAAGTGTTTGAAAACAAATATGGTCTGGATCGTTGACGTAGCAATTCAACCATCTCCTTTCTTCCCGAAGTAAATCCACCAGATGCACCACCTAGAGCCTTACCAAGTGTGCCGGTGATGATATCAATCTTGCCCATCACTCCTCTGTGCTCGTGCACTCCCCTTCCTGTTTTTCCCATAAATCCAGTGGAGTGACACTCATCGGTCATTACCAAGGCCTGGTATTTTTCTGCCAATGCGACAATTTTATCCAGCTGAGCAATGGTGCCATCCATAGAAAATACACCATCTGTCACAATGATCTTCTGTTGTGCACCTGCAGCAATTGCATCTTGAAGTTGCTTCTCCAGGTCCTCCATGTTGTTGTGCTCGTAGCGGTAGCGCATGGCTTTACACAAACGAACCCCATCGATGATGGAAGCATGATTCAATGCATCCGAAATAATGGCATCTTCTGCTCCAAATAGGGGCTCAAAAACTCCTCCATTGGCATCAAAAGCTGCAGCATACAAGATGGTGTCCTCAGTACCCAAAAATTCAGATAACTTTTTTTCTAACTCTTTGTGGATATCCTGAGTCCCACAAATAAATCGTACCGAAGACATCCCAAAGCCATGCGTATCGATCGCTTCCTTAGCGGCTTGGACGACACGCGGATGGGATGACAATCCCAGGTAGTTGTTTGCACAAAAATTCAATACCTGCTTCCCTCCAGCAATGGTGATTTCAGCTGCCTGTGGGGAAGTGATAATCCGTTCTCTTTTAAAGAGACCTGCTTCCTGGATAGCTTGTAATTCTTGTTCTAATTTGGGTTTAAACTGCTCGTACATGGTTGACGGATTAAGGAGTTAATCTTGAACAAAATTTAAAGTTCCACTGATCAAAAATCGGCTAGAACCAGGTGTTTTTTATTATTTTTGCGCAAGTAAACCCAAATATAAAACAAAAACCCTGACGGTGACTACGGGTTTTTTGAAAGACCCCCTTATGGATAAAATCCTCGTTATTGGAGCTGCTGGGCAGCTCGGCTCAGAATTAACCCGTTCGCTTGCAGATCAATTTGGTGGAGATCAAGTGATTGCAACTGATTTAAGAGCCACTGCCAGCGAACAGTTTCCCTTCTGCAGGTTTGAGGTATTGGATGTGATGGATAAGGATGCCTTGGGCTCCTTGGTGAAGAAGGAAAAGGTGACTCAGATCTACCACCTCGCTGCAGTACTTTCTGCTACCGGTGAAAAAAATCCACAGTTTGCTTGGCAGCTCAACATGGACAGTTTGCTCCACGTCTTGGAACTCGCGAAAGAATGCGGATTGGATAAAATCTATTGGCCTTCTTCCATTGCTGTATTTGGTCCTGAGACACCCAAGATCAATACACCACAGTTTTGCGAGAAAAATCCAAAAACGGTCTATGGAATCAGTAAACTTGCAGGAGAGGGTTGGTGCAACTACTACTTCGAAAAGTATGGGGTAGATGTACGGAGCCTTCGCTATCCTGGCCTGATCGGCTACAAATCTTTGCCCGGTGGAGGCACCACAGACTATGCAGTGGACATCTACCACAAAGCGATCGCAAAACAGCCCTTCACCTGCTTTTTGAGTGAAGGAACCTACCTTCCGATGATGTACATGCCGGATGCCATCAAGGCTACCTTAGATTTGATGAATGCGCCTAGAGAAGCGGTCAAAATCAGATCAAGCTACAACCTAGCAGGAATAAGCTTTTCCCCAAAAGAAATCTTTGAAAGCATCAGAAAGCAGGTTCCTGGATTTGAAATCAAGTACCAACCTGATTTTCGCCAAGCCATTGCAGATTCTTGGCCAGATAGCATCGATGACAGTCGCGCGCAAGCAGATTGGGGATGGAGGCCTTCCTATGATTTGGATAGCATGAGTAGCGATATCCTGAAGCACCTACCTGCATTTTTTCCACCACAGTCCTAAATGCAAACCAGGAATCTCCTGGATAAAACAAACTACTTACTTTAGTTTTGAAGCAATCAGCTCGGGCACAAATCCCAAGGTGATGCTTCCATCGGAATATTCGATCAAAGGCCTTTTGATCATGCTAGGCTGTGCCATCAAAATGGGAAATGCAGTTAATTCCTGCCCGACCGCCTCTTTCTGCGACTCATCCAGCTTTTTATAGGTGGTCCCCTGGCGATTAATTAAGGTATCCAAACTAGTTTTTGAGTGGAACCTTTTGAGTAGTTCCAAAGTAGGAGCCTGCTTTTTGTAATCAAAAAATTCGTAGGAAATTCCTTTTTCCTCTAGAAAGGAAAAGGTTTTTTTCATCGTGTCGCAATTTTTGATGCCGTATACTTTCAAGATCATCGCCAATTAGTTAATGAATTTCTTTCATGCTTTCCTCATGCGCCTGCAAGATCTTGCCGATCAGTTCGCTCGATAAGGCAGTGGATAAGAAGAGGCTTTCAAACTGAGACGGGGCCAAGTAAACCCCTCGCTTCAGCATACTTTGGAAGTACCGGCCAAAGAGCTGGGTATCTGATTTTTTGGCAGACTCAAAATCAGTTACTGGAGCAGAAGTGAAAAACAAGGAATACATGCTCCCCAATTTGTTGAGGGTATAGTCGAAGCCCAAGGTTGAATTGATGCGAGTCATTCCTGAAGTAAGCTCATCCCCTATCGCTTCCAAGCGATCGTAAATTTCTGGGTGAGTATCCAAGTACTTAAGCATGGCTAGGCCTGCTGCCATCGCAATGGGATTTCCAGATAGTGTACCTGCTTGATACACAGGTCCTGCAGGAGAGACAAAGTCCATGATCTCCTTTTTCCCTCCATAGGCCCCAACTGGCATTCCTCCACCGATGATTTTACCTAGGGTAGTTAAATCCGGAATGACTCCAAATCGCTCTTGCGCACCACCCTTAGCCAATCGGAAACCGGTCATTACTTCGTCAAAAATCAAGACTATCCCTTCGCGGCTACAAATGTCACGAAGACCTTTCAGGTACCCATCTTGCGGCAAAGTCAATCCCATATTTCCTGCTACCGGCTCCAAAATCAAGGCGGCGATTTCACCTCTATTGGCCGCCACCAATGCCTCAACAGCATTTAGATCGTTGAAGGGTGCTAAAAGTGTGTCTTTTGCAGTACCGAGGGTTACCCCGGGAGAATCCGGATGCCCCATGGTGATCGCACCAGAACCCGCAGCAATGAGAAAGGAATCGCCATGTCCATGGTAATGTCCTTCCATTTTGATGATTTTATCCCGCCCAGTATAGCCTCTCGCAACGCGGATAGCGGACATGGTAGCTTCAGTTCCTGAGTTGACCATGCGGACTTTTTCAACAGAAGGCACCATTCGAACCAGTAGCTCTGCCATTTCAACCTCACGAGCGGTAGGTGCTCCAAAGGAGGTTCCATCCTCCATCGCACGAATCACCGCCTCACGGATCAGCGGAGAGTTGTGACCCAAAAGCATCGGCCCCCAGCTATTGATAAGCTCAATGTAGGAATTGCCGTCCTCGTCAAAAATAAATGCGCCATCTGCTTTTTTGATAAAGATAGGTTCACCACCTACAGCACGAAAAGCACGAACTGGAGAGTTTACGCCTCCAGGAATAAAATTTTTAGCATGGGCAAAAAGCCTTTTGCTCTCAGAAATTTGCATGGTTTAGTTTAATGGGATCAATTCTCCAGATTCAAGCTTAAAAACAGGAGAATAGCTGTTGTTGTTCACGTTTTGAAAATTAAATCCCCAGGTCAGTCGACCGGTCTGCTTCCCGTTTTTATCTAAACTTGGGCGGATGTCAAAATCTTGCGCAAATTCCGCATTGTTATGTACCCAATGAACAAGTTCGGCACCTAGAAGGGAGTTGGTGGAAGGGAATTGCAGGTGTTTTGAATAATACAGTTTTCGGAAATCATCCATCGCCTCTGAATGATACTTTGGGGTATTGTTGGAAATGAAATAGAAATTAGCGTATTCCAACATCTCAAAATTGGAAAAATTAAAGCCTAGCCAAGAATCCATGACCAGCAAAGGTACCTCAGCAGAAATGCTTTCCATTAGTGAAAAAACAGGCTGTGCAAGTGCTGGATCATCTGAAAGTAATATCACTTGATTTACCGCAGGTTGGTTTCCTCTTCGTACACCCAAACCTTGAAGGAAAGCATTCGCATTCTTGGAATCGACTTTTTGAACTTTTACCAGGTTAAATCCCTCTTTTGTCAATAGATTTTGTAGCAGAAGCCCAAGCTGCTCGTCACGAGAATTGCCACTATAGCCAATGGCTACTGTTTTTCCCCATCCTTGCTTTTTCAGGGCATCCACTACCCCATTGGCTAGAGAGCTTAGTGCTGGCCTAAATAAGTAGCTAAATTGACTTTCTTCATACCGGTCCCCGAGATTGGAAAGCGGATGAATAAATGGGATTTTTTGCGCCTCCGCAAAAGCGCTTACTAGGGCTGATTCTTCTGGATAAACAGGCCCTACGATTACATCTGCTGCAAGAACCGTTGGGTCTTTTACGAGTGCGTTTAGGTATTCCAGATCGCGCTTTGAATCGAAGGTATGGAGCTGAATCGCTACTCCTTCCTCTTTCAATCTAGCCACTTCTAATTCAATTCCTTGGTAGAGTTCCAACAAGAAATTAGTAGATTCTATCGAAGAAATATCCTGGTCTCCACTAGTGGTAAATGGTAAGATTACAACGACGTCAAGCACCTTATCTTTCAAGATTCCTTGAGCCCCAGATTGAAGAATTTGGTTGAGGGTACTACGCTCAGAAGCTGACATGCTAGCCTTCTTCTGCAAGACATAAGCCAATGCAGCAGTAAACCCCTGATTCTGCTTAAACTCCTCCAAATGGGTACTTAAAAAATCTGAGGAGCTAGATTGTAAATATTCAAAAGATGCCCGGTGCCCTTTACTCACCATTGGTTCGCTAGTAAGTCCTTTTAATGCTTGAAGACCAGCTACCAGTTGATTGTTTTGGAAATAGGCCAAGGCGAGTAGGTAAGTTACCTCTTCGGATTTATTCCAAGCCTTGCCTTTCAAGGCCGTCAACAGTTCGATGGCCTGAGGAGCTTGTTTAAGTTGAAGTGCGGCTTCTGCGCTATGAAAGGCCGCATAATGGGAGAGCACACCATATTTTGTCTCATCGAGAAAAGCTACAAACCCATCTTTAGCCATTCCATAGGATTTGGCGTCCAAATCTGCTTTGGCTTTGAGGTACGCGGCTGGAGGCTGTTGCGCCACTGCATAAGCAGTACTTAAAAAGAAGGAAAGAACAAGGAGAACTTTTCGCATGAGTACTGATTGGAAATTCGAAGATAATTCCATCAAAAATAAGTCATTTTTTTTAATCTGAAATGAGGCGTTACCACCCGTACTTCATCAATACCGAGCAGCTAGTAGCAGCTGCAATTCCTTGTGGCTTAACCCAAATTTCTTGGCCATAAAGGCATTGGTCAAACTTCCTCGATAAGTATATACCCCTTTGAGAAACCATTTGTAGGTAAATATCATTTCCTCAGCTCCTCCCAAGTCATTCATCTGGAGAAGTATTGGCGTAAAGATGTTACTCAAAGAATAGGAGGCTGTTCGGGCTACTCTAGAAGCAATATTCGGCACCCCATAATGGATCACATCATGCATGCGATACACTGGGTTTTCATGAGATGTCACCTGAGCCGTCTCTATGCAGCCACCTTGATCAATACTGACATCAATCACAATGCTTCCAGGAATCATTTTTGAGATCATTTCTTCGGAAACCACAATTTTATTTTTCCCCTTCTCGGCACGTAAGGCTCCGATCACCACATCTGCCTCAGACAAGGCCTGTGAAAGATTGGCATTGTCGATGGTGGAAGTTGCAATCTGCTGTCCTAGAAGCTGTTTGATTCGTCGGAGTTTGTAGAGGTGATTGTCAAAAACTTTGATGTTTGCACCCAAACCTAGGGCAGTTCTCGCGGCATATTCCGCCACAGTCCCTGCACCAATGATAACCACCTGAGTCGGCGGCACCCCCGTAATTCCTCCTAAAATCAACCCTTTCCCTTCGTTTACGCTTGAAAGGTATTCCGAAGCAATCTGCATCACTGTGCTTCCAGCGATTTCTGACATGGCACGCACGACGGGCATCCCTCCCACTTTGTCTTCCAAGTACTCAAAAGCAAGGGAAGTGATTTTTTTTGTATTGAGCGCTTGAATGTAACTCGCTTCCTGCTTTTCAAGTTGCAAGGCTGAAATCAAACAGGCACCTACGGACATGTCCGCTATTTCTTCTTCCGTGGGAGCATTTACTTTCACGACTACATCTGCGGCAAATGCCTCCTTTCGGGAATAAACTATTCGTGCACCTGCATCTGAAAACTGTTGGTCTGTAAACTTAGCGCGGTCCCCTGCCTGTGTTTCTACTAGGACTGATATCCCATTCTCAGTTAGAATACGAACCGCTTCAGGGCTTAAAACCACTCGCTTCTCCTCGGAGGAAGTTTCCTTAGGCAAACCAATGGTGATGGGTTTACTTCCTTTTTTTAGTTGGGCGGGAGACTCTTTGGGAATCAATCCCACGGCAGCTACTCCAGACAAATCAGTGGCCATTTTGATGGTGGTGAAAGGTTAACATTCTTCCTGTTTCAGAGGCTAAGGCAAGCTCAATATGGAAAAACCGCTCTGGCAAAAAGGGAGCAATCTTTTCAGCCCACTCGAGCCAACAGTAGTTTCCACTATAAAAATACTCTTCTATTCCGATATCCAAGGCCTCCATGGGATCATCTAAGCGATAAAAATCAAAATGATAGAGGAGTCCTTTCGCTTGAGTTTGGTATTCGTTGACGATTCCAAAGGTAGGACTACTCACCGAATCCGCTACCTCTAATGCTTTTGCAAGGGATTTAATCAACGTAGTCTTTCCTGCACCCATTTCACCCTTGAAAATCCAAACTTTTTGATCAGCCGCTTCCTGAATCAACAGGTGGGCTATGGCATCAATATGGTCTAAGGTATAGGAGATGGGTTGCAAAATAATCAGGTCTTAGACCGCAAATGTACAATAGGAACGATCATTTCCTCAAGAGAAATCCCTCCATGCTGGAAAGTATCCTTGAAGTGGTTTACGTAGTAGTTGTAATTATTGGGGTAAGCAAAGAAATAATCCTCTACGGCAAAGACATAGGAAGAGGACACATTTAATCTTGGAAGCTTGGCATCCTCGGGGCGCTTCACCTCAAAAACTTTACCGGCCTCAAAATTCAAATTCTTACCTTGCTTGTAGCGTAAGTTTGTCGTGACATGCTTGTCTCCAATAATCTTATAGGGCCTATTTACCCTCTTGGTGCCGTGGTCTGTGGTCAAAATTACCTCCCCTCCTGCTTGCTGTATTTTTTTCATCAGCTCAAATAAAGAGGAATGTTCAAACCAACTTCGGGTCAAGGAGCGGTAGGCAGACTCATCCGGTGCCAGCTCACGGATCATTTTCATGTCTGTGCGCGCATGAGAAATCATGTCTACAAAATTGTACACCAGCACATTTAATTCGTTTTGTAGCAAGGAGTGGAATTGATCCAGAACGGCTTTACCTTCCTGCATTTGCAAAATCTTATGGTAGGAATACTTAACAGGTATTCTATTTTTTTCCAAGTTGATTTTTAACCATTCCTCCTCACTTTTATTTTTTCCCTCTTCCGAATCTTCGTTTTCCCACAAGTGTGGATAGCGACTTGCCATCTCTGAAGGCATCATGCCAGAGAACAATGCATTTCTAGCAAAGGCGGTGGTAGTAGGGAGAATGCTGTAGTAGGTGGATTTTTCTTCCACATGAAAGTATGCGCCCAGTAGCGGCTCAATTTCCTCCCATTGGTCTAGCCGGAGGTTGTCAATTAGAATAAAAAATACAGGCCGCTTCTTTTTCAAAATAGGAAACACCCATTCCCTGAGTACTTGAGGAGATAGCAGGGGCGCATCGGTTTCTGGGCTTACTACCCAATCCAGGTAATTTGCTTTGACAAATCGCCCAAAAGCACTGTTTGCCTCTATTTTTTGAGACTCCAGCACCTCCAGCATGTTCTTGTTTTCGGTGCGGTCAATTTCCAATTCCCAAAAAGTAAGCTTCTTGTAAAGATCAGCCCATTCCTGCGGGGAGGATGCCTCATCCAATGCTTGACCGATCTGTCTAAATTCTTGCTGGTAATTTTGGGCCGTCTTTGATTCTACGAGCTGTCGGTTTTGGAGGATTCTCTTAACTGAAAGCCATATTTGACTAGGATTGAGTGGCTTAATCAGGTAGTCTGCGATTTTACCCCCAATCGCCTCATCCATGAGTTGCTCTTCCTCGCTTTTAGTAATCATGACCACAGGAATCTGGGGCTTCAGTTGCTTGATCTGCTGGAGGGTCTCCAATCCGGTCATTCCAGGCATCATTTCATCTAAAAATACCACATCAAAATTGGCGTTTTCAACTTCCTCGATCGCATCTACCCCTGAATTGACGGTCGTAATGACACATCCCTTTCCCTCCAGAAATAGGAGGTGAGGTTTGAGTAGATCAATTTCATCGTCTGCCCATAACACCTTGAATTTTTGAGACATCTTTCTTCCCTTTTCTTCTAAAATTATAATTACTTTTGAGTCAATCAAATCCGTGCTGATTGAAAAGCCAGAAAATACTCAATGATCCCGTTTATGGTTTTATCACCATACCTAGCGAGTTAATTTTTGCCATCATTGACCATCCTTACTTTCAGAGATTACGCCGAATCCGTCAATTAGGTTTAACTGATTTTGTATACCCCGGGGCTTTGCATACCCGATTTCACCATGCCTTAGGTGCCATGCACCTCATGAGCATCACCTTAGACAATTTACGGATTAAAGGGACCGAAATCAGCGAAGCCGAATACGAAGCTGCTTTAATCGCGATTTTATTGCATGACATTGGGCATGGCCCCTTCTCTCACGCTTTGGAATATAGCCTTTTGCAAGGGATTCCACACGAAGAACTTTCATTGCTAACCATAGAACTGCTAAACGAGGAGTTTGCAGGGCAATTGACCTTAGCGCTTCGGATATTTAAAAACCAGTACCCTAAAAAATTCCTGCATCAACTCGTTTCAAGTCAGCTGGATATTGACCGCTTGGACTACCTGCAGCGCGATTGTTTCTTTACGGGCGTATCGGAAGGCACCATTGGTGCAGATCGAATCATCAAAATGATGGCTGTCAAGGACGATCAGTTGGTGATTGAAGAAAAAGGAATTTATTCGATTGAGAACTTTTTGAGTGCACGAAGGTTGATGTACTGGCAGGTGTATTTGCATAAAACTACAGTGAGTGCAGAGAAAATGTTGATCAACCTGATTCAACGCGCAAAAAAATTAGCGCAAGATGGAAGAACCTTCTTTGTTACCGAGGAGATGGCCTACTTCCTGAGTCAAGAGGTATCGCTAGCAGATTTTAAAGTAGACTCGAGCTTGCTCAAAAAGTTTTTGCAGCTGGACGATTTTGATATTTGGGGAGCCATCAAGCTTTGGAAGAATGATCCAGACTACGTGCTTCAAAACATCTCTCAAATGTTTCTGACGCGAAAACTATTCAAAATCAACCTGGTAAACGAACCTTTTTCAAGCCAAGAGATTGAACAGCTACGAACCAAGGCACAGAAAAAATTGTCAGTGCCCGACGAAGATTTAGGCTACTTTTTTTCTACGGGTACGATCAGTAACTATGGGTATTTGGAAAAAGACCGCATTTCAATTTTAACCAAAAAAGGGGAAGTAGTCGATGTCGCAACTGCCGCCGACTTACCGAACATCAAGATTATGAGCAAGATGGTGGAAAAACATTACGTATGCGTAGCTAAAAGTTTAATTTTGCCCAACTAAACCAACTTGCCACCTATGGAATTTTCACTGGAACAACTTGCTGGTATTTTGGGAGGAACTGTAGCGGGAGATTCCAGCTTAAAAGTTCACCGCCTCGATAAAATCCAGGAAGGCCAACCCGGAGGCATTGCCTTTTTGGCAAATGAAAAATACGAGAATTTTCTCTATGAAACAGAAGCTACAGCAGTCATTGTTTCTGCTGATTTTGTTCCTTCAAAGCCCTACAAAACAACACTTATTCGTGTAAAAGATGCTTACACGGGCTTTACCACCCTACTGGAAGCCTACCAACAACTCAACCAAGCTAGCCTTGTTGGAGTTGAAGAACCCAGCTACATGGATGAAAGCAGTAGCATGGGGGAACATGGATATCGAGGTGCATTCTCCTACATCGGCAAAAACGCTACTTTAGGAAAAGGTGTCAAAATTTATGGGCAGGCTTTCATCGGAGACCGTGTCCACATTGGAGATGGTACCGTCATCCATGCAGGTGCCAAAATTTATGCAGACACCCGAATCGGAAAAAACTGTGTCATTCATGCCGGAGCAGTACTAGGCTCGGATGGCTTTGGATTTGCCCCTCAAGCTGATGGATCTTACAAGACCATTCCGCAGGTGGGAAATGTAGTGCTTGAAGACCAAGTTAGTATTGGCGCCAACACGACCATAGATTGCGCAACTATGGGAACCACATTAATTCGAAAAGGAGTAAAAATTGACAATCAAGTTCACGTCGCTCACAATGTTGTGATCGGCGAACATACGGTAATTGCCGCGCAAACAGGCATTTCAGGATCTACAGAAATCGGGGCGCATTGTGTGCTCGCGGGTAAGGTGGGGATTGCAGGGCATCTCAAGATTGCTGACCATACTACGATTGGAGGAAACACAGGCATTAATAAATCGATAACTAGCCCTGGAAAGAACCTTTTTGGCTTTTTGGCCATGGATGTTAAAGACTTTTTACGTTCCTACAGCATCTTTAAAAATCTGGCTGATCTCCAAAAGCGCATTCAACAACTCGAAAAAAAGGGGTAATTTTATATCCCAAATCTACATTTAGTGTAAAAACATGACAGTTAAACAGCACACCATTCTAAAGCAGGTAGAATTATCCGGGGTAGGACTGCATACAGGCGTGGTATCCAACATGACCTTTTTGCCGGCAGCGCCTAATCATGGGATCAAATTCCAACGCATTGATTTGGAGGGCAGACCCACTGTAGATGCAGACTGTGATTTGGTTGTAGATGTGTCTAGAGGCACTACCTTAGAACAAAATGGTGCTCGAGTATATACAGTAGAGCATGTCTTGGCTGCTCTTGTGAGTATGGAAATCGATAACGTCTTGATTCAACTTGACGGACCTGAGCCACCGATAATGGATGGATCCTCTATCCAATTTATCGAGGTACTTGAGCATGCCGGACTTCAGGAACAAAATGCTTTGAGAAGATTTTTTGAAGTTCAAGAAACCATACAATACAAAGACTCTTCTAGAGAAGTGGAGATGGTGGCTTTGCCTGCAAGCAACTACAGAGTGACCGTGATGGTTGACTACAATTCACCAGTACTTGGTAGTCAGCATGCCTCCATAACTGATATCAGTCAATTCAAACCAGAAATTGCTTCATGTAGAACCTTTTGTTTTCTGCATGAACTTGAGATGCTTTACAAATCCAACCTGATCAAAGGAGGAGATTTGAACAATGCAATTGTAGTGGTAGATCGGATTGTGGAGAAAGAGGAATTGGCACATTTAGCTAAAATGTTTAACAAGGAGTCCGTCGAAGTGAAAAAGGAGGGCATCCTCAATAACGTAGACTTACGCTATAAAAACGAACCTGCGCGCCACAAGCTGTTGGATGTGGTGGGTGATTTGGCTCTGGTAGGTCGTCCTCT
>CAZPKI010000024.1:0-17542 GCA_964587015.1 uncultured Limnohabitans sp.
CCAGAGAGCTGTTTGGAAAAGTAATTTTGGAATCCAAAACCATCCTTTGGAATGGCCCTATGGGCGTATTTGAGATGGAGTCTTTTGATAAAGGTACCAAAGCCATCGCTGAATATGTAGCGGAAGCCACGCGCAATGGAGCCTTCTCGCTTATTGGTGGAGGAGATTCAGCTGCTGCGGTAAATAAATTCGGATACACCGATCAGGTATCCTATGTGTCCACTGGAGGTGGAGCCTTGCTTGAGCATATGGAGGGAAAAGTACTTCCAGGTGTGGCTGCCTTGGCAGAATAAATCAAAGAAATAAGGCTATTTATTTAATGGCCTTATTTCTTCATCTTTTCTTCATTTTCCCCACTTAGTTTCGAAAGTGAAAATCCAATTAGCTCATGACGAAAATCCTACTCCTGCTCGCTTTTCTCTCTTTTTCTGGAATTGCATTGGCACAAACAGAGCCAGCAACCAGACCTATCTCTAGCAATACCAATGGAAGTGGGAAGAAGGTAGGAATTTCGAGTGCTTCGAGAAGAAGTTCGATGCCTGGAGCAGTAGGCCCTAAAGTAGAAGGAGATGGGGCAACTAAACCTGCCAAAGGAAATGGAGCTTCCCTTTCCAATCGCCCTGACGGAAGGGTTCCCAAACACAGACCTGGAGGCCCTATCACCCGTCCTTCATCGGCTCCAGCAGGTCAACCTATCCGATTACCGGGCAATAGGCCTTCTGGGCCTAAGCAACGTCCTGGAGGAGGTTGATCAATCATGTTGAATTCTGGCGACAACCCCCTTTCCGACCTCTTTAGAAAATGAAAAAAGGATTGGTCCTTCTTTTTCTGCTGCATCTGCTCTACCCAAACCTTTGTTCAGCTCAGGAATTGGAATCTAAGGGAGACTCAGTGGCCAATGAGTCAGGCAATTACTTGATTGCGAGTACTGGATTTCAAACTAAAGCCAGTTTTATGTCCAGAGATTTTGGTCAAAAAATCCCAATTTTTTCGACCGACTTGCTTTTTTGGCATGGATCAGGCGCTTATTTAGCTGCTTCATTGAGTAGATTTTTAACGACGGACCTTTCCTGGCAGAAAGGGGTAGGTGCTGGATTTTTTAAAGCCTTAAGTCCCAAATTGGATGTAGACTTTTCGTACCACCATTTCTTTGGTGCTAGCAACCTTAATTCTACGGGCCAGGATAATTTAGGTATGGCCCAGGGTACACTAGGGCTAGATTGGGGAATACTTTATTCAACCACTCAAGCAATGTATTTGGTGAATTCGCCGGGAGATTTTTTTATAACTAGCCGCCACTCTAGATACTTCGAATTGGATCATCCCATTGCAGGTGGAGGGATTTTATCGTTTGAACCCCGATTTTCATTATTTCTTGGAACCAGTAATTATTACCGAATTGGAGGCTATGAGTTTACGAGAACTCAATACCTAGAGACGCAGCACTTTACCACCCAGGGCTTGGAAATGGCCCTTCCCATCACCCTGAGCTATTCTAAGGTAGAATTTCAGTTGGAACCAAGGTGGGTAATTCCTACCCAAGTCCCGGAATACGATACTTCTTCGGCTCGCTTTCAGTTGGCAGTTAAAGCTAGTTATACGCTTCCCCTAAAAAGATCAAAATGAGAATTTTACTAGTTGAAGACGAGTGTTCTCTTGCCAAGGAAATCCATGATTTCCTCCAATCTGAGCATCATGTGCTTGATGAGGTACGTACCAAAAAAGCAGCGTCTGAAAATTTGGCTGTCAACTCCTATGATTTTGTCTTGCTGGATCTGGGGTTACCAGATGGAGATGGACTAGATCTTCTTAAGGAAGTAACGAGGTATCAAGAAAATGCTTCCGTCATTATCCTAACCGCACGAACTGAGGTTGGGGATAAACTTTTAGGATTTGAAAGTGGTGCAGATGATTACCTTTCCAAACCTTTTTCCTTATTGGAATTAAAAGCAAGGATGCAGGCAATTTTAAGAAGGAAAAGTGGTTGGAAAAAAGATGTGATTCAGTTGGCAGGTTTCGAAATCCATTTGAATGAGCCCTTGATTTCCTTTGAAGGCCAAGAAGTTAAGCTGACCAAAAAGGAATACATCCTACTTCAGTTTATGTTGATCAACAAAAATCGCGTGCTCAATCGCTTCCAATTGGCGGAGCACCTTTGGGGAGATCATTTGGATGATGACTATCAATCCAATTACATAGACGTTCACATAAAAAATATCCGAAAAAAACTGGGGACTTTCGGACCTGTGGATTGGTTGGAAACTGTTCGAGGACTTGGATATAAAGTTATTGCATGAAATTATTTCATAAGCTCCTTGTTTTTAATCTGTTGGGGAAAGGGATCTTCCTTCTAGTATTTTTAATGCTTAGTCCCTACCTGCTTAGCCAACTCATCATTGACAATACAGATGAGGAATTGCTTGCAAAAAAGGAAGAGGTGGTTAAACTTATTCAAAAAGCAGGTATTGAAAATTTCATCTCTAACGAAAATCCAGAACAAGGATTTGGCTCCTATAATATTCTAAAAGAAGAATACATTTTATTGCAGGCAGTCCCTGCGGATTTTGAGATTGCTGAGGAGATTTCTAGTGAGAAAAGGATTATTGAGGAAGAAGAAATTAGCTACCGAGTAGTTGCCGATGTGCTAGAAATAGCCGGCAGTCGCTACCTTCTCGAAATTGGCAGAAGCCTAAATACAATTGAAAAAATTGAAGGTATGTTTTTTCAAATTGCCATGGGGATCCTTTTTTTATTTTTAGCCTTTTCATTTCTATTGGACTCAGCCATCAGCAAACGGATCATGGCTCCGTTCAATAAAATTATCCAATCCAAAATATCTCGGATTAATGAGCCACAGGAGTTTCACGACAAATCCATTCGGAGCACTACGAAAGAATTTGAACTTCTAGATAACGCGATTTCAGAGATGATGAAGCGTATTCAGCGGTCATTTAACCAAGAGCGAATTTTTATTTCTCACGCTTCTCATGAACTGAAGACGCCTATTTCTGTACTGCAATCCAAATTGGAGGCTATTTTCAGGGATGAAAATTTAAATTCCTACCAAAGCGAAAAGCTAATGGATATGCAGGACACCTTACAGAAGATGAAGAAATCTGTCAATGCCCTGCTTCTTATTTCTAAAGTAAACAATGCCCAATTTTTAAAATCTGAAACTGTTGATTTGAAAATGGTGGTTGAAGGGGTAGTGGAAGACTGGGCTGAGATTGCAGAGGAAAAGGGTCTACAGATTAGCATAGGAGAAATTGACCCCTTTACTTACTCAGATACCAATCTATCGCTATGTCAGATGATGCTTCAAAATGCGCTGAGTAATGCCGTCAAGTATGTAGAAACTGGCGGTGAGATTAGCCTTTCAGGAACAAAAAATGGAGATAGGTATACGCTTGTGGTCGAAAATGATGGAGTAGGAATCGACGATACATTAATCGAGCAGGTAAAAAATGGGTTGGTATTCTTGAAAGATGTATCTAAAGAAAAATCAGGGTTTGGACTTCAAATCATGTATAAGGTAGCGCTCTTTCTAGGGGTTACCTTGGAAATAGGGTCTCAAAACGGGAAAACACGGGTTTGTTTTAGTTTTCCTGTGAAAGTCTGACAGGACTAACTTTTTAAAAAAAAAAATGAAAAAAAATCATTTTTTCATTTTCTCTTCATGTTGGAGGCTGTATTTGGTATCATAATTTAAACTTCTTGTAATCCTTAAACACCAAATCACATGAAACTATTTAAAAACCTTTTGTTACTGTCGTACTTGCTTTTCATGGCTGCATGTGCTGAGCAAGATGAATTAGCTTCTATTGCTGAAAAAGCTTTGGAAGGAACCACAGCAATTGATTTGGCCCAGACCTCAGGTCAGTTGGTCAGCGGTACTAGCTTCACCATAGGAGGGAATTCATTCCAAGCGGGAACGATTACGGGTAGAGTAGCAGCGACAGAAGAAACTGCGAAATCCCCTGGAGATTTGAAAGGAATGGATAAAGGTAAAGGAGGGCACAAAGGCATCATGGATGGTTTGAACTTGCTTGCACCAAATGATGAGATCCTCGCAATAGTTGAAGCAGAAAGTGCCGGCGATATTCGAGGATTCCGCATTTATAAATTAGGAGGCGCAACAATTACCCATTACGACGCTTCAGGAAAAATTGTTGAACTTCCTGCGGCCACTACGGTTGATGGCCCTCATGGTGGACATAGTGGCAATCAATTCCCAGAATTAGACTCTTTATTGAGTTTGATTGTAAAGTCAAAAGTGGATTTTGGTGCAGGAGTGACCGTTACTAAAAACGATCAGGACATCACGCGTAAAGGAGTGATTATGGTCAGCAGAACTAAGGTTGGGATTGTGTTGACAGAGAAGGTTGAATTCCAGAATTATGTGGTCAATGGAATTCAAATCAGCGGCGTAAAAACCATTGTTTCGGAGTTTGATAAAGCTACAGGCAAGGGAAGTGTGAATTCTACTGTCGCGAATGGCAAGTTCATCTTTGTAGGCGGAGAAACAGGGGTTTGGACCTCCGAAAAGGATAGAAAATCTGAGGTTGTCAGAGGCAATGATTCTCGAAAGCCAATCAGTGGTAAAATCATTACCAATGTTAAAACAGCGATTAAGACTGCTTCTGGTACCGTAATTTATGCGCACCAGACCACGACCCCGCTTGAGATCGACCTTTCCTGTTCAGGTAAAAGAAGAGGTCCTACCTTGGGTAAGTTAGAGACAGCATACCGTACCAATAAAATCACCGTGGATTTTGGTGACGGATCTTGCACCAATCAAACCATTACCATCACCGTGAATGGTGTGACTACAACAAAGACTATTGGCGGCTAATTGATTAATGTTGAAACAAAAAAACCGATCTGAATCAATCAGATCGGTTTTTTTGTTTCAATTAGTTAGAATTGATTCCAACTAACTTGAAAAAAATGCTGCTAGTATCAGATTCTCTAAAACCTGATTTCCACCAGCACGGGGAAGTGGTCTGAGGGATATTTTTTGCCGTAATTGTCTGTTAGGATACCATGACGGAGTACTTCGAGTTTCCCTTGGACGAAAACATGGTCAATAATCCCATCCGGCATTCGGTCCCATTCGAAGGCGGTAAAGGTACCTTTTGGACCATAGGAGGGTAGCTTGGAGACTAAACGGGCATCTTTCCAGGTTTCTTGGTTCAAAATAACTTGGTAGGCAGGATTTTCGGGTGCTACATTGAAATCCCCCATCCAGACCACAGGAAGCCCTTCTCGGTTGATTTCTTGGATTTTGGAAAGGACCAACTTGCTGCTTTCTTCTCGAGCTTGCTGACCAATATGGTCGTAGTGCACATTGAAGACATAAAACCGAGAACCTTCTAGGGAGGTGAATTTTCCCCAGCTGCAAATGCGATTCAAGGCAGCATCCCAACCCTTGCTTGGGACTTCCGGGCTTGGAGACAACCAAAATGTCCCGGAATCTTCCAGCTTGTAGCGTGCAGGATCGTAGTGGATTGGCGAAAATTCGCCTTTGGCCTTCCCATCATCTCTTCCTACGCCGATGGAGGCATAGCCAAGCCCTTCGTTGAGTTGCTTGAGCTGATGTGCCAATACCTCTTGGGTACCTACAATTCCAATCTGGTGAAATTGAATCAATTGGATGACCTGCGTCGCACGATCTTTCCAGAGGTTGCCCACATCGTTTGGGTTGTCCCATCGGATATTGAAGGTAGCCAGTCGGTGAGTTTGAGCTGCAATTGGAGATGCAAGTAGCACCAAAAGCAAAGATAGAAGGAGGGTTGTAGGTCGAAGAGCCATAAATTGGAAACTAATTCGTGAATTGATTGCTATCTCTTAAAATTGCCTATTAATTTCATGAAATGAAAACGATCAATCCCAAGGACTTAGCTACTGCTGAACTTCATGCCCTCTTGCAAGGTGCGGTGACTCCGCGGCCCATCGCCTTTGTGAGTAGCATCAATGAAGCAGGAGCCGTTAATTTGAGTCCTTTTTCTTTTTTCAATCTCTTTAGTGCCAATCCACCCATCCTTGTCTTTTCCCCTTCCCGACGAGTGCGAGACAATACCACCAAGCATACCTTAGAGAATGTACTTGAGGTGCCTGAGGTGGTGATTCATGTGGTTGGCCATGATTTAGTAGAGCAGATGTCTCTTGCTAGCACCGAATATGCTAAAGGAGTCAATGAATTTGTTAAAGCTGGATTGACCGAAGTTCCATCCAATCTAGTAGCCCCGCCACGGGTGAAGGAGGCCCCAGTGGCCTTTGAATGTAAGGTGCTTCAGGTGGTTCCCCTAGGCGCTCAGGGAGGGGCTGGAAATTTGGTGATTTGTGAGGTGCTACAAATCCATCTGGATGAAAATATCCTCGACGCTTCTGGAGCCATTGCTCCTCTTAAGTTGGACCCTGTAGCTAGACTTGGGGGCAACTGGTATACCCGAGTGACGGCCGATTCCTTGTTTCAGATTCCCAAGCCCTTGATGACCCTTGGGATAGGGGTAGATCAAATTCCAGAAGAAATTCGGAACAGCCCGGTACTCAGCGGGAATAATCTAGGGAGATTGGGTAATGTGGAGCAGCTTCCCAGTCCGGAGGAGATTGCCCTTTTTTCTGCCCGAGAAGACCTGGAAGATATCAGGCGCCGCTTTCGGTTGGATGCAGAATCCTGGACCGATCACCTACACCGCTGGGCCAAGGAAGAGCTAGAAGCCGGCAATGTGGACTTGGCCTGGAAGATACTTTTGCAAAAAATCTGAAAACAAAAAACTCAGCGATTAAGCTGAGTTTTTTGTTTTTCAATCTTACTTGATCACCAGATCTTGCGGCATGCGTACCTGCACCCCTTGGTAGTTTTTCAAGCGTTGAATTTTTTGGTAGAGTGGGTACTGGTCTCCCAATTGCGTTTGAAGGATGCGAACTTGTACCTGATCGCTAAATGAAACCATCAACTCTTCAAACCAAGGTTTTTTCTCTGGATAGTACACCACCCGGTAATCATCTCCTGCTTTAATCTTCGCTGCAGCGATGCCGATGGCGGTATCCAAGCCACCCAACACGTCGACCAATCCTCTCGCCTTGGCTTGTGAGCCAGTCCAAACACGCCCAGATGCGATTTTTCGTACCGAGTCAGGATGCATGCCACGGCCTTCAGCCACGCGAGAGATAAAGGTTTCGTAGCCATCCTCAACAGAGGATTGGATGATGGTACGCTCTACTTCAGACAAAGGGCGAGCCATATTTCCAAAATCCGAGAGCTCCCCGGTGGAGACCACATCCGTAGTCACCCCCAACTTGTCATTGACCAATTCCTGAACATTGAATAAAATACCAAATATGCCAATTGAACCCGTGATGGTGTTTGGTTGCGCAACAATCGTGTCCGCTGGAGCAGCGATGTAGTAGCCTCCAGAAGCGGCCACTTCACCCATAGATACAATCACCGGCTTCACCTTTTTGGCTTCTGACATTTCTCTCCAAATCACGTCCGATGCTAGGATAGATCCTCCTGGGGAGTTTACACGTAAGACAATGGCTTTGATATTCTCGTCTTTACGTGCTTTACGAATCTCCTTCGCAAATTTTTCAGAGCTGATCGCTCCATCCGCATTTCCATCTACAATCTCCCCTTCTGCGAGGATAACCGCGATGCGATTGGAAGAGGTGATGTTTTTACTTTTAGCCATGCCACCAAGGTCAGTGGCATTGATTGTGGTAATTTGGTCATCTTCCTTGAGGCCTAATTTTTCTTTAAGGATGCTATGCACCTCGTCTTCGTATTTGAGAGCCGTTGCCAACTTGTAGGTTACTGCATCTTTCGGCTTTCTGACGAGCATTTGGTGATTGATGCGGATCAAACTGTCTTGCGCAATGCCTCTAGATTTTGCGATTAGCTCAAGTGCATGGTTGTTGATGTCATCCAAAAAATACTGGGTTTGAAGTCGGTTTTCTGGGCTCATTTTGTCCAAGATAAATGGCTCGACAGCGCTTTTAAATTCACCTACTCGGAAAACTTCCGGTTTGATGCCTACTTTTTCAAAGAAGCCTTTCAAGAAAATTCCTTCGGAAGAAAAACCATTGAAGTCAATCCCACCTAGTGGATTGAGGTAAATTTCATCCGCTACTGAGGCCAGGAAATATCCACCCTCTGAGTAGGCTTCGTCGTAGGCTACGATAAACTTTCCGGATTCTTTGAAATCTAGTAAAGCCTCTCTAAGCTCCAACAGACCAGCTTGCCCAGCGCCAATTAATCCAGCATTGAGGTAGATTCCTTTGACGTTCTCATTTGTTTTAGCCTCCTCAATAGCCTTTTTTAGATTTACTAAACCGGCAGTATTTTCTCCTCCAAAAGGATCTAGGAAGGAACCAAAGACCAGGTCTTCCTCTGAGGTACGCTCCACTAAGGTGCGTCCATTGAGGTCTAGGTGTAGGATGGAGTTACTTTCCAAGGTCACTTCTTTCTCAGAAGAAGAAGCAACCAAACCTATAATTCCGAAAAAAATAAGCATTGCCACTATGCTGAATGCAAAAAGGCCCACGATGACGGCCAAGACATTTCCTAGAAACTTCATATCATTTCAATTTTGACTGTAAATTTAGGCTAATTTGAGCCAGTTTTAAAAATATATTTAACGAGGAATGCTAACTGAGGTTGTCTTGGGAATTGGAGGAAACAAAGGAGATCGAGCAGGTTTTCTTCAAAAGGCAATGGAGGCCTTATCCCAGCAAGCTACGCTTGTTGGATATTCTCAAATCTATGAAACCGAAGTTTGGGGAGGGGTAGCGACCGCCGGAAATTTTTTGAATCAAGTACTGCTGCTGCACACCCAAATGGATCCGATGGGATTTTTGGAGATTATCCAAGGAATCGAGGTGCAGCTGGGAAGAACTCGGGAGCAGCATTGGGGAGATCGCACCATTGATATCGATATTCTCTATTTTGGAGATCAAGTTTGGGACAGTCCATCCCTTATCATCCCACATCCGTACCTTGCGCAGCGGAGCTTTGTGCTGCAGCCTTTGGCTGAAATTCTCCCAAAAAAAAAACATCCAATTCTAGGTAAAACTACCCTAGAGCTTCTTGCCGAATGCACCGATCAAGGTCAGGTTTCAGTTTGGAAGCAAGCCAACTAAAAAAAAACGCTCACCCGATAAGGTGAGCGTTGACGGTTATAAACCAGATACGATTGCTTCAGGGTGTATTTTTTTGACAAGGCCTTGCAGGACTTTTCCAGGTCCGCATTCTACAAATTCTGTGGCTCCATCTGCTACCATCTGTTGTACAGACTGTGTCCATTTGACTGGTGCGGTCAGCTGAGCAATTAAATTGGCTTTGATTTCGGCCACATCTGTTACCGCTGTCGTACTCACATTCTGGTAAATTGGACAGATTGGGGTATTGAACTGGGTATTTTCGATTGCTTTTTGAAGTTTCTCTCGAGCTGGCTCCATCAATGGAGAGTGGAATGCACCACCAACAGGTAGCGGCAATGCTCTTTTTGCTCCCGCAGCTTTGAGTAGTTCACAGGCGATTTCAATGCCCTTGGTGGATCCAGATATCACGAGCTGGCCCGGGCAGTTGTAGTTTGCAGCTACGACGATTTCCTCGGTGATGCCTGCACAGATTTCTTCTACAAGCTGATCTTCCAATCCAAGGATTGCTGCCATCGATGAAGGGTTGATCTCACAAGCTTCCTGCATGGCTAGAGCACGTTGAAACACCAGTGAAAGCCCATCTTCAAAACTCAATACCCCGTTAGCAACTAAGGCGGAAAATTCCCCTAAGGAATGTCCTGCGACCATGTCTGGGGCAAAATTTGGAGTTGTTTTTGCCAAGATTACCGAGTGTAAAAAAATTGCGGGCTGCGTTACTTTAGTCTGCTTGAGTTCCTCCTCTGTTCCTTCAAAAAGGATATCCGTAATTCGAAATCCGAGCTGCTCATTTGCTTTTTCAAATAAGGCCTTTGCTATTGGGTTTTCTTCATAGAGGGATTTTCCCATTCCTGGGAATTGGGCTCCTTGGCCTGGAAATACGATTGCTTTCATTTCTTGAGTTGACGAAATTTAAGCCGCAAATATAGAATTTTTTTTGGCAGTCCATGGAAAGGGACTAGAGCGCCTCCAAGGTTGGGAAGTGTTTGGAAAGTACTTCTTTCCGATTTTCTGAAAGCCATCGAATAAAGGCTTTGACGGCAGGGGAGTGTTTTTTTTGCTTTAACCAGATCAATTTCCAGTCCGCTTTTAAGGGTAATCCTGGTAATTCCAAAAGCGATATTCGGCCCTCTTTGAGTTCCTGTGCCATGGAAAAATTAGACAATAGGGATGCACCCAAGCCTGCCATTACTGCCTGTTTGACTGCTTCGTTGGTAGCAAGCTCTAGGTTGCTTTCTACATGAATGTCACGATCCTGGAAAAACCGTTCCATCATGGTACGAGTACCGGAACCTTTTTCTCGAAGTAAGAAGGGGACTTTTTTCCAGTTTCCTGCTTGAACATGGGTAGCATAGGCTTCTTTGTTCTCAGGAGAGCAGGCCAAAAACCACTTATTTTCTGCAAGCTGTATGCTTTCCAAATCTAGTTCATCCGGCCATAGTGATACCAAAGCCAAGTCTGTTGAGTTTTCTTGCAAGTGTGCCAATACCTTGTAGCGGTTGGAAACCTCCAAACTGATTTCCACATGGGGGTGAATTTTCATGAAGTCTGCCATCAGGTAGGGGATGATGTATTTCCCAGTGGAAACAGCAGAAATTCTGATTTTTCCACCTAGGAGCCCTTTGAGCTCCAGCATTTTTTCTTCAATCTGCCCAAGCTCTCCAAAAATACGGTCTGCCGTATCTACCAATTCTTGGCCAAATTCAGTGATATGAATTCGCTTTCCAATGATTTCGGTGAGGGGAACTTCAAACTGTTCCTGAAGATTTTTTAATTGAATAGAGACCGCTGGTTGGGTCATGCTCATCGCTTCCGCAGCTTTTGTGATGCTTTGAAACTTTGCTATGGCTTGGAAGGCTTTTAGCTGATGTAGGGTGATATTCATAAGATAAATTAATTCAAAAATAATAACGAATAAAAAAATATTATGTTTTATTTTTTTTGAATTGATTCATGAAGGATATTTGCGCCATGGATTTTCAGATTCTTATCAACAACCTTACCAATCCAAGCTTACTCTTTTTTATCCTAGGAGTGCTGGCGGTCAAACTGAAAAGTGACTTAGAAATTCCCCCAACCAGCGCCAAGTTCATCGCCTTGTATTTGATGATCTCCATTGGGTTTAAAGGAGGTCAGGAGCTCTCACATAGCACTTTTAATTCGGGAATATTTTGGGCGCTCGCATTCGGCGTATTGGTTTCTGCATCCATTCCCATTTACACTTTTTTCTTGCTCAAGCGAAAGTTAGGTGTGCCCAATGCGGCTGCAATTGCCGCTGCTTATGGATCTATTTCTGCGGTCACTTTTGTAGCTGCTGCTGCATTTTTGGAAAGTCAAGGAGTCAATTTTGGGGGTCATATGGTGGCTGTCATGGCCTTAATGGAGGCTCCAGCAATTATATCAGGAATGATTTTGTTGCGAAAATATACCCCATCCAAATCGGAAGGGGGGCTCAAACAAACCATTATTCATGCTTTTACCAACAGCTCAGTACTGTTGATTTTGGGGAGCTTAGTGATTGGATTAATCGCCGATGAAAAGCAGGCAGAAGGTATCAAACCCTTCATTACGGATATTTTCAAAGGCTTTCTGGCTGTCTTTTTATTGGACATGGGGATCACCAGTGGAAGAAAATTGAAAGCATTTTTTAAGACAGGTTATTTTTCGTCCATTTTTGCCACCCTTATACCTCTTATTAATGGACTGGTAGTGGCATACATTAGTCAGTGGGTCAGTTCTGAGGCAGGTGATCGCCTGATTTTTGCAATTCTTGCTGCTTCAGCTTCCTACATTGCCGTACCCGCAGCGATGAAATTATCCAATCCGGAAGCAGATGAAGGGCTGTATGTTCCCATGGCCTTGGCAGTGACTTTTCCTTTTAACCTTACATTAGGGATGCCCATTTATTGGTTGATTATTCAAGCGACTTGAGTAGGAGATGATCCTCATTCAAAAAGCGTGATTTTTCACTAGCTGTCGGCATTCTGCAGCTCGATTTTTGCCCAAACCACTGGTACCTGTGGGTTCCAATCCACTGGTAAATTCGGTCTCGTATTCCTTTTGGGACAATAATTAGCAAGTAGAAGAGGGGCCAGCCACCACCTAAAAGTCGAGCAACGCGGAGAGCAGCTGTGCTTCCGAGGTAGACCTTTCCTTGCTCCACCAATACTAGAGTGTCCAAATAGCTTGGGGGTAACTGGTATTTTTTCAAGACCTTTTGGCCTGCATATCCTTGAATAGAGGCGAAAAGCAACTTTTTTTTGGCATCTCGCTTCAGTACAAAATTCACTGCCGCATTGCACAAGTTACAATGTCCATCAAAAAGCAAGATGGATTCCCGTTGCATCAGCGGAGTAGTTGAATCGTTCCTTTCAAGGTCTGCTGTTTCTTGGTTGAGTCAACCACATCGAAAAAGACTGTTCCAGAATAGTAATAGGTTCCAGCTGGAAGTTCATTACCACTTGGGTCTTTTCCATCCCAACGGATAAAAGGATCATTCTCTGTTGCACTTTGACTTGCATAACGGAAAACTTCTGTTCCCCAGCGGTTGACTACAAAGAGCTCCACCTGAGTGACAAATCTGGGGCATTTTGAAAATGGGTTATCAAAAGCCATAAAGGTATCGTTTAGCCCATCTCCATTGGGAGAAAATGCATTTGGTAGGAGGTAGTTCGGGCAGTTGTCAATGCATAACACATTGCTTTTTGGACTTTCATTGCCGGAGCGATCTACTGCGGTGATGTAATAGCAGCCTTTGTAATTCGCAAGGTTTGTAAGCGTCGCGCGTAGTTGTATCGCGGAATATTGACCGATGCGCGTAAAGGTTCCATCTGGGCTGCCATCTGGATTGAAGTACAGGCGGTAGCCACTCAGTTGATCGTCACAGGCACCACTGAAATTTGGCTTCCAACTCAATTCATGTGTGTAAGTAATTGTGCCACAGGGCTCTTCTGATACATATTCCGTACAGTCAGGGCCTTCAAAAGTAAGCACAGGGGCACAAGGGAGACGGTTGTCATCTGGTTTGGCGCAAATAATTTGAGACCGATTTTCGAGGGGGTATACGAGCCCTGCTACATTGTAAGCCCCTTTAGTCACTACATAATAGCAGTATTCTAGGTCTTTTTTAAGCTTCACCCCATTGAATTTACCTTCGTCCAGGTAGATGAATCCCTTTTGGGTCACATCCACATCTGCGATTTTGACAAAGTTGGTTACATCAAGCGCTGCAGCATCCGCTCGATTACGGTAAACTTCGTGCGTGTATTTGGCAATGGAATTATTCCAAGGAACATTAAATGACCACTTGAGCTCAATCGCTTCATTGATAATGGTGGGTTCGAGTCGAACCGAAGAGGCTGAAGTAGACGTATCAATCTTGGTGTTGTTGTCAAGCAACACCACTTTGTAATTGTAAACCAAGTTTTTGGTATTCAATTTTTTGTCGGTGAATAAAGTGTCTGTAGTTTTTCCCAATGACAGACGATTTTGCGCGCCAGCAAATCCTTCACTTCGAATCAATTCATAGGAATAAGGACCAGGAAATTGGACTTTATCCAAGTCGTAGGGTGGAGTCCACTTGACAAAAATCTCTCCATCTTTCTCATCTGTGGAAGTAATGCTTACATTAGTTAGGATGGGTACATCCACATCAATGGTGACACAGATTTCTTTTGAAACAATACTTTCACCTAACCTTGGAGTAGGGAATGTCGCCACCAATCTGTAGCAATAGGTATTTCCTGGAGCTAACCCTTCCCCACCATTTTTATCGGTAAAGTCAAAGGTCGTCATGTTGGTAGTTCCAATTAGTTCGAACCCAGCACGAATACCTGTTTCACAAGAATCCGGTTCATAAGGATCAGAATTAAGTCTTCTCCATACCTGCATTTCTTGCGCAGAAGTGGCACAGGTATAGGGGTCCCAGGTCAGTTTTAGGGTTCTACCAGGTAACTGCTCAAGTTCATCCCAAACTGGCGGAGGGCCAATAACTTTAATTTTCCAAGTTTGAATGTCCACCAGTTTAGGTCCAGAGAGCGGTTTGTCTGTGATGCGTACACGCACCTCATACTCTCGCTCCCGTACATGGTTGCAGACCGTTTGCCAATCAAAATTTACGATCCCTGGTTGAACCTGGAATACGTTTTCTGGTTTGTAGGTGGAGGGAGAAGTATTGATTTCCATGGGTTCCCCAAAAACTTCAATTTTGATGGGATCGCCATCCGGGTCTTGTCCCTGGATGATTTCCTTAATTCGAGTGCCTGCCACCACGCAGAGGTCGGGGGGAAGAATCAGTTTGGGGCGTTTATTCTTTGAGTTTTCAATGATAATCTGCATGTCCCGAACCACATAGCCGATTTCCACATACTTCCCATCTATTTTACGCCATTCAGTGATCCGCATTGCCACACTGTATTGCCCTGCGGTGCCAGGAGCATCCCAGACCAGGTCTCCAAAAATGGCATCTACCCTCATAAATGCCGGTCCAGTACCATCCTCTTTATTTTTACTAAATTCTGCGCTTGCAGGATCTCGGTAATTGTTGACTACACGCTCAAATCCCTGCTTGGGAATTTCAATGCGGTATGAAAGACTATCTCCATCTGGATCGTAAGCCCCAGGATTATGAATGTATCGCACATTGACTGCCCCGTTATCCACCGGTGGTATGGTTAAAACTGGTGAGTTGTTGACCCCGATGAAGGGATCGATTGTGATTTCGGTTTCCACATAGAATGGGGTATCTACCGAATTATTCATGTTGAGGGTCAGGTCATTTCGATTGAATTCTAAGAAACGAATCTTGTATTTACCGGGACCTTGAAAAGTATGTGTGATGACAAATGTGTTTTTTTCTATGAGATCACCTAAATCTTCCACTAGCGAAAAATCACTTTTTGTGTTGAGCTGTTCTTCTCGGCCATCTCCAAAATTGATGCGCCCTGGACCGAAGACGACAGAAGAACGGGTATCTGTGTAGCCCACAACTGTAATTCGGTAGGTGAGTGTCTGAACCGAAATTCGTTCCGCAATGATTTCACCAGCACGAATGTGAGTTGCCCAAGTTGAATTCAGGGATAAAAAAAATGCGATGGAAAAAAGAATAAAATAAATTTTAAGCTTCATATCGGTCAAGGTGACTAGGCTAGGATTAAAATGGGTACCCAGAATGGGTTCAGACGAACTGATTTCACTCAATTTTTTCTGTGTATACGAAGTAAACGGATGGATGGAGAAAAACCACCAAAAATTAAAACAATAAAATTGAACAGACTGTTGCAAAATTGTAAAAAGTAAATCTTTTTGCCTTGAAAGTAAAAGCTTATTTAGAATCGTTTAAAATAATAAAGCAGTTCTTGCACAGATTGGATACTAGCCTTCTCGGATGTAGATTTGGGCAATTGAACAGCAAAACCAGTTTGTTTTAAACTAATCTTAACTATTTATGACTTGGGTTACCAAAACCTTGAATAGCACCCTCGGGAGAAAATTGATTATGGCGCTGACCGGTCTTTTTCTTATCCTGTTTTTGACGGGCCACGTGTCAGGAAATCTGCTTCTGTTTAAAGGAGATGGAGGTCAGGCATTTAACATGTATGCCAAGTTTATGACTACCAATCCAGCAGTAAAGTTGTTGTCCTACCTGACCTACATTTCAGTGATTGGTCACATCATTTACTCAATCACGCTATCGCTTTACAACAAGTCTGCTCGCCCAGTCGCCTACTCAACCTCCAAAGGGAGTACGAACAGCGCTTGGTCTTCACGTAATATGGGCGTTTTGGGAACCATTATTTTAATTTTCTTAGTAGTCCATCTTCAAGGTTTTTGGGCAAAAATGCATTGGGGAGAAATGCCCACAGTCACCTACGATGGAGAAGTTTACAAAGACCTTTTCCTTATAGTTAACGAAGCCTTCAAGCAAGGTTGGCTTGTTGCATTGTATGTGTTGTCTATGATCTTTTTAGGCTTTCACCTCTCTCACGGATTTGCCTCTGCGTTCCAAACTTTGGGACTCAACCATAAAAAATATTCTCCGGCGATCAAAGCTATTGGTGCAGCTTACTCCATTTTGGTACCTGCATTATTTGCCTCCATGCCCTTGTACATTCACTTCTCTAGCTACTAATAAAGTCCCGTATGATACTCGATTCCAAAATACCCGCTGGTCCTTTGGCAGAAAAATGGACTAAGCACAAGTTTTCAAGTAAACTCGTCAATCCAGCCAACAAGCGTAAATACGACGTGATCGTCGTAGGTACTGGTTTGGCAGGTGCATCCGCAGCAGCTTCCCTCGCGGAGCTCGGATACAATGTGAAGGCTTTTTGCTTCCAAGATAGCCCTAGAAGAGCGCACTCCATTGCAGCGCAAGGGGGTATCAATGCTGCCAAAAACTACCAGAACGACGGGGACTCTATTTACAGACTATTCTACGATACCATCAAGGGTGGAGATTACCGTGCTCGTGAAGGCAATGTGTACCGTCTTGCCGAAGTTTCGGTAAAAATCATTGACCAATGTGTGGCTCAAGGGGTTCCTTTTGCCCGGGAATATGGAGGGCTTTTGGCCAACCGTTCCTTTGGAGGAGCTCAAGTGTCCCGTACCTTTTATGCGCGCGGTCAAACAGGACAGCAATTACTTTTGGGTGCCTATTCAGCTTTGAGCCGTCAGGTAGCCAATGGCAAGGTGAAATTATTTCCACGAACCGAAATGATGGATTTGGTGGTGATCGATGGCCAAGCCAAAGGAATTGTGACGCGTAACTTGATTACTGGAGCGGTAGAAACGCATGCAGCACATGCTGTGCTGCTCTGCACTGGCGGATATGGTAACGTATTTTTCCTTTCTACCAATGCGATGGGTTCCAATGTCACCGCAGCATGGAGAGCACACAAGCGTGGTGCGTTTTTTGCCAATCCTTGCTTTACCCAGATTCACCCTACTTGTATTCCTGTGTCTGGTGACCACCAGTCCAAATTGACCTTGATGTCAGAATCCCTCCGAAATGATGGAAGAGTGTGGGTTCCAGCTACGCAAGAGATTGCAGAGAAACTAAGAAAAGGGCAGATCAAGGCAAATGATATTAAAGAGGAGGACAGAGACTATTTCTTGGAGCGTAAGTACCCTTCATTCGGAAACTTGGTTCCGCGAGATGTAGCTTCTAGAAATGCCAAATATGTATGCGACGAAGGTCGTGGCGTCAACGAAACAGGTGAAGCAGTATACCTTGACTTCCGTGATGCCATCAAGCGCGATACGCGAAAAATCATCGAACAGAAGTACGGCAACCTCTTTGATATGTACAAGCAGATCACTGGAGAGGATCCATACGAAATGCCAATGATGATCTATCCTGCGGTTCACTACACCATGGGTGGTCTTT
>CAZPKI010000025.1:0-13338 GCA_964587015.1 uncultured Limnohabitans sp.
TAGCCAGCTGAGCTAATCCCCCATTTATACTTCTGTGATTCGAACCGATGACCCTCCCGCATTGCTGCGGGACGCTTAGCCAGCTGAGCTAATCCCCCTAAAGAGTTTGCAAATATAGATTCTCCAAGTTTCCTTCCAAAGGATTTCTTTACTCCTGCGAATAATTTATTCGGGTAAGGATACTGCGGCCGAGCGTGACTTCATCCGTAAACTCAAGTTCTCCACCCACAGGAATACCGCGGGCAATGCTGGTGATCTTTACGCCGAGTGGAGTCAATATTTTTCCCAGATAAAAAGAGGTGGTATCCCCCTCCATCGTCGCAGAGAGCGCCAAAATGATTTCCTTAATTTCCCCTTGCTTGACTCGAGTAGCCAAACTCTCACAAGTCAATTCCTCAGGCCCAATTCCCTGCATGGGGGAGATGACTCCACCGAGGACATGGTAGACTCCTTGGTACTGATTCGTATTTTCGATAGCGAGTACATCCCCAATATCCTCCACCACACAGACTATGGAACGGTCTCTTTTGTGACTTTGACAAGTAGCGCAAAGCTCCTCATCTGCCAGTGCATGACAGGTTTTGCAATAGGATACCTCTGCGCGCATGCGCGTCAAAGCTAGGGATAAGGCCTCCGTATGCGCTTCATGCTGCTTGAGCAAATGCAGCGCCAACCGAAGCGCTGTCTTTTTGCCAATGCCTGGAAGCCTAGAGATTTCCGTGACTGCGTCTTCGATTAATTTAGAGGGGAAGTTCACATTAATTTATTTTTATAGAATTGCAGCCTGAATGCCTTCATCTAAAATAGCCTCACAAAGTGGTTTGAGTTCTGGCCTCGTTCCTTTCTTTACCGCACACTTCCCCTTGTAATGGATGATCAAGGTACACTGCTCCGCTTGCTCATGGCTATGCTTACATACTTTCATTAGTACCGCAGTAACATGTTCAAAGGTATTCACATCGTCATTGAATACAACCAGGTCTAACGCTTCCTGGTCGACCAGATCCTCGAGGAGGACCTCAATTTCTTCTAGATGGGGAAGGGGTGTGCTGAAGTGGTTCATTTTGCAAAATTAAGAATAATGGGCAAACTTAGCGAGCGACTGACGCTTACAATATGAATCCCCAACTCATTTTACTAGTAATTTCAATTTATTTTATTTTTCTTTTTTTTATTTCTTGGTGGACCACCCGAAAGGTGACCGGGGATACCTTCTTTACTGGGGATCGTAATTCGCACTGGTTTTTAGTTTCCTTTGGAATGATTGGGGCGTCACTTTCTGGCGTCACCTTTATTTCTGTTCCTGGGGAGGTTGGTAACTCTAACTTCTATTACTTCCAAGTTGTTTTGGGTTACACTCTCGGGTACTTTACCATTGCCAAGGTCTTATTGCCGCTCTACTACCGGTTAAATTTGGTGTCTATCTACAGCTATTTGGAAGATAGATTTGGTTTTTGGTCCTACAAAACTGGAGCTTTTTTCTTTATTCTTTCTAGATCATTGGGATCATCGCTTCGCTTGTATTTGGTGGCCAGTGTACTTCAACTGATCTTATTTGATGCTTTGGGCATTCCTTTTTGGGTGTCGGTGTTGATTACGGTTTGCATGATTTGGCTCTATACCTATCGGGGAGGAATCAAGACGGTAGTCTGGACGGACACCTTTCAAACTACGTTTATGCTGGCTTCGGTCCTGATTACGATGGTGTTGATTGGATCTGAGTTGGAACTGAAAAGTTTGGGAGACTACGTCAGCAGGATAAGTGAGGATGAGCGCTCGACCATCTTCAACTGGGACTGGAAGGCAGGCACGAACTTCTATAAACAATTTATTTCAGGAGCATTCATCACCATCGTCATGACGGGGCTAGATCAAGACATGATGCAAAAAAACCTGACTTGTCGGACACTGGGCGATGCACAAAAAAATATGTTTTGGTTTACCGTGATTTTGGTAGTGGTCAACCTGCTGTTTCTATCCCTAGGAGTGATGCTGTATTTGTATGCCGAAACTAAGGGAATTGCCATTCCTGCCAAGTCAGATGGCCTATTTCCACTCCTGGCCACTAAGCATTTTTCCGCCTTTGCTGGAATTGTTTTTGTACTTGGGATTGTGGCGGCAGCCTATTCCAGTGTAGATTCGACGCTTACGGCACTCACTACCTCTTTTTGTTACGATTTCCTTCAAATCGAACGGAATTATGCCCCAGAACGACGAGTATTCATCCGCAAGCTCGTGCATGTTGGCTTTACCTTTCTGATGTTTTTGCTGATTCTAGCCTTTTATTGGCTCAACGACCAGAGCGTCATCAATTCGGTATTTATCCTAGCCGGCTATACCTATGGGCCGCTTCTTGGGCTCTATTCTTTTGGTTTATTCACTCGCTATCAAGTCAAAGATGCTGGAGTTCCAGCGGTAGCTATTCTTGCACCTGCGCTCACCTTCCTGATCACTTCCAATTCACAAGAATGGCTTTGGGGTTATACTTTTGGCTTTGAGGCGCTCATCCTCAATGGGGCACTGATGTTTCTGGGCCTATACCTGCTGCGTAAAAAATCCTAGACTCCGAGCTCTAGTTCTGGATCCCAAAAGCGAGTAGGGAAGTCCTGCACTTGGTCGTTCACTACCTTGACTCCATCGGCAAAAAGCAGTTCCTCCATAAGAGTAGGGGTAGCAAAGTGGTGCTTCCCAGTCAGTAAGCCCTGCCTATTCACTACACGGTGGGCGGGGACCTCTGGGATTGAATGGGCAGCATTCATCGCATAGCCTACCATCCGGGCCCCCGATTTGAGTCCTAAATAATGGGCGATGGCGCCATAACTCGTGACGCGGCCCTTAGGAATTTCCCCTACCACTTGGTAAACGAGCTCAAAGTAATTCGGCTTGTCTGAGGGCATAGTTCCAGTCGATAAAGGCTTGATTGAGGGATTTTTTTACTAAAATTTCCGTGGGCTTCTCTCCCGATTTGATTGGAAATTGGTAGCGGATCAATAAGCTCTCCGGCCTTCGTTCCAAAATATTGAGTTGGGCACCTTCCTTCACCACCACCTCCGGATATAGGACTAAAATCTGTTGGAGGGACTCTTCGAGTTGGTTTAGGTGAATCTCATTCTTTGAAGTGATCTCCGCATCAAAGATGACTTGGTGGGTGTTGTTTTTGGAAAAATTGACCACATCCTCGGTCAATGCCATCGTATTTGGTATCAAAATGATTTCCCCGGCATCGTTTTTCAAAACCATATTGATCAAGGTAATGTCTCGAATAAAGCCGGTATGTCTACCGATTTGAATTTTGTCTCCGATTTCAAGTTGATCCGAAAACATCATGATCAAACCATTCACAATATTGGTGATGTAGTCCTTGGTCAGTAAGGCTAAGGCCGCAGCCACAATGGTAATGCTGGTCAAAAATTCTATGGGCTGGATTCCAAAAGCAAGCATCAGGGAAATAAGGACAGCAACCAAGTTGAGTAAAAACTCAATTCGATCAATGCCAAGCATAAAGTTGGGCTGCACCTTGGTCTCCTCCCGCTGCTGCAAGTAAATCCGAAGCGTAACAATTCTTCCCAATGAAAAAATCAAGTTGGCACTCAAGAGAAAAATTAGTGCTCGGACGATATGATTTAAGATTTCGTATTTTTCTAAAAATGGAGCGACAATAGTATCCCCAGCATAGAAAATCTGTAAAATAATTAGGAGAATGAGCTTAACCGCAAAGTAGGTTTTGCGTACATTTTCTTTAACCCGGATACTGCTTTTGAGATGATTCATGGTTCTATCGAAAAATTAACCCTATTTTAGCAAATATAGGAAGGATTTGACGGACTGATGAGCAGAAATATTGTAATTACTGGCGCTGCAGGCACCTTAGGCGCTGCAGTAGTGGAAAAATTTAAACGGGAAGGCTACTATGTCATTGCCTTGGTAAGGCCTGAGGCAAATGAGCAGGCCAAGGAGGCGGATGTAACTTACGATGTAGATGTGACCGACGAGCAAGCAGTAGCTGATTTTGTCAAAGAGTACGAAGAGCAGTTTGGGGACTTGGAAGCAATCGCGATGCTAGTGGGTGGATATGCCTATGGCAACCTTGAGTCCACCAGTCAACTGGAATTGACCCGAATGATACAGCTCAATTTTTTCAGTGCCTTTACTGTAGCTAATGCCTTTTTGCCACTCCTAATTAAGCAACAACGAGGCGCTTTATTTTTTGTAGGCGCACGTACTGCAGTAGAACCAAAAGAGGCAAAGGAAGCGGTAGCCTACGCATTGAGCAAGCAATTGGTTAGTGGCTATGCGGCAATTGTGGCAGAAGAAGTTAAGGGAACGGATATTCAGACGCATGTATTTGTGCCCAGTATTTTGGATAGTCCAAGCAATCGAGCAGCGATGCCTTCAGAAGATTTTTCTAAATGGGTGAATCCTTCCGATATTGCAGAAGCAATGCACTATGCCTTGAATACCCCCGCCTTAAGAAATATGACCTTTACGCTTTATGGAGGAATTTAAATCAATGAAAAAAGTAGGCCTATTCATTTTATTTATAGCCAACCTAGCCTGTTTTCCTGCAAAGGCACAAACGGCCGAGCAGGAAGTGGAGGCGGTGATCCGCTCGCTTTTTGATGGCATGAGACAAAAAAATGCTACGATGGTAGCAGATGCCTTCTACACAGAAGGTCTAATGCAAACGGTGCAGCAGAAGCCTGAGGGAACCACAATTGGCAGCAATGCTGTTGCGGATTTTGTAAAAAGAATTACCACTACGCCAGAGGGAACTACCCTGGACGAACGGATCCTGTCCTACCATATCCGAGTGGATGGGGCTATGGCATCGGCTTGGACTCCCTACCGTTTTTATGTCAACGACACCTTCTCCCACTGTGGAGTGAATTCTTTCCAGTTAGTGAAAATGGCTTCGGGATGGAAAATCGTCTACATCATCGATACCCGAAGAAAAGAACCTTGTGAAGAGTAATTTGTATGAATGAATTTAAAAATGCTGTCTACCAGACTGCTATCAGTCAGCTGAAACAAAAAGAGGCACTTCTTGCAGAGGAGCGCAAAAATATCATTGAGAGCATCCTCGAAGAAGAGAAAAATAGTGCTGGTGACAAATACGAGACGAGCCGTGAAACGATGACCCAGGATCTCAATTCCTTGGAAAAACAAATCAAACAAAGTAAGCTAGACCTGGAGGAGTTGTATCGCCTTCAAGCCATTAAAGACACGCCACCAACAGTTCAGGAAGGGGCTCTTGTGCAACTGGGTACGGATTGGTTTATGCTTGCCGTAAGTATTGGACAGGTGAAGGTGGCTGACAAGCAAGTTTTTCTACTCAGCAAAAATTCTCCACTTGGAGAACTGTTGGTAGGCAAGAAAAAGAAGGAAGCCATTCAGTTTAGAGGCAAGCCACAAACCATCACCGAAATTCATTAAGTAGGATAGCTGGTGGTAAGCCCTGCTTTTCTTTGGCCAAAATTAATTTCTAAATTTTCAATTTTATAAGCACATTAATAAGCTATTCGCAATAAAAGCAGGTATTTGTTTCATTTTTGTTGACATTTTTATTTTTTTCTAGTAAAATTGAGGTTAAAATGCTTTACTAATGATTTTTCCACTTTCCAACTTAGGCTTCTGGGTACCTGCACAAATCGGTAGGCGGATTGCGTTTTCCTTTTCTGCAAAGGAATGGAATGGGCAATTTTGGCAGAAGTTAAAGCCCATGCAGGGGTAGATTTTTCGTTCTTCTTGGATCCCGGATCCGACCCAGTCTTTTTCTAGCCATTTCGTTATGAAAGTCATCAAATTTGGAGGTTCCTCGGTAGAAAACCCCAGCAACATTCAGCAAGTTTTTCAGATCATTCAAAACCAACTCCAAGATTCGGAATTGGTGGTGGTCTTCTCTGCCTTTGGAGGTGTGACGGAGCAACTTTTTGGAATGGCGAACCTAGCTAAATCAGGTAATCTGGACTTTAAAAAAGGATTACTAGCCCTTGAGGAAAGGCACTTGGGGATGGCCAATGCCCTACTGGGAAATGAAAAAAAAGAAAAAGTAGATGTTTTCATCCGGCAGCGCTTCCACGAGTTAGAAGATCTCTACCATGGAATCTACCTGATCAAGGAACAATCTTCGCGAACGTTAGATTATGTAGCAAGCTTTGGCGAACGCTTGAGCACCTACATTCTGGCAGAAGCATTAGCAGCACAGGGAATTCCCACTTGTTTTGTGGATGCACGAGAGATCATCCGTACAGACGATCGCTTTGGGCAGGCCCGGGTGGAGGAAGCCACTACCCATGCTCAAATTCAGGACTATTTTGCCAAGCACGAAGGAATAAAAGTGGTAACCGGCTTTATAGCCTCAACTGCTAAAGGGGAAACGACCACTTTGGGTCGCTCTGGTTCCGATTACACTGCCGCAATTTTGGCAAGTGCCTTGGATGCCGAAGTTTTGGAAATCTGGACCGATGTGTCTGGGGTACTCACGTGTGATCCCAAAATGGTGTACGCAGCATTTACCATTCCCCAGCTGAGCTATGCGGAAGCGATGGAGCTCTCCCATTTTGGTGCTCGAGTTATTTTCCCGGCGACCATGCAGCCGGCGATGAAGAAAAATATTCCGATTCAAATTAAAAACACCTTTGAACCTAGCCATCCAGGCACCTTGATCAACGGGGAGGTACGAGAAGGTGGCTGGATCAAGGGCATTAGCTCGCGCTCCAACCTCAGCCTAGTGACTCTTCAAAGTGCAGGCTGGATGGCGGCAGGGGGAAGTTTAGGTAGAATCTTCACCGTATTGTCTGAGGCAAGGCTTTCGAGTTTGCTTATTTCTCAGGCCTCCTCACAGCATAGCATTTGTCTGGCGCTGGCCACTGAAGAAGCGATTCTAGCGAAGGAACTCATTGAAAAAGAATTTTACTACGAAATCAAGTCCGGTGAAATGGATCCGGTCTCTTTGCTTCCTGGCCTAGCTTTAGTCGCTGTGGTAGGGGAAAATATGAAACATGATCCTGGAACTTCAGGCAGAATGTTTCGGGCCTTGGGCCAAAATAACATCAATGTGGCGGCTATTTCCCAAGGAAGTTCTGAATTGAATATTTCTGCAATCATTCCTCAGGCTGATTTACAAAAAGCATTGAATGCCCTGCATGAGGTATTTTTCCTTTCGGAGCACAAGGTAGTTCACCTATTTTTGGTAGGCACGGGACTCATCGGCACGGCACTGCTTCGCATGATTGCGCAGCAAAAGGAAAAATTGCTCCTCGAAAATCAGCTGGATATCCAAGTGCACGGCATCGCCAACAGTCGTTTCATGGCCTTTGATGAGGATGGCTTTGAGTTGACTAGTCTCCCGGAATTGGGTCCTTCGCAGTCCAAAATGGATTTGAATGCCTTTGTGGAGACCATTGAGGAGATGAACTTCTCCAACTCAGTGCTGGTCGACTGTACGGCAAGCCAGGAGGTAGCCCAAATTTACCCTCGAATATTGGGTGCTAAAATCGCGATTGTTACCCCCAACAAAAAAGCCAACTCAGGTTCTTTGCAAAGCTATTTGAACTTAAAGCAACTTGCCAAAAGTAGAGGGGTACACTTTCTCTACGAGACCAATGTGGCGGCGGGACTTCCCGTGATCAATACCATCCACGATTTGATGCTTTCTGGGGACCGCTTTCACCGCATTGAAGCAGTGCTAAGTGGCTCTCTGAATTTTATTTTTTCCGAGCTGGAAAAGGGGGCACCTTTTTCGGAAGTGGTGGCGCAGGCCAAAGAGAAAGGATTTACCGAACCTGATCCACGCGATGATTTGAGCGGGATGGACGTGGCGCGGAAAGTAGTGATCTTGGGAAGGGAGGCTGAACAGTCCCTTGAAGTGGAAGATGTAGTGGTTTCATCCCTTGTGCCTGAAAATGCAAGACAGGGTGTTTCGGTAGAAAAATTCATGGAACTGCTGAAAGCCGAAGATGCATCCTATGCCCAGCTTTTGCAGCAGGCAAGAGAAAAAGGAGAAAAACTCCGGTTCATGGCGACTTTGGAAGATGGAAAAGCCGAAATAGGGCTTCGTTCAATCCCAGCTTCACATCCTTTTTATAGTTTGGAAGGTTCGGACAACATGATTTTGCTAACCACTGACCGCTACTACGATCGACCTATGATCATCCGAGGTCCTGGAGCTGGCGCTGAAGTGACAGCTGCTGGAGTGTTTGCTGATGTGATCCGTGTGGGGAATTATACGAGGGATTAAACGTCAACAGTTGACGGTCGACAGACCACAGTCAATTCCCGTCTGCTACTAAAAACGGATTAAAATAATATCCTAAACCCGTCCGAACAACGGCTCGGCTGTCGACAGTGGACGGTTAGCTGTTAACTAAAATAACGTCAACAGTTGACGGTCGACAGACCACAGTCGGTACGTGTCTGCTACTAAAAACGTTTTAAAATTACATCCTAAACCCATCCCGACAACGACCCGGCTGTTGACAGTGGACGGTTAGCTGTTAACTAAAATAACGTCAACAGTTGACGGTCGACAGACCACAGTCAATTCCCGTCTGCTACTAAAAACGGATTAAAATAATATCCTAAACCTGTCCCAACAACGACCCGACTGTCGACAGTGGGCGATTGTTAGCTGTTGACAAAAAACGTCCACAGTTGACGGTCGACAGTCCACAGTCAATTGCCGTCTGCTACTAAAAACGGATTAAAATAACATCTTAAACCTGTCCCAACAACGACCCGGCTGTCGACTGTGGGCGGTTGTTAGCTGTTGACAAAAAAACGTCTACAGTTGACGGTTGACAGACCACAGTCGGTACGTGTATGCTACTTAAAACATATTAACATTACATCCTAAACCTGTCCCAACAACGACCTGGCTGTGGACGGTGGACCGTTAGCATTCTATTTATCCAATGGTGGAATCACCCTCTACTTTTTCCGTTCAATGGAGTAAAGTACCAAATCGCGAAGGGAAGACTTGTAATCCGAGTCAGGAAATTGCTCCAAGAGGGCTAGGGCTTCCTGGTAGAATGCAGTCATCTTTTGCTTTGCATAGTCCAAGCCCCCGCTTTTTTTGACAAAGGCAATGACTTCGTTGACCGCTTTTTTATCTTCAGAGCGGTTTCGGATAAGGTAGATGATTTTCTTTTTTTCGAGCCAGTCGGCGTTTTTAAGCGCATAGATAAGTGGGAGAGTCATCTTTTTTTCCTTGATGTCTATCCCTACTGGCTTCCCGATTTCATCTTCTCCATAGTCAAACAAATCGTCCTTGATCTGGAAAGCCATCCCCACCTTTTCTCCAAAATTCCACATGCGCTGTATGGTTTCCTCGTCAGTGCTCACACTAGAGGCTCCCACGGAGCAGCAAGACGCAATGAGGCTGGCGGTTTTTTGGCGGATGATTTGGTAGTATACTTCCTCATCTACATCCAGTTTTCTGGCTTTATAGCTTTGCAAAAGTTCACCTTCAGACATCTCTCGTACAGCATTGGACACAATCCGCAGCAAGTGAAAGTCATTGTGTTCGACGCTCAAAAGCAAGCCTCTGGATAGGAGGTAGTCGCCAACCAATACAGCAATCTTATTTTTCCAGAGTGCATTGATCGAGAAAAATCCCCTGCGGTAATTCGCATCGTCCACCACATCGTCGTGAACCAAGGAGGCGGTATGCAAAAGCTCAATAAGGGCTGCTCCTCGGTGGGTAGATTCATTGATTTGTCCACAGACTCCGGCCGTCAAGAACACAAACATGGGACGCATCTGCTTCCCTTTGCGCTTCACAATGTAATGTGTGATGTGGTCGAGCAGCTTGACCTTACTTTTCATAAAGTCCCTGAACTTATGTTCAAACTGAGACATCTCAGTCTCAATGGGTACTTGAATGTGTTTGAGGTCTAGTTTCATCACGGTTGGAAGCTGTAAAAATACCACGCTTTTTGGCATGGGCAAGAGATTACTTCTTTCCTTTTTTAACCTCCAAAAGGCCAAAACGTTTGTGCTTTTTTGTAATTTATACCATCATTTCACCAAAAATCCCCTAGCTGACTATGAAAAAGTTCCGTATTGAAGTAAAATGGGGCATCCTCTTCTTCCTTTCGGGCCTTGCCTGGATGGCTTTGGAGAAATATTTGGGCTGGCACGATCGCTTGATCGAGCAGCATGCTACCTATACCCTCCTGTATGCTCCGCTCGCGATTTTCATTTATGTAGTAGCACTTTGGGAGAAGAAGCGAAAAACCTACCGAGGGAGGATGACATTTTTACAAGGGCTGCTATCGGGAATGGTGATTACCCTCGTAGTGGTGTTGCTTACTCCCTTGAGCCAATACATTTCCCATAGCCTGATTTCTCCTGACTATTTTTCCAACATCATTCAGTTGACGGTCAACTCTGGAAAGATGACCTTGCCGGAAGCAGAAGCATATTTTAACCTGATGAATTACATTACGCAGTCTGTGTTTTTTGCAGCTGGAATGGGAATAATGACTACCGTTGTCGTGATGATTTTCATGAAATCTATCCCACAAAAAGATCCCTCTGAATAATTGAAACCCCACTGTTCCTTTTTGTTTATCTTTGAGGGACTTTAAAAACAGAACGATCACTTGGAGGAGAATTACAGCAAGCATCAGTACGATCCTATTTTGCCCAAAAAGGACGAATGGCCTGTGGTAAAGCTTGCCCGTGAGCGTAAGGAGTTTGTAAAAAAGGTAGCAGCCCTTTCCGAAGAACGGATTTTAGATTTAATCGGCAAAAACCCTGAAATTTTAAAAGAAGAACTAGAAACCACCCTCTACCGAGAAAAGCTTCGCATCAAACAAAACCCTTGGGATGTAGATCCCGATGATGAAGGCCCTTTCTGGGGGGAAGTAAAAAATAGCTTGATTCAAATTCATTCGGAGGGTTCGCTAACTAAAGCGAAGAAATTTGACGCCTACAAAGCCGTATTGAGTAAGATTACCAGTCGCTATTCCGAAGAAATTGCCTCCAATTTTAAAGCTACCCACTACAAATTTACACGTCGTGTGGTGACTTATGGCTTTTCTCGCTTACTCAATGCCGCGCGAGTGAAGGGCTTCGGCTCCTTATTCAGCAACCAATATACGCTACAGGATAAAATTCAAATTACCGGACAGACTGCTCAAATTCGGGAGCTGGCAACCAAAGGGACCATCGTAATGGTGCCTACCCATTTTTCAAATTTGGATAGCATCTTGATCGGCTGGATAATTTCAGTACTAGGTATGCCTCCCTTTATTTATGGTGCTGGGCTAAACCTGTTCAATATTTCCATCTTCGCCTATTTTATGAATGCCCTGGGCGCATACAAGGTGGACCGCAGAAAGAAAAACCTGATGTACTTGGAGACCCTCAAGACCTACTCCAAGGAGGCCATTCAGTTTGGATGCCACAGCTTGTTTTTTCCCGGAGGAACCCGTTCCAGAAGTGGGATCATAGAATCCAAGTTGAAATTGGGGCTACTAAGCACTGCCATTGAAGCCCAGCGGGCAAACTTTCAGCAGGGCATTTCGGATGTTTCGGGTAAGATTTTCATCGTCCCCGTTACCATCAATTACCACTTTGTCTTAGAAGCGCCTAGCTTGATTCAAGATTACCTGAGCCAGACAGGTCAGGAACGCTACTACAAAGAAAACGACGAGTTTTCCAACTCCTACAAGATCTCCAAATTCCTATTCAAGTTCTTCACCAAAGGTTCTGACATCTCTGTTTCCATAGGGCGTGCCATGGATGTGATGGGCAACTATGTAGATGAGGAGGGCAATAGCAGAGATAAATGGGGTAGGGAAGTGAATACCGAGGAGTATTTTATGTCCAACGGCAAAGTTACTGTTGATGCCCAACGGGAAGAAGAATACACGCAAATGCTAGGCAAGCGAATTGTGGAGGAATTTCATAAAATCAATCGGGTGTTTAGCTCCCATTTGGTTGCCTTTGTAGCCTTTGAATTGATTCAAGCAAAGAATGATAAAATGGATTTGTTTGATCTCATTCGTCTCCCACAGGAAGATCTGGTGGTCGCTTATGAAGAGTTTAAAATTGCCTGTCAACTGGTACTGGATAAAATTTTTGAGTTGAAAGCCCAAGGAAAAATTGATGCTGCGCCCCACCTGTACCGACCTATGGATGAAATCATCACCCATGGACTCGAAAATGTGGGGATGTACCATGCCAAACGTCCGCTAATCAAAGACAAGGTGGGCAACCTAGTGACCGAGGACATGAGTTTGCTTTATTTTTACCACAACAGATTACATGGGTATGGCCTTGAAAAACTCTTCTAAATCTCGCCCCATAGGTGTGGTCGGCGTGGGTAGCTTCGGTACCGCGATAGCCAACATGCTCGCAGAGAAAAACGAGGTGATGGTCTATGCCCGTAAGCAGGAAGTGGTAGATGAAATCAATTCGCAGCACAGCGCTTCTGGGAAATTGCTGAACCCAAAGATTCGCGCAACTTTTTCTCCCGAAGAACTCTGTGACTCCTGTGGGGTCCTGTTTTTAATGATTCCCTCTGCGGCATTTTTGGAGTTAACACGCACTTTCGCGCCTTTTTTACATCCTTACCACCTCGTCATCCATGGCACCAAAGGCTTAGCTGTTCAGCTGGGGGAAGGTGAGCAATGGGATACCGTCAAAAAGCTCCGCCGGAATCAGATCATGACGATGAGTGAAGTCATTATTAGAGAAACTCTTGCAGTACGTGTGGGCTGTTTGGCTGGGCCAAACATTTCCAAGGAGCTTAGCAATGGTCAGCCTGCCGCCACAGTTATTGCCAGCAAATACAACGAGGTGATTCAAGAAGGGCAGCGGCTCCTTCGCTCCGAAAAATTCCAGGTATATGGCAACTTTGACATCATTGGGGTAGAGCTCAGTGGGGTGCTGAAGAATATCATTGCCATTGCGGCAGGTGCTTTGGCTGGCTTAGGATTGGGGGAAAACGCAAAAGGGCTGCTGATTTCCCGAGGCATGGTCGAAATGGCACATTTGAGCAAAGCCTTGGGCGGAACGGTCAGTTCCGTGATGGGTCTTGCAGGGATAGGAGACCTGGTCACCACCTGCAATTCTCCAGATTCTAGAAATTTTACGGTTGGGTACCGCCTAGCAAAAGGAGAGACCCTAGATCAAATCCTGGAAACCATGGAAGAAGTTGCCGAAGGGGTCAATACCGTACGTATTGTAGATGCCTTTTTGAAAACTGCAGGTATACGTGCTCCAATAACCGAAAACCTCCACCGCGTATTGTTTGAGGACCTATCCATCGAAGAAGCACTTCAATTTCTAATGAAGTACCCCTTCAGTGTGGATGTGGATTTTGTCTAA
>CAZPKI010000025.1:13438-17521 GCA_964587015.1 uncultured Limnohabitans sp.
GAAGGAACTAGCTTGATCAATAAGCCCGTACCCTCAGTGATTGCGTAAACATAGCCATCGGGGCTCAAGGATACCTGTCTGACACGACCTATTCCTGGAAGTAATTTTTCCTCAGCCACAGGTTTCGTTCCATCCATTTCCACTCGAGCAATGTGGTTACCTGCAAGTGCAGCTACCAGAATATTTCCTTTCCAAGCAGGATAACGATCTGAAGTCACTAGTGTCATTCCACAGGTGGCAATCGAAGGAACCCAGTACTTGACAGGCTGTTCCATCCCTTCTTTTGCTGTGATTTCCGTGATTGGAGTGCCGTTGTAGTTGATGCCGTAGGTGATCACTGGCCAACCGTAATTTTTTCCTTTTTCGAGAAGGTTCAGCTCATCACCCCCACGAGGGCCATGCTCCACTTCCCAAAGGCGGTTGCTCGCTTTGTCAAAAAATAGACCCTGAGGATTACGATTTCCATAGGTCCAGATAGAAGGGATGGCTCCGGAGGTAGCGACAAAGGGATTGTCTGTAGGGATGCGTCCATCGTCATGAATTCGGTGGATTTTCCCATGCGAATTTTTTAAGTTCTGTGCATTGTCTTGACTGCCTCGCTCTCCATTGCTGAAGTAGAGGTAATTTTGATTGTCAAAGACGATCCTGCTGCCATAGTGAGTTCCTCCCTTCCATTCAGGAGAGGTCACAATAAGTTCTTCAAAAGATGCAACAACAGTTCCTGACAGTTTAAATCGAGCAATAGTCGTCGCACCACCATCGCCTACAGGCTTAGCATAGGCGATGTAGATCCATCCATTCTGGGCATAATTGGGATGGGTAGCAATGTCTAACAATCCAGCCTGTCCAGTGGTGTAAAATGTGGGGAGGCCTGTGATTTTTTGGCCAGAGAATTTATCTTTTTTGAATAGCAGTAACTCGCCCTTCTTTTCAGTGATCAAGAGCGTTTCTGCATTGAGCCAGGTCATCCCCCATGGGTTTTGGAAGCCTGTGTGTAGGGTATCTACCTTGATAACCATCTTCTCTGTTTTCGTAATGAATTTTTGAGAAGTTAACGAATCAGGAACTGGATCTCCTTCCTTTGCCTGGCATGAAAAAAGAGGCGAAATCATGGCGAGAAGGACTAAAAGATAGGCTGCAAGTGTTTTCATAGTCTTATGAATCAAGGATATAGAGGATTAACGCGCTTTTGTAGGTAAGAGTTTAGGGATTGGAAAATTAACTTTTTTTGTTTCAATTGAAGGATTTGGCAGCGCAATTTTTCTTAAACCAAAAAAGGCCTTTCGATCGAAAGGCCTTTTGGAATTGTGTTAGCGATGCTTATCGGATGGGAAGCAATTTGACCAATAGGCCTGTAGCTTCCGTAATCGCATAAATGTAGCCATCTGGACTTTCAGCCACTTGGCGAACGCGTCCAATGTCTTGAAGCAATTTTTCTTCCTTCACATAGCTGGTGCCATCCATTTCCACACGAGCGATGTGCTGCTTTGCAAGGGCTGCAATGAGGATATTGCCTTTCCAAGTTGGGTATTTGTCAGAGGTGACTACGGCCACACCGCATGTAGCAATGGAGGGTACCCAATAATGCTTGGGCTGCTCCATGCCTTCTTTTTCTGTGATTTCTGTGATGGGAGTGCCATCGTAGTTGATGCCGTAGGTGATCACAGGCCAACCGTAGTTCTTTCCTTTTTCAATCAGGTTGAGTTCGTCACCGCCCATTGGACCATGCTCTACTTCCCAGATTCTGTCGTTGGCTTTGTCGTAAATTAGACCCTGTGGGTTTCTGTTGCCATAGGTCCAGATTGAGCTGGTATTGCCCAAGGAATCTTTGAAAGGATTGTCTGCTGGGATGCCACCGTCGTCCTTGATGCGGTGAATTTTGCCATGGGCATTGTTCAAGTTCTGCGCATTCATTGGGATATTTCCCTTATCTCCGTTGGAGAAATAGAGGAAGCCTGCCTTGTCAAATACGATGCGGCTTCCAAAGTGGCGGCCACCTTTCCAAGCGGGACCAGCTACGATAAGTTCCTCCTGGTTCACTGCAGTGTTTCCGTCCAACTTGAATCGAAGAATGGTGGTAGCAGCGGTGCTGTCGGCAAAGTTTTGTGCATAGGAAATGTAAATCCAGCCATTTTCTGCATAGTTGGGATGCACAGCAATGTCCAAGAGACCTGCTTGATTTACGTTGTGAACTGCGGGTAAGCCTTGAATTTTTTCTCCTGAAAATTTATCCTCCTTGAAAACAAGGATTTCTCCTTTTCTTTCGGTGACAAGGAGCGTTCCATCTGGAAGCCAAGTCATGCCCCAAGGGTTTTCCAATCCGGTATGGAGGGTGTCTACCTTTATCAGCAACTTTTCTGTTTGGGTTGCGAAGGTTTCGTCGATTACGGGTGCTTTTGGTCCACAAGAGGTCCAAGTGGTGGCTGCCATTGCTAAAATGGCTAGCGAGAGGTACAGGGAGCGTGATGCCATGGTTTTTACAGTTAGAGCAGCAAATGTAAACATCTCTTATCAAATCATAGCCAATTTTTGAATAGTGGTGATTCGAGAGGATTAGCGTGTAGGTAGTGCTCTTGGGGCCTGATTTTTAGGAGGATCATTCATCTTTGCGTAACTTCGCAGCAAGGAGTTTTGGTGCTCCTTTTTGCCTATGAACAGGACTTTGCACGTGTACAAATTTGGTGGGGCTTCCGTAAAAGATGCGGCTGCACTCCTTAATCTCCATACCCTACTCCAGTCCCGGCTTCAGACCAACAAGCTCATTGTAGTTTCTGCCATGGGAAAAACAACCAATGCTCTGGAGGCAGTATTGGCTAAAAAGTTGGAGCAAGGGGATTTTTCGAAGGAGTGGAAGCAGATTAAAGATTTCCATTTGGAAGTTTGCGAGGAGCTTTTCCCCACTGCTCATCCGGTAATTGAGAAAATAGAGCAGCTGTTGGATAGCGCCCAACCCATCTTGGAGGTGCCTATTTCAAAAACCAATTACGATGAAGTGTATGATCAGCTGATTTGTTACGGGGAATTGCTTTCTTCCCTTCTCGTCTCTGAATACCTAAATTTTAAAGGATTATCCCTTGCTTGGCAGGATGCACGAACCGTGATCCATACGGATTCGGACTTTAGATTTGCAAAAATAGATTGGGAAAAGACCCGCAGCGCTTGCCAGAATCAATGGGCTGGCCTATTGGAACACCAAACGATTTTGACCCAAGGATTTATTGGGAGAGATCCTCTGGGACGAACCACCACGCTGGGAAGAGAGGGGTCTGATTTTACAGCGGCGATTCTTGCTACCAGCTTGGATGCGGAGTCGGTGACCATTTGGAAAGATGTATCTGGCGTGCTCAATGCAGATCCCAAGCTGTTTCCAAATACCCAAAAATTTGAGGAACTCAGGTATCGCGAGGCAGCAGAGATGACCTACTTTGGGGCCTCTGTCATCCACCCCAAAACAATCAAACCTTTGGCAAATGCAGGCATCCCGCTTTTTGTCAAATCCTTTTTAGATCCTGAAGGGGCTGGAACCAAAATCCACGAGCATGCTGCTTCGCATGAGGTGCCCACTTTGGTGTTGAAAAAAAACCAAGTGCTTGTCAGCTTTAAGGTTACTGACTTTACATTTATTGAAGAAAAACACATTCATGCGATTTACGAGAAGCTGAAGGAACTGAAGCTGCGAGCCAATATGCTCCAACTTTCTGCCATTACGGTTTCGCTCGTTGTGGATACCCAACTGTTTAAACTGGAGCAACTTGTGGAGAGTCTCAAGTCCAGCTTTGAGATCCGATACAACGAGGACTTGGAGCTCTTGACCATTCTAAAGCCGAATGAATCCGAGATTTCGGCTTTGATGGAAGGGTATGTGGTACTCTTGGAACAGACCACCCGAACAACTTACCAGGCCGTTCGAAGAAAAAAGTAGGTTTTGGTGGTACTAGAAGTAAGGATTTGCTAACTTTTTATGCATTAATCTCTGATCAACATGACCACACGACGACATTTTCTCCAAAAAGCAGGACTTACGACGCTTGCTCTCAGCCTTCCTTTTTCAGATAGCATTGCCCAAGCTTTGGGTCAAGAGCC
>CAZPKI010000026.1:0-17179 GCA_964587015.1 uncultured Limnohabitans sp.
CCTTTTTCTACCAGTACCAACATCCAGACAACCTTCTTCCACTGAAGCCGGGGATTATTAATATCAAGGAAATCTATTCTGAAGATTTCAATCCCTTCCTTCAGCTGGAGGAATCTGAGGTGCTCGATTACCGAGATTTTGCGGCTGGATTTGAGCAAGGACTTCGAGGTCTTCTGGAAGAAATTATGGACCCTTTGGTACCTTTCGACCAAACCGACGACAAGAAAAAATGTAGCTTTTGCGCCTACAAGGAACTTTGTGGGAGGTAGGAATTAGGGCTTCAAAAGCCTGATAATTTTATCTTTTTTCGGAACTGAAATAGGGTGGGAGAGGAGAGCCTGTTGGGCTGTTGCTGTTTTGGGATTTGAAATCAATACCTAGTTTTTGGTTCAATTGTTGATGAGTTTGAAATCCTAAAGGGAGGGATTGGAAAGATGATTCGGACTGTTTAGTGCCAATTTTCTAGGACTCACTAGCCGAATAGGGTCAAATGTGAGGAGAAGAGCAGCTCCAATACGCACTCTCAATTTTTTTAGTTTTCAATTAAATCAGTGCATTCCAAAATTTGTCTTAAAGCCTTGATTTATAAGTAAATATGAATTATTTAACCAAGTCTAAATTAGTATAGACTAAAAAAATTAGTCTAGACTAATTTTTAATCTAAGGCCTAATTTTGAGTTTTCACCATTCTTTTTTGTGCTCCAATAGTTCCAGGTAGATATGGGGAGGTAATGGAAAGTATTTTTGAGTTGACTGCTTCCATCTAGTTTTTGCCTGTCTTCATCCACCATCAATCGAACCCAAGACAAGATCGATTTTTTTTTAAAATGTCTCGAAACGAATTTCTTTTGGTTTGAAAATGTGGTGATTTTTCCCTTCCAATTCGAGGGATGAATCCGATTCATTTTGGCTAGTATTCTAAATGAACTTTTGGAAGGGTTTACTCGTAAACAGATGGATTGAGAAAGGGTGATTTAATTGTTTCCTAGTTGGTTCTGTATCTTAATTTTTGATTCTTTTTTTAGGGGCATCAAAAGCTGATTTTTGGAACATCCTTTGAATTTTATTCCTTATTTTTGGAACTCTGAACACGACTATGGCAGAACAGACCGGTACGCGAAAGCATGTCTTTTCAAAAAAAATAGATGCCTTCTTCAAGGGGTTAGCCGATGCATGGAACTTTGTGAAGCGATTTTTTCAAGAGGTATTTGTTCCGCCCTACGAGTTTAAAGAAGTCATCCACCAATGTTACCGTATTGGGGTAGAGTCCTTACCCTTGATTTCCTTGACTGGGTTTATAGTTGGGATTGTTTTTACAAATCAGTCCCGCCCCTCCTTGTCTGAGTTTGGGGCAACCTCCTGGCTACCTTCCTTAATTGCAATTGCAATTGTTCGGGCCATGGGACCGTTGGTAACTGCCCTGATCGCTGCCGGCAAAGTAGGTTCGGGTATCGGAGCCGAAATCGCTTCCATGAAAGTAACCGAGCAGATTGATGCCATGGAGGTGTCGGGGACCAATCCCTATAAGTTTTTGGTGGTTTCTCGTGTGTTAGCCACCACGTTCATGATCCCAGTCCTGGTGATGTATACTGACTTTGTGGCCTTGATGGGTGCATTTATCAATGTGAACGCGAATGAATTGGTCAGTATCTCCACGTTTTTTGCGCAAGTATTCAGTTCGGTAACTTTTCTCGACGTATTCGCTTCCATCATCAAATCCTTGTTTTTTGGATTTACAATCGGGATGGTAGGGTGCTACAAAGGATACACTTCTTCCAAAGGAACAGAAGGTGTAGGTAAAGCTGCCAATGCAGCAGTAGTAGTTTCCATGTTCCTCATTTTCATTGAGGAACTGCTTTCGCTCCAGATCATTAACCTATTCCGAATCAAATAGCCATGGATAATCGAGAAAAAGTGGTTGTGATCCGTGATTTGTACAAGGCCTTTGGTGAGCTTGAAGTACTGAAAGGAGTGGATTTGGATTTGTACCGAGAAGAAAACCTCGTGGTTTTGGGTCGCTCAGGAACAGGAAAGTCGGTGCTGATTAAAATCATGGTTGGACTCCTGCGGCAGGATAGTGGCAGTATGGAGGTATTTGGAAAGGAAATTTCTCGACTTGGTGTTCGTGAATTGAATGAAATGAGACTAAAAATTGGTTTTTCATTTCAGAATTCAGCGCTCTACGATTCCATGACTGTTCGAGAAAACATGGAGTTTCCATTGGTTAGAAACATCAAGAACCTCACTAAAAAGGAGATTTCTTTACGAATTGAAGAACTGTTGGATGCTGTTGGTCTTCCACAAACAATTAATCAAATGCCATCTGAGTTGTCAGGAGGCCAGAAAAAACGAATCGGCGTTGCTCGTACCTTGGTGCTTAATCCGGAGATCATGCTGTACGATGAACCTACAGCTGGGTTAGACCCTATCACCTGTGTGGACATCAACAATCTGATCAATGAAGTTCGCGAGCGATACAAGACCACCTCAATAGTAATTACCCATGACTTGTCTTGTGCCAAGCAAACTGGAGATCGGATGGCCGTACTATTGGAGGGGCAATTTGGTGCCCTGGGCACTTTTGAAGAGGTTTTTCCTCATGCTGAAGATCAGCGGATTAAATCATTCTACGATTATAATTTTATCAACTCATGAATCAAGAAAATAAACGATCTGTACTTGTAGGTCTATTTGTATTGATTGGAATTGCCATCCTTGTGGTAGGAATCATGACCTTAGGTGGGCAGCAGAAAAAATTTGTGAAAGCCATCCATGTCAAGGCAGTGTTTGATGATGTTGGAGGACTTCAGCCTGGAAACAACATTTGGTTTTCAGGTGTCAAAATTGGCACAGTGAGAAAAATCAACTTTTTTGGGGACTCCCAGGTGGAAGTTGAACTGAGTGTTGAGGAAAAAGTGGTCGAGTTTATTCGTAAAAATTCCAAAGCAACCATCAGTTCAGATGGCTTGATTGGGAATAAAATCATTGTCATTTATGGTGGTACCACCGATTATCCTCCAGTGGAAGAGGGAGACCGGCTAGAGGCGATCATGCCTTTGGATACGGACAAAATGATGGAAACCTTACAGGAAAACAATAAGAACCTGGTAGACATTACGAATGATTTGAAGGTGCTTACGGGTAAAATAGCTGCAGGAGAAGGGATTGTTGGAGCGGTAATGACAGATTCTACCTTGGCCATGAATTTCCGTACCATCCTAACCAACCTGGAGCGGGCTTCTGTAAATAGCAACAAGATGATTGCGGATTTGAACAATTTCTCGGGCAAACTCAATCAAAAAGGAACTTTGATGAATGATTTGGTAACGGATACTTCGATTGTTCCGGATCTCAAAGCTACCATGGAGAGCCTTCGCGTCACAAGTGCAAATACCCAAGCTTTATCTAAGGAATTTGCAGGAATCACCGATAAGCTCAACTCAACCGACAATTCCTTGGGCATGCTCTTGAATGACCCGGATTTCGCCAAATCCCTGAAAAAAACAATGGAGAATGCAGATTCTGCCTCCTACAATCTAAATAAAGGAATGGAAGCTTTGGAATATACCTGGCCTTTCAACAAGGGCTTTAAAAGAAAAGCAAAGGCTGAAGGAGGAAATTAATTTTCGATACCCTTCCTCTTTCGAGGATACATCAGGCTGTGTTTTCTAGGATTGCTTTTTCACTTCCTTTAACTGATCCATATTTATTTTAAAATGCTTTCAAAGCTATGCAAGCTATAAATCCGACCACTACTCCTGCATGGAGTAAGCTAGTAGAACTTTCAAAAAAACACCAAACTAGCACTATCACTGCACTTTTTGATCAAAAGAATAGATTTGAGCGTTACAGTCGAAGCCTTGAAGATATTTTGGTTGACTTTTCTAAAAATCGAATTTCAGACGAAGTTTTCGAGGAATTGCTGAACCTAGCTCGAGAGACTGCTTTGCAGGAGGCTATTTCCAGCATGTTTGAGGGGAAAGCGATCAACCAAACTGAGAACCGTCCAGTTCTTCATACGGCCTTACGTAACCGGTCCAATACTCCAATCTTTGTCAATGGCCAGGATGTCATGCCCGATGTCAATGCGGTATTGGCTCAAATGAAGGCTTTTGCTACTCAAATTCACCAGGGAAAATGGTTGGGCTATACGGGAAAGCCAATTACAAAGCTGGTAAATATTGGTATTGGAGGTTCTGACCTTGGACCTGTGATGGTGACTGAAGCATTAAAGGCCTACCAGCATCCGAATTTGAAGCTTTTTTTCGTGTCCAATGTGGACGGCACGCATATTGCTGAAACGCTTAAGGAAGTTGATCCGGAAACCACGCTTTTCTTTATAGCCTCCAAAACCTTCTCTACGCAAGAGACCATGACCAATGCGCATACAGCAAGGTCTTGGTTTTTGTCCCATGCAAAAGATGAAAAAGCAATTGCCAAGCATTTTGTGGCGCTATCAACCAATGCCGATGCGGTAGGTACTTTTGGGATTGACCCTCAAAATATGTTCGCGTTTTGGGATTGGGTGGGAGGAAGGTATTCTTTATGGTCTGCCATCGGCCTTCCAATCGCCTGTGCCATTGGATTCGATCGTTTTGAAGAATTGCTCTCTGGGGCACATTCCATGGACCAGCACTTTAAAAATACACCCCTAGATCAAAATATTCCAGTGATTTTGGCCTTAGTAGGGATATGGAACACCAATTTTCTAGGCGCAAGCTCGGAAGCAATCCTTTCCTATGACCAGTATTTACATCGTTTTGCCGCCTACTTCCAGCAAGGAAATATGGAGAGCAACGGAAAATACGTAGGTCGAGATGGCAAAAAAGTAAATTATAGTACAGGCCCAATTATTTGGGGGGAACCAGGTACCAATGGACAGCATGCCTTTTACCAATTGATTCATCAAGGAACGCACCTGATTCCATGTGATTTCATTGCCCCAGCAAAGTCCCATAATCCGATTGGAGACCATCATGTCAAGCTACTATCTAACTTTTTTGCTCAGACTGAAGCCCTGATGAAGGGAAAAACGCTGGCTGAGGTAGAGGCGGAGATGAGAAAATCGGGTAAATCAGAAGATGAAATCCAACGCCTTGCTCCCCATCGAGTATTTGAGGGAAATAGACCTACCAATTCTATTTTGGTAAAGCAAATCACTCCTTATACGCTAGGGCAGTTGATAGCGATGTATGAACATAAAATAGCTGCCCAAGGAATGATTTGGAATATTTTTAGTTTCGATCAATGGGGTGTCGAATTGGGTAAAGTCCTTGCCAATGGCATTCTCCCTGAGTTGGCAGGAGAAGCTACTATTAATTCTCACGATGGCTCTACCAATGGACTGATCAATGCCTACAAAGCGATGCGCTAAAGCCTGGCTTAAACTGAACCTGAAATTTAAAATCCTTGGAACTTAGGTGTTTTCAAGGATTTTTTATGGGTTAAACTCGAAAGAAGCAGCCGTTTATTTGGCAAAATCTGTATTCTTAAATTTTTTTCAAACAATACTTTCTTTCAGGGAGTTACCTGACTATGAAAGAACTACTCGAAGTACGAAAGACCAACGGGAACGGAAGTGGGGAGAAGAAGTTATTTTTCCAAGACACCAAACTACTTGTTAAAGACGCGGTATTCGTACGCCACGAGGGTAGCTTAGTCAAGGTCAAATTTGACGACATTCTTTGGTTAAAGGGAGACGGTAATTACACCACCTTGATTACGAAGAATGCCATTTTTTCTGTGAGAAATATTCTAAAGGAATTTGAATCAGTGCTTCCGGTGAGCCAGTTTATCCGTATTCACAAAAGCTATATTGTCCAAGCCTCAGAGATTCTTTCGATCACTACCAAAGAGGTGAAAATTGGCAATGACTTGGTGCCAGTAGGGCGTACATTTTACCACCAACTCCTAGGGGGCATCCGGAAGATTGGAAGCTTAGGAGATTAAACCCAAAGCAAGCTACTGTCCCCGTAGCTAAGAAATCTATAGTCCTTGGCGAGAGCTTCCTGGTATACTTTTTTCCAATCCTCACCCAAAAGTGCAGCAATCAAGAGCACGAGCGTAGAACCAGGTTGGTGAAAGTTGGTAATCAATCCATCTACAAGCTGAAATTGGTAACCTGGAAATAGAAAAATTTCGGTAGTTCCCAAAAGAGAGTCCACTGACTTGGTATTCATTTCTTTGACAATCGCTTCCAAAGCTTCTTTGCCTGTGGGCAAAGATTCACGTCGTGCATAGGGAGCAAGTTTTTCAATTTGAAATAGAGTACCCCTGTTTTCAAGCAATTGAACTCCAAACCAGTACATGCTTTCAAGCGTTCTTACTGAAGTGGTGCCCACAGCAATGATTTTTCCTTTATGGTTGAGCAGTTTTTCAATGGTTTCTAGCCTGATTTCCATCTGCTCACTGTGCATGGGATGCTCTTCCACAGTTTGTACTTTGATTGGCTGAAATGTCCCAGCACTTACATGAAGGGTAAGAGCAGCTTCTTGAACACCTTTTTTTCGTAAGCCCTCAAAAATCTCTTCTGTAAAATGAAGTCCAGCAGTAGGTGCTGCGACAGCGCCTTCCTTCTCTGAATAAACGGTTTGGTATCGCGATTTATCTTCTTCCTGTGCTTTTCGATTGAGGTAGGGTGGAAGGGGTGTTTCCCCACATGCCTCCACCAAATCTACAAATGCAATTTCTCCTTCAGACCAGGAAAATTCAACTTGGTTTAGCTCTCTATTCAGCAGTCTTGCAGTAAGGACCACCTGTTGATTCGCTACCGTCACAGTTCCCTGAAGCGCTTCTCCATCTTTCCATTTTTTTAAATTGCCAATCATGGTTTCCCAAACCACTGGCTTTTTGGAAGCCATAATTTCTGACATCACCCTAGAGGGGGCGACTGGTTGGAGCAAAAAAACCTCAATCCGAGCACCCGTTTGTCGTTGAAAAACAAGCCGAGCAGGAATTACTTTGGTGTTGTTGTAAACCAACAAGCTATCGGAATCCAAAAGGGCTGGAAGATCAAAAAAATGGCGGTGGTGGATGCTTCCCTTTTTGTATTCCAAAAGTTTGGAATGATCCCGTTTTTCTAAGGGATGTTTAGCGATTCGTTCTTCGGGTAAAGTATATTCGTATTCTTTAAGATCAATCCTCTGGATTTCCATAAATAGGGCATTTTGTCCGCAAATATAGTTAACCCTTGTCAACTCCTTTTGGTTACAGCTTCATGACTTTACCGGTGAGCCTTCAATTTTCTTTTGTCAAACGTACGCTTCAATTTCGATTTGAAGCAGGCACTTCTCGTGGGGTAATGCATACCCGAGAGGTCTTTTGGATCATGGTGCATCGAAAGGGAGACTTGGATCAACTAGGCTGGGGAGAGGCTGCACCATTAGCAGGCCTTAGCCCGGATTTTGGACCTAATTTTGAATCCCAATTAAGTGATGTTTTGAAGCTAGCAAATGCACGAGCTTGGGATTTGGAGGAGGAGAGCCTGCTCCAACAAGTTAAGGCTCTGGTGCCGTTTTCTCTTCCTTCTATCCGTTTTGGCTTGGAAACAGCCCTTTTGGATTTTCTGAATGGCGGACGAAAGCGTATCCTTGCCAATTCATTTTTTGACCAGGGAAGGCCCATCCCCATCAACGGCTTGATTTGGATGGGAACTAAAGAATTTATGCTGCAGCAAATCAATCAAAAATTAGGGGAGGGTTTTGCCTGCTTGAAATTGAAAATTGGGGCGATTGACTTTGCTCAGGAGCTTGAAATCCTTCGCTATATCCGGGAGCAGGAGGCAGCAAAAGACCTGGTGCTGCGTGTGGATGCAAATGGTGCCTTTTCTATCCAAGAAGCAATGGGCAAATTGGAGCTCTTGCAGGATTTTGGAATGCATAGCATCGAACAGCCTATCGCTGTGGGTCAGTGGAAGTCAATGCGGGAATTGGCAGTGAATAGCCCAATTCCAATCGCACTAGATGAAGAACTTATTGGCAAGCCAGCTAAAGAGGAAGTGCTGAACTCCATACAGCCACAGTACTTGATTTTAAAACCTAGCCTTCTCGGAGGGGTTTTAGAAACGCGGGAATGGATTCAACTTGCAGAAAAAATGGGTATTGGCTGGTGGATGACTTCAGCCTTGGAGAGTTCGATTGGCCTCAATGCCATCTCGCAACTCACCTCTACCTATCTACCACGCCTCCCTCAAGGCCTGGGAACAGGGAAATTGTACCATAACAATTTGGAATCCCCGCTCCTCGTAAGCAATGGAGAAATTCGGTATCAAGCGGAAGGGATTTGGGAAATACCCAGTTAGCAGCTTTTGGAGTCCCTTTAACCTTAGGGGATAAGCTATTCCAGTACTTTTTTGATGATTTTCCGCTTAAGGATGACTACGACAGCCCAAGATAAGTAAGCGGACAGTACGCCGACCAAAGCTCCAAAAATTACATCTAAAGGATAATGTACCCCCAGATAAATGCGGGTATAACTGACTATCATGGCATAAAGAAAAAGCCAATAGATTCCTTTTTGATTTTTACGTAGGATAAGTGTTAGAAATGTGGCCATCCCAAAGGTGTTGGCAGCATGAGAAGAGACAAACCCGTAAAGACCACCACACCTACCATAGTTGTGTAGGAGTCCTTCCCATTGTGGATCATGGCAGGGGCGCAGTCGTTCAAAATAAGGTTTCATCAATCCTGAACTCACTTGATCTGCCAGAAGAATGGTCAGCATGACTCCACCAATCACCCAGGCCGTATTTTTAGGATCCTTCCGGTAGATTAAATAGAGTAGCAAAAGGTATAAAGGAATCCAAGTAATCGTCTGCGTAAGCTGAAAGACGATGGGGTCCAATCCATCCGAATGGAAGGAATTGAGCCATAGAAAGGCCTTCTCGTCCCAATTCTTAATGGATTCTATCATGCGGTGCGGGAAAGCCAGTCAATTCCTTTTTTTAGGTGAGCCAAGGTGTATTCCTCAGCACTACCTGGCTTGGGTTCATGCTGATAGGTCCATTCTGCTTGCGGGGGCATGCTCATTAAAATACTTTCTGTCCTACCGTTGGTATCCAAGCCAAACTTGGTTCCTGCATCCCAAACCAAGTTGAACTCCACATAGCGACCACGACGGAGCCCTTGCCAGGCTTTTTGCTCAGGACCGAATGGAAGTATGGAGTTCTTTTTCATGAAGTAGGTATAGATCTCAGGAAACAGTCTTCCCAAGGCAAGGCTAAAATCCAAAATCTCCTGGAAATGGCCGTCTGAGGTAGCGCTAAGTCGATCGTAGAAAATACCTCCGATGCCACGGGTCTCTTGACGATGTTTGATGAAAAAGTAGTCGTCAGCCCAATTTTTGAACTTGGGATAGTAGCTAGTATCAAAAGCATCGCAGGTTTCTTTTAGTTTTTGGTGAAAGTAAGCCGCATCTTCAGGTACAATGTAGTGGGGTGTCAAATCTATTCCTCCACCAAACCAATGGGTACCATCCTCCATCTCGAAGTATCGGATATTCATGTGAATGATGGGAACCATAGGATTGTAGGGGTGCAAAACGATAGATACTCCCGTTGCGAAAAAGATACCGGACTCCAAGCCAAGTTTATCAGAAATCTTTTTTGGAGTGGGTCCATGTACAGCTGAAAAGGCTACTCCACCTTTTTCAAGGATGGCTCCATCCTGAAAAATTCGAGTTTGACCTCCACCACCTTCCTCTCTATCCCAATTATCTGCTTTGAAAGATCCTGCCCCATCTCCAGCCTCGAGGGCTTCGCAAATGTATTCCTGCATTTGCTTGTAAATGGCTGCAATTTCTTCTTTTGATTTCCTACTCATAGGTTTTTTGATTTTAGAATGGATATCCAATTCCAAAATTAAATACAGTTTGTCCTTTTTCTCCCAAGGGTTTATTGAATCGAATGTTGTCAAGAATCCATCGCTGGCCTTCTTCGCGTGCTGGATCGAGAGCTTTGGTAGCTAAGTCTAGGCGGATGACCAAAAAATCAAAATCCATTCGTAATCCTAGTCCAGTACCTACTGCAATCTCCTTGTAAAATCGATCGTATCTAAAATCTGCTCCCGGGCGAGCATCGTCTCTTCCAATCATCCAAGAGTTTCCTGCATCAAGGAAAACGGCCATATCGAAGTAGCTGAATAACTTCCTTCGGTACTCAAACATACTCTCTAGAATCATTTCTGCAGGTTGCTCATTCCTGTAATCGTAATTTCCACCTGGTCCAGTGATAGGGGTAGAACTTCCAGGTCCCAGCCTTCGGGCTTGCCAAGCGCGGATACTGGTACCACCTCCAGCAAAGAAATACTTTTCATAGGGCAAAATCCCAGCACTGACTCCGTAAGGACGTGCCAACCCAAAATTCAGTCGGTAGGCAAGAGTTTGTTTTTTGCTAATTGGATAATATCGCCTGTAATCAACCTGTCCCTTAAGCCATTGGAAATTGGCATAATCGATTTCTGGTGAATCGTTTCTCCGAACATTCGTAAAATTCAAGGTAGTCCCGCCACTTTCTCCAAAAATTCGGAGTAGGGAAGCTTTTCGAGCTGAAAAATCGCCGTATCGATTAAAATTGATTAGCGTCTGACCTGAAAAACTGCTAATTAGGGAGGGTAGAAATGACCAGATTAGGTTGTTGCCATCGCTCTGTAAGTTTTCCAGAATGCCTAGGAATTCGTCCTGAATGTAGGGCGTACGGATGTAGCTGACATCCGCGGCATTAATCGTAAAGGATTGACGATTGTTGCGCGTAGCCCAGGTGTATCCCAATTGTCCATTGATCGCATTGCGGTTGTATTCCGGCCGATTGGTACTCAGGTATCCAAATTGAACTCGTGTAGTCGGGTTGTATTTCCCCAATTGCTGGAGTGTCTTTGGGGAAAATGGGATTAGGAATCTAGGAAAAATTACAGAAAGTGAGGTATTGATTTCACTGCTTTGGTACACGCCTTGGCCTGTGGCAGAAGCAACCCCTTCCAAGCCAGCTCTGAAATTGAGTTCAAGCAATTCTCCTGCTCGGAAGAAATTTCGATTTCGCAATGCAGTACTAAAAAAGGGTCCTGGGAGCTGTTCCGTGATGGTCATCCCCAGCTGGTTGGTGAGCTGGTATTTTTGATTGGGTTGTGTGTAAATAGCGGCCGATAAGGAGGTTCCTAGCGTATCAAAAGTAATGTTGACGAACCGAAATAGATCCAAGCTATTAATTAGTCGCTGCGTTTCAAGTGCATCAATCCTGTTGTAGGGCTTTCCCTTTTGCAATTGAATTCTTGAGGCTAGAATTTTGGCTGAATAGCGATCTCGATAAAAGGAAAAATCAATCCCTTGGTATTGGGTTTGAATTTGTCTGTCTGCAAACTCATCGGAAGGGGGATTGATTCGTAGGCTGATCGAATCGAGGGTATATACTTGATGGCTTTCAGCAAAAGTAGGTTTTTGGATGACTTGCTCCAGCCGGATGGACTTCGCTGCAGTGTCTTGGTACGCGATGTAGTTGACATAGGACTTCGAAAACATGTAGTACCCCTTGTTTTTCAGCAGCTCCTCTAATCGATTGCGTTCTTCTGTGATGTTGTCCTGATTGTATATCTGTCCTTTTTTGATAAAGGAATTGGATGAAAAATTAGAGAGAAGCTCTTGAATCTCAGGATTATCGATACGGGTATAAACCGAGTCAAGGATGTAAGGTTTTTTTTCTTCGATTTCGTACGAGATGGAAGCTTTTTGGCTTTTAACTGAAATACTGTAGTCAACCTCTGCATCAAAAAAACCATGATTGACGAGATAGCCTTTCATGTTTTTACTAGATTTTTCAACCAAACTACTATCCAAGAGGACTACAGGATTTCCCGTTCGCATCAAGGCATTCCCATATTCTATTTTTTTATCTAGTCCTTCCAACTTGATCTTTAAGTTATCTGCTTTTCGCTTGTAGGCCAAATCACCTAATTGAGTCTCATCACTGGATTGAAGGCTTTCCAATTCGTCAATCACTTTTTTACGTTTGGTAGCAACCTTACTACTGTCGTAAAATTGGTTTCCTATTCGGTAAAGCATTACTCCAAATGATCCTCCTAAAATCCGGGTATTGGGTTCTTGTTCGATTAGTTGTTGAAGTGCTTCGGGATCCGCAAGAGTTAAGCCTACCAATTCATTGTCGTATACCACATAGTCATCCTCTCCCAAATTTCTGGTCAAAGAGCAGCCAAGGCAAAACCAGAGTAGACTGAGAAAAAGTATATATTTGGAAGATTTCAAGTTCGAAATGGAGGACGAATGCTAAGCAAAAATACGGTTAAGTTTATAAAATCCTTACATCAAAAAAAATACCGACTTGAGTCGGGAAAATTCTTTGTAGAAGGAGAGAAAAGTGTGGTTGAGGTACTTCAATCCAGTTTTACGGTGGATTTACTTCTAGTCACCCAGGAATTTGCTACGAAACATGCCGCATTATTGAGTGGCAAAGCGTTTGAGGTGCTTTTTGTAACCCCCAATCAACTCGAGCAGCTGGGGCAGTATCAAAGCAATGATGCTGCCTTGGCAGTAGTTCAAATGAAAGCCAATCAAGCATTTTTGCCAGAAAAAGGCGAGCTTATCCTTGCACTGGATGAGGTTCGGGACCCGGGCAACCTAGGAACGATCATTCGAATTGCCGATTGGTATGGTATCAAAAAATTAATTTTTTCTTCGCACACCGCTGAATTTTACAATCCCAAAGTGATTCAATCTTCCATGGGTTCGTTTACGCGGGTTCAGTTTTACTATGGTGATCTAGCCCAAGCGTTTCAAGAATGGAAATTACCAGTGTATGGGGCATTTTTGGAAGGAGAATCCATCCATGAGCTTACAAACCCAACTCCAGGTGTGCTTCTGCTTGGGAATGAGTCCCAAGGAATCTCAAAAGAGGTGGAAAAATGGGTGAGTAGCAAGATTACCATTCCAAGCTTTGGAAAGGCAGAATCCCTCAATGTCGCTATTGCTACTGCTATTTTCTGTGATAATTTCAAAAGACTTGTCCACCCATGAAGTCCAAATTAGGTGAATCATTAGCTCGTGTAGGTCTAAATGGATTTTTGGTAGGCATTCTATGTGCTATAGGTCTAGCTGGAATCCTGCCAGAATTGGGTTCAACAGAATCCAACCTTCCTTGGAAGCCATTTATCCAAGTGGGTATTGCGCTGCTTTTCTTCTTTTATGGACTGAAGCTCGACCCAGCACAGCTGCGAACGGGGCTGAGCAACTGGAGACTTCATGTTTTAATTCAGGTGACCACATTTTTGGGTTTTCCATTGCTGGTGTTTACTTTGCTCAATTTTGTTCCAGGAATAGATCCAAATTTTGCGCTGGGCATCAGCTACCTAGGGGCTTTACCTTCCACCGTTAGTGCTTCGGTAGTGTTGGTGTCAATTTCAAAGGGTAATGTGGCTGCAGCCATCTTCAATGCCAGTCTTTCAAGCCTTTTAGGGGTGGTGATCACTCCTTTTTGGATGGGGATTGCAGGAGGGGAGATCGCAGGCGAACTCGATCTTTGGGCTTCGATTAGTGACTTGTCTTTCAAAGTTGTACTCCCAGTCCTGTTGGGATTGGCATTGCACAAGTATTTGTTTCCAAAGATTAAGCCCTTTTTGAATCGCTTGAAATATTTAGATCAAACAGTCATTCTCTCCATTGTATTTACCACATTTTCGGAGTCTTTTTCGCAACAGCTTTTCGCTTCCTTCTCCTGGTTAAGCTTGGGAGGATTGGCCTTAGTTATGCTCTTTATTTTGCTACTGGTTGTGGGGATACTCTTTCTGCTGACAAAAATGGGCTCTTTTTCAAAGGAGGATCGGATCGCCGCCCTTTTCTGTGGTTCTACCAAATCCTTGGTACATGGAGTCGCAATTGGAAAGGTATTGTTTCCTAGCGCTGCAATCTTTGGATTGATGCTACTTCCTGTAATGCTGTATCATTTGCAGCAATTGATTCTTGGAAGTTTTCTAGCGAAGTACTATGAAAAAAATAGCCCTAAAGATGCTTCAGGGCTATAAGTTTTAGAGGTATTTTCCGGAAAGTTCGGTGACCAACTCTATGTAAGCTGTACTGGCATCCTCTTTTGATTTTCCTTTGAGCATGAGCCAGGCATTGTATTTGGCTGCAGCCTTAAAATCAAATCCTCCAGGTCGTTCCTCTTCATTATCTCCTTCGGTAGCTTGCTTGTACAAGCCATACAAGCGGAGAAGTTCTTCGTTGGATGGGCGGGAGGTGAATTTTTGGGTGAGCGCTACTGCTTCTTCAAGGGTTGTTGGCTTCATGTTTTTATAAAGTCTATTGAGACAGGTTCATTAAGGTAAAAAAACAACGCCTTTAATTTCTTTTCAATCAAGTTGAAGAAAAAAATAAAGGCGTAGTCTAGTGTTGCAATGAGAATACTTATCGCTTAGGCATAGCCACGTAATCTCGTTCTGTTGCGCCAGTATAAACCTGACGTGGTCTTCCAATTGGTTCTCCTTTTTCGGTCATTTCTTTCCATTGAGCAATCCAGCCAGGCAAACGACCCAAGGCAAACATCACCGTGAACATGTCCGTAGGAATACCTAATGCGCGGTAAATGATGCCAGAGTAGAAATCTACATTTGGGTACAATTTTTTCTCTACAAAATATGGATCATTTAAAGCAGCAAACTCCAGTTCCTTCGCAATCTCAAGGATAGGATCTTTAACGCCTAGTTTTGCCAATACATCATCAGCTGCTTTTTTGATGATTTTTGCTCTAGGATCAAAGTTTTTGTACACGCGGTGACCAAAACCCATCAAACGGAAAGGGTCGTTCTTGTCTTTTGCTTTGTCGATGTATTTTTTGGTATTTCCACCGTCTGCTTTGATAGCTTCAAGCATTTCTATCACAGACTGGTTGGCACCACCATGAAGTGGTCCCCAAAGGGCATTGATGCCAGCCGAGATCGACGCATAAATAGGACCTTGAGAAGAACCTACCATTCGTACTGTAGAAGTAGAGCAATTTTGCTCGTGGTCTGCATGTAGAATCAAAAGTGCGTCTAATGCTTTGGCAACTACTGGGTCTACTTGGTAGCGTTCCGCAGGGAGTGCAAACATCATTTTCAAGAAATTGGAACAGTAATCCAGTGAGTTGTCTGGATAATTCACTGGATGTCCCATCTTATTTTTATAAGCCCAAGCCGCAAAAGTTGGCATTTTGGCTAGAAGACGAATCATACTCAAATTGACCTCTTCTGGGGTACTATTTGGGTTTAACGAGTCCGGATAAAATGCAGATAAAGAGCAGATTAAAGAGGAAAGTACACCCATTGGATGGGCATTGGAAGGGAAGCCATCTAGAATCTTTTTGATGTCTTCATGTACCAAAGTATGGTAAGTGATCTGCTTCGTAAAATCTTCAAACTGGGTTTGAGTGGGGAGCTCTCCATAAATAAGGAGGTAAGCCACTTCCATGAAGCTGGATTTTTCTGCAAGATCTTCGATTCGGTAACCTCTATAGCGAAGGATTCCTTCTTCGCCATCTAGAAATGTAATCGAACTAGTGGTTGAACCTGTGTTTTTGAAACCAGAGTCAATGGTAATTAGACCGGTATCACTTCTAAGTTTTGCAATGTCAATTGCAGGTTCGTTTTCAGTACCTATGATAACTGGAAATTCAAACTCTCGTCCGTTGTAGAACAGCTTGGCAGAATCAGACATGATGGATTGTTTGTAGCTTATTTTGGATGTATAACTCTAAAATCGGCCTCAAGTTACTAAAATCGGCCATTTTTCAAATATATTATTGTTTGGGTAATCTCTAAATAAGTTAAATGGATTGAGTTAAAATAAATTCCTATTTAATCAACTGATTATCAAGGCCTAAAACAATAAATCCAATTTATAGAATGGATAATCACTTTTAGTAAATAAACAAAAAAGTCCCGAAGGACTTTTTTTAATCACAAAAATGTTCAAAAACTTCGACCAAGTGCTCTCCAATCATTTTAGCATTTCTTCCTTCAATATGGTGTCTCTCCACAAAGTGTACGAGTTCACCATCCTTAAACAAGGCCATAGCAGGAGAGGAGGGAGGGTAGGGTAATACCAATTCTCGAACTTTGGCAACGGCATCGCGGTCGTTTCCAGCAAATACAGTAGCGAGTGTTGTTGGCTTTTTGCCAGCTTGTTCTAAAGCCATTTTTACTCCTGGTCTAGCAGCACCAGCAGCACATCCGCATACGGAGTTAACTACTAGGAAGGTAGTTCCTTTATGATCTGGACCCAGGTGGGCAGCAACTTGTTCGGCTGTACGAAACTCTTCGAATCCTACGAGAGACAACTCAGCGCGCATGGGGGCAATTAATTCTTCAGGATACATAGTTCTGCGTGTTTATTTTTCGTGTTAAAGAAATCCTAATTCTAATTTGGCTACCTCAGACATCATGTCTTGGGTATAGGGTGGTTCAAATGTTACCTCGACTTCTACATGGTTAATTCCTTCGATTTGTTGAATTTTTTCCTTCACTTCTGAAGGAATAAACTCAGCCGAAGGGCAATTTGGAGACGTAAGTGTCATTAATACAAATACATTGTTTACTGGGTAAACACTGATTTCATAGATTAATCCTAATTCATACACGTCAACGGGAATTTCAGGATCATAAACCAATTTAATGGCTGTGACCACCTTATCCCGTAGGTTGTCAATTTGTATTTTATTCTCAGATGCTTCGTCGACGTTCATGTTAGGCGTTTTGCTTGGTTTGAAAAGCTAGGGCATAGCGCTTCATTTGATTCATCATCGCTGCCAATCCATTCGATCGTTGACTGCCTAGGATATTTCCCATTCCAATTCTTGGGATAAAATCAAGATCGGCATTCAGAATTTCCTTCGGGCTTCGATGATTTAGTACCCGAATAAGCAATGAAATCAACCCTTTGGTAATATCGGTATTGCTATCGGCTTTGTAAATTACTTTTCCTTCTTGCTCCTCAGCCACTAACCACACCTTCGATTGACATCCCTGAATAGTGTACTCGTCTTTACGGAAGGATTCTGGATAGGGTTCTAAGGTTCCTCCCAACTCCATGATGTAAAAAATCGTCGATTCTCGGTCTTCACCCAAAATCTCAAATTCGGCTACGATTTCATTCTGTATGTCTGCTATCGTGCTCATTTATTCTTAAGGCTAGCAATTTTGGCTAC
>CAZPKI010000027.1:0-17137 GCA_964587015.1 uncultured Limnohabitans sp.
ACAGTTGGCTGTGGTCAGTGGACTGTTAGCTATTGACTGAATGGAATTACTTCTTGCTGAACTCAAACAGCTTTCTTTTTTCCTCCTTTGTGAGTCCCTCATAGCCCTTATCGGCAATTTTATCTAGGATTTTATCCACTTCCTCTTGGCTGAGCGTCTCCTTGGTTACAGGATTTGTACTGGGAGATTTGCTGGAGGTAGACCTTCTGTAACTTACTTTTGGAGCACGTCTACTCCCCAAATTTTCAAAAAACATCCCCACTTTTTGGATAGGGATACCCAAATCCCAGCCTTTTCGCAACAAGTAGATGTAGCCAAAGCCAATCATCGCCCCGCCCAAGTGTGCTATTTCACCCCCCGCATTTTCACCAATTGAATTGGCAAAGGATAGGATGACATAAAATGCTGCGATGTAAACAATTTTGACTGGACCTAGTAGAAAAAGTACAAAAGTAGTTTGTGGTGCAAGCGTAGCAGCACCGACTACCACAGCAAATACCCCTGCACTGGCTCCAAGCATAAAAGAGGTATCCACTGCACCTGAAAAGTAGGGAGCAATATTGTACATCAACACATAAAATCCTGCTCCAAACACTCCGCCGAGTACATACAAATTGGTAAGTTTCCTGCTCCCTAAATATTGATGAATGAGGAGTCCAAAATAATACAGGAAGAGGAGATTGAACAAAATGTGAAACAGCCCTTCATGCAAAAAGAAATAGGTGAAGAGAGACCAGGGTTGCGTGACAAAAGTAGACACGGAAGCGGGCATCATGATCCACTTCAGCCCTTCCTTGTAGAGCTCCCCAAAGCCGCTAAGCGTCAGCACTACACGTGCAATCAACAGCACAAAAAAAGCAATCAAGTTAATGGCCATCAGCTTGTATAAGCTATTGTCCCGCCGGTTGAATGCATTTTTTAAATTGTCCCAAAAGCTTGAATACATATCAGTAGAAGCTATTTCTATTTTTTTTCCAAAAGTAAACCAGAATCGCGCCGACCACTAGACCACTGAGGTGTGCAAAGTGGGCCACGTTATCGGTAGGACTTGTCAATAGCACATTGTACACCGTATATAGCCCATAGAAAAACACCATATACTTTGCTTTAATCGGTATTGGTGGAAAGAGCAGGAAGAGTTGGGTATTGGGAAACAGCATGCCAAAAGCAATCAATATCCCAAAGAGTGCTCCTGAAGCGCCGACCATCGGCTGGTTGACTTGAAGCTCCAAAATGGTATTCAAGGTTTGCTCAGCACGATCGATATTCATCGGATCTTCCGGGTTTCTGCTGTACTGATCTACAAAATCAAACACTTCAGGAGAGAAGTAGCTCCGATTCTCGATAACTAGGCGGTTAAAGTACTCTGGATCTGGGTTGGCTTCAAATGCCAATACCTTCTCCTCCATCGTTCGGTACTGAACCAAAGTATACCCGGAGTAGAGCACTCCTGCTCCCATTCCAGAGACCATCCAAAGGATAAATAATTTTTTAGGGCCAAGAAACTGTTCCAATAGCGGACCAAAAATCAGGAGACCGAAGAGGTTGCTGAATAGATGCCAAAAGTCTGCATGCATAAACATGTAGGAAAGAAATTGGAAGGGCTTGAAGTACGAACTCTGGATATTGTAGAGGGCAAACCATTCGTTCAAGGGAGGGAACACAAAATTAGCCACCAAAAAAACAGCGATGTTGATCAGCAATAGATTTTGAACGACCGGAGTGATGTTTCTAAACATATTATTTTGCGAAGAAGGCGTGAATGCTAGTTAAATCCAATTTCACGAAGGTTTTGTTTCCAGAAGGGGAATAATTTGGGTTTGGACAAGCAAAAAGCTGCCCTACTAAGGTTTCCATCTCTTGTGCATCAAGCTTCTGCCCTTTCTTTAGACAGGATCTTTTAGAAAGAGAGCGGGCTAGATTTTCCTTTTTATCTAGGGAAAGCTCGTTTTTAAAATTTTTATACTGCTCCAGCAACCCTTCAAAGAGCTCCTTTTCATTTTTCACTTGCGTTTCTGCTGGGACCCCTCGGATCACCACTGAGTCTTTGCCAAACTCATCGACAAGAAAGCCAAGGCTTACCAGTTCCGGGAGGATGTCCATCACCAAGGCAAAATCAGCTGGATTCAGGTTGAGGACCGTCGGGAACAAGCATTGTTGCGATGCTCCATGGGTCGTTTGCAGTTGCTTGAGGTACCGCTCGTACAGGATACGCTCATGCGCCAATTGCTGATCGACGATAAGCAGCCCGGTAGACATTTGGGCCACAATATAGCTTCGCTCTACTTGGAAGGTCGTTCCTGTGCCGGCTTCCTGCTGCAATACCTTGGAAACCTCTCCTGCTGTAGCTCTACTTTGAAAGGTCAGTAGCTCCTGATCCTCCCCCGAAAAAGCAGGAGATTTTTGGGAGATGGAAGCTGGAGTATCCCCTTCAAAAAGTCGCTCCCAACCCGCAACAGAGGCTCGCTGAAACTCAGGAGTATTGTAGGTTTTGTAGCTGTATTCGCGGTCTACATCCACAAACACTTGAGGGTTGGTCGTCCAATTTTCTTGAAAGTTGACATCCATGCTAAAATCCAGGGCAGGCATGACCTGATGCGCCCCCAAGGCTTGCTTGACAGCCGAACGAATCACTGCGTAAATGGTCCGTTCGTCCTCAAACTTGATTTCGGTCTTGGTTGGATGTACGTTGATATCGATGGTGGCAGGATCTATATCCAAAAACAACACATAAAAAGGGTGTTGATCTGCTTGAATCAATCCCTCGTAGGCAGTATGTACTGCATGGTGGAGGTAGCTGCTTTTGATGTATCGATTGTTTACAAAGAAAAATTGTTCCCCACGCGTTTTTTTTGCGTATTCCGGCTTGCCTACATAGCCCTTGATGCTGAGATGGGGAGTTTCTTCCTCACAGGGAACGAGTTGATTTTGGATTCCTTTCCCAAAAATCCCCACGATGCGCTGGCTAAGTTTGCCTGGGAGCAAGTTGTAGGTTTCCAAATCTTGCTGGTACAGGGAAAAGGCTATTTCTGGGTAGGAAAGGGCCACTCGTTGGAATTCATCAACGATATGCCGCATCTCCACGGGATTGGATTTCAAGAAATTCCTTCGAGCAGGGACATTGAAAAACAAGTTTCGCATGGCCACAGAAGTTCCTACGGGTACCGCTACGGGTTCCTGCTTTTTGACCTCCGAACCTTCGATATGAATCAAGGAACCTACCTCAGCTTCCTGCGTTCGGGTTTTTAGTTCGACCTGCGCCACTGCGGCGATAGAAGCCATGGCCTCCCCTCGAAAACCAAAAGTTCGAATGGCAAAAAGATCTTGTGCAGTACGGATTTTGGAAGTAGCATGTCGCTCAAAACTCATTCGCGCATCGGTGGGGGACATTCCTTTCCCATTGTCGATCACTTGAATCAGTTGCTTACCAGCATCTTTGACTACTACCTGAATTTGTGTGGCTCCAGCATCAACGGCATTTTCGAGCAACTCTTTGAGTGCAGATGCTGGCCGCTGCACTACCTCACCAGCAGCAATTTGGTTGGCAATGGCATCGGGAAGTAGCTGAATGTAATCAGGCATTTTTCCCTTTTTTGAGAAATTTCAATAAAAAATAAAATCCACCTCCTCCAATAGCCACATAGCTTAGGTAGGTAAAAATGGAGGGACCAATGTAAATGTATCCAAATGCCGCTGCGACCATACCCAAAAAAAGTAGGGTGCGGATAATTCCAATGGAATTGAAAACAGAAGTGTCTCGGGTTTTCATTCCCCGATAGGAAGAAAATGAGGCTTTCATCGCTGACCTCCTCGGATACGAGGAGCTGTTGCTATCCTCTTCCGACTGAATCAAGCCCTCTTCCTCAAGTTCCCTTTTTATTCTTGAAGTACGCTCTTCGATCTCTTCCTTAATCGGATCATAGTACCTAGGCTTGATTGCAAAACGCTGGTGAGAGGCAGTCTTAAATATGGAAGGGAATTTCATGTTTTTTCAGTTTTTCGAAAAGGGTACTTGGATTTCTCATCCATGGACTCAAATCTCTGCTTGGGTTTTGGTTTTTAATCCTCAGAAAATTCCAAAGTCGAGTTGAAGTTTTACAAACTTTTGTATCTTGAATCTTCAGGCCTTTTTTAAAGACTTATTCGATAGGAAAGCCTTTACTTTAACTAAAAAGCCCTAAATCAACGGGTAAATTTAGGTAAAAATACAGAATTAAAATGTATTCTATTCCATGAGAACACTGCATTTGCTTAACCTACTCTGGGTCCTTTTGTTGGGAATTTTTATTCCTGAAAAGCGGGTTTCTGCTGAGGTTCTTAAGGACTCACTGGAAACAAACCAATCCGATCTCCAACGGCTTTGGGTGGATAGTGTGTTTGATGCACTCAGCTTTGAAGAACGCCTGGGGCAGCTCTTTATGGTGGCGGCCTATTCCAACAAAGATCAGCGACATGTGGATGAGATCAGTGCATTGATTCAAAAAGAAAATTTAGGAGGACTTATTTTTTTTCAAGGGGGACCCAATCGGCAAGCCCGCCTCACCAACTACTACCAGGCACAAGCCAAGACTCCCTTGATGATTGCGATGGATGCGGAATGGGGAATCGGGATGCGACTGGATTCTACCCTCAATTTTCCAAAAGCCATGACTCTGGGAGCCATTTCAGAACCGAAGTTAGTTCAGGAAATGGGAGCAGAAATCGCCCGACAGTTTAAGGTTTTAGGCATGCATGTCAATTTTGCCCCTGTAGTAGATGTCAACTCCAATCCCGAAAATCCTGTCATCGGCTTTCGGGCCTTCGGTGAAGATAAAAATCGAGTTACCCAGCGAGCAGTGGCCTACATGAAAGGGCTTCAGGAGAATGGGGTGCTTGCTAATGCAAAGCATTTTCCTGGGCATGGAGATACAGAAACAGATAGCCATTTTTCACTGCCCTTGATTGCTCATGAGGAAAAAAGAATTTGGGAGGTAGATCTGTATCCCTACCAAGAGCTCTTCAAAGAAAACTTGATGTCCGTCATGGTGGCCCACCTGAATGTCCCGAGCCTCAATCAGGGGTCTGCGATTTCAACCAGTCTATCCAAGCCCATTGTCACCGATTTACTTCAGCAGCAGATGAATTTCAAAGGCTTGATTTTTACCGATGCCTTAAACATGAAAGGGGTCGCCATCCGAAATAAACCGGGAGAAGTAGAGTTGCAAGCACTCTTGGCGGGCAACGACATCCTGCTGCATTCAGAAGAGGTGGGCAAAGCAAAAGCCCTGATTTTAGATGCAGTGGCTCAAGGACTCATTAGCGAAGAAGAGATAAATCGACGGGTAAAAAAAGTCTTGAACGCCAAGTATTGGGCTGGGCTCCATTCATTTTCTCCCCTAGATACCTACAAAATTGCAGATCGTCTGACAACCTCAGCTACCTCAGAAGTCATCGAAAAACTCTACAGTGAAGCCATCACTGTAGCGGCAAATAAGGGAGATTTACTTCCCCTAGGGCAGTTAGATCAGCGGAAAATCGCCAGCCTAAGTATTGGCGGCTCTGGCGAGAATTTCAGCAGCTACCTCAACCGCTACACCCAGGTAGACCACTTTGAAATTGCGAAGGCTTCCGGTGAGTCTGCGCACTACAACTTGATGAAGCAGTTGGAAGACTACGACGTGATTGTAGTGGGTTTGATGGGCATCTCCAATAGCCCCCAGCGTGGATTTGGTGTCGCTCCAGGTGATTTGGAGTTGATCCGTGCTTTGGAAAAAAGACAAAAAGTGGTGACAGTACTCTTTGGAAATGTTTATGCTGCCAAATACCTGGAAGGCTTGGAGCATGTGGTATTTGCTTATGAAAATTCCCCCTTCACCCAAAAGCTAGTTCCCCAGATTTTATTTGGAGCCAAGCCTGCCAAAGGGATTTTACCCGTGACGGTAAGCGAACAATTTACGCAAGGTGTAGGTGGGCTCTTGACCCCATCCAATCGATTGGCCTATGGAAGTCCAGAAAGCGTAGGAATGAATGGGGAAAAATTGAATAAAATTGATGGGGTTGTGGCTGAAATGATTGCTTCCAAAGCTGCCCCAGGAGCAAGAGTCCTCATTGCGAAGGCGGGCACGGTCATCTTTGATCGATCCTATGGACATCTGGATTACGAAAAATCTGCTCCCGTAACCTCAGAAACAGTCTATGACCTCGCATCAGTCACCAAAGTAGCTGCTACCACGCTTGCCGCTATGTTTTTACACAGTCGTGGAGAACTTGACTTAAGTAAAACACTAGGAGATTACCTCCCTGAATTAAAGACAACGAATAAAGGAGGCATCATTTTGTCAGACCTGCTAGCCCATGAAGCAGGTTTGAAGGCATTTATTCCACACTATACCAAAACGCTGACCTCGGGAAAATGGAATCCAACCTACTACAAGGATTCCATCAGCGAAGGCTATACCCTACCTGTCTCCAATGGAATGTTTGCCCAAACGAGTTTGCGTGATAGCTTGTGGAAATGGACCGTGGAATCCGAACTTTTACCCAAGCCTTATGGCTATGTCTATTCCGACCTGACCATGTACTTCATGCAAGCCGTGGTCGAGCGCCTCGTGAACCAGCCTTTGGACGAATTTGTAGCGCAAAATTTTTACGCCCCCCTTGGGCTGCAAACGCTTACTTTCAAACCATTTGAAAAAATGCCGCTGGCGCAAATCGCCCCCACTGAGAATGATCAAACTTTTCGAGGAAGGCAAATTCAAGGTTATGTTCACGACCCAGGTGCTGCGATGTATGGAGGGGTGGCAGGTCATGCCGGCTTATTTGGCACCGCACAGGACCTGGCTGTAGTTCTCCAGCTTCTTTTGAACGGTGGAAGCTACGGGGATGTCAGCTTACTCAAGCCCGAAACCATAGCCGCATTTACCAAGAGGCAATCTAAACTAAGTAGGCGAGGTTGGGGCTGGGATAAGCCCGAACCTGAAAAGGGAAAAGGAGGATCAGCGGGGAAGTTGGCGCCTAAAAGCACATTCGGACATACGGGATTTACGGGTACCTGCGTTTGGGCGGATCCTGACAATCAGCTCACCTATATCTTTCTCTCCAACCGCGTCTATCCCTCTGCTTCCAACAACACGCTGCTTGATTTAGGAATTCGCACACAGATTCATGACCTCATTTACCAGGCCATCGAAAAATAAAAGGATAGCCCTCTCCCCTTCCGAGAAACCCATTTGAAAAAGAAGTAGGAAAGGAATTCCAGCCTAGGAAGCCTTATTCCCTGGTTCGCTTAGTTTCCTTTAATCTCAATTACTTTGAATTCCGTGCGTCGATTGATTTGATGCTCCTCCTCGGTTTGTGCATTTTGGATTCGAAGCTGCGTTTCTCCATAGCCCTTCGCCACCAGACGATCCGCTGCAATGCCCTGCGAAACAAGGTAATCCACAGCTGACTGAGCCCTCACCTGAGAAAGTGCTAAGTTGTAATCGTCTCCAGATCTTGAGTCCGTGTGCGAACTTAACTCAATGCGGATGGTTGGATTATCCTTTAGAATTTTGACCAATTTATCCAATTCCAGCGCAGCATCAGGACGAATATCTGACTTAGCCAAATCGTAGTAAATATTTTCCAAAACAGTCACTTTTTCAAGAATCAGCTGATCCAGAAATATGGTAGTATCTAAAGAGATGTTGGTCACGTCTTGGATAAGCGTAGCAGGATCAGGAGTTTTTCCTTTGGTGCTATAGGTGAAGGATTTTGAAAAATACCCATTTCTTGAGGCGATAAGGCTGTATTCACTTTCGGGGGAAAGCGTAAATCGAACTCTTCCTTGTGCATTTACCATGTCACCACCCAATGGGCGCTTGTCCCCTCCATACAAGACCACGCGGGTTTGAGGCAAAATTGCTTCTTTGCCATCGGCTTTAATTTCCTTGGTGTAGACATTAAGCAGTACATTAAGGATTTTTGGTTTAGGCGTTTTGTCCTCAAAAAAGTAGATATCATCATCCCCTTTGCCCCCTTCACGATTGGAGGAGATGAAACCCGCTTTTGGATAGTCTGTAAAGAAAATCCCAAAATCATCTCGATTACTATTGAAATTTTTTCCCAGGTTGGAAACTACCTGTTTTCCATCACTATTTTTCTCCGCCACAAAAAGGTCGAGTTTACCAAATCCTGGATGTCCATCTGAAGCGAAGAAAAACTTCCCATCCTTTGTAGGACGTGGAAATAATTCGTTGCCAGCGGTATTTACCGTAGGACCTAAATTCACTGCATTGCCAAAGTCACCATTGGCCATCTTGGTGGCTTTGTATAAGTCTACTCCTCCATATCCTCCTGGTCGGGTAGAGGCAAAGTAAAGTTCAGCCCCATCTGAACTAAATGCAGGGGTAGAATTCCACCAGGTCTCCTCTTCATTCACAGCCATCCAAATGGGCTGGGTAAATCCCGCCCCTCTAAAATAGGACACGAAAAGGGTAGATTCTGGATAATCTTTAGCCGATGTAGAGTTTCCTCTTGCGTAGATGAGGGTATTTCCATCTGGACTGATGGCCAAAGCGGCCTGGTTGAGCCCTTCCTCATTTTGAAATTCAGGTAATAGTTGAACCGCTGCAGCATCCACTTTTAAACCCTGGGCACGGGTACGAAAGAGTTGGTGGTAGGAAGTGCCCGTTGCGGCATAGAGGCCGGAAGCTGCTCTTCCTGAGGTGAAATAAAGAAAGTCTTCACTAATTATCGGGGCATAATCTGCCCCTACCGTGTTTAATTCGCGGTAATTGACCAATTGGTAATTCGGAAAATACTCTCCTATCGCAGGTACCAAAGTAAGCCCTTCAACTTCTTGCTTGACGCGTGCGAGCAGGCGGTCGTCAGAAGTAAGCAAGGCTGCCTGCTCAAATGCCTGCTTTGCCTCCTCCATTTGTTGATTGGCTTTGAAACTTTGGCCGAGGTGAAAGTAAGATTCAAAGGTCGGTTCTGCCGCTACCAGCGCTTGGTAATGTGGGGTAGCAGCTTCAATGCGATTGGATAGTCGGTAGCTCTCAGCAAGGACTTGCCGAGCACGCAAGTTGCTGCTGTCGTTGGCTAAAATCTGATTGAAAGTGCTGATGGCATACTGGTACTGGCCAGAAAGAAATTGTTCGTTTCCTTTTTCCAAAAGGCTTTTACACCCACCTAGTGAGAGGAGAAGGCAAATAGCTAGGTGAAAAAAAAATGGTTTCATCGTACAGCAGCTGAAATCTTGGGGTGAATATGGGTAATTAATTTGGAAAATAGTTGGACAGCCAACTTTTTCGTATGGGCTGCCACAGGCTCTTTAGATCTGCTTTGGTGTGCAGGAAAGGCTGCATCACTTCTAGGTCTGGCGTAATTTCTCCCATAGAAATTTTGGACTTCAGCCCCAAAGCGGGCAACACTCGAAGTGCTCCATGGGCATCTTTTAAGGTGACTTTCCCCTGGTTGACCAGGTCCACACCAAGGGCTTGTTCCAAGGATTTAAGGGCACGCACCGAAGCGTCTATGGAGCAGCCAGAGGCTCCCAATTGACTTTCGTCCACAGCCATAACGAGCACCTGCTCGTGTAAAATTTCAAAAGAGCTGGGCATCTCCTTGCCATGGGTAGCCCATCCTCCACAAAAATCTTGCAATGACTCTCGAATCACCAACTGCTCAGCAGCTGAAAATCTGCGAGAGGAGGCATAGAGCCAAATGCGGGAAGAGTCCGGTAGTAGGTCAAAAGGTTGATACATAATGCAGCTTTTGGGTTCAAAGAAAAACCCTCTCTGCATAACGACAAAAAGGGTCTTTTGGATTCAAATCTAGAAATTAAATTCCCATATCCTTCGCGATCATTTCGGCAAGATCATAGACTTGTACTTCCGCTTCCTTGTTTTTGTTTTTGATACCGTCCGTCATCATGGTTAAACAAAAGGGGCAACCCACTGCGATAGCCTGTGCTCCAGTGGCCAATGCCTCTTCGGTCCGTTCGATGTTGATGTCCTTTTTGCCAGCTTCTGGCTCCTTAAACATCTGTGCACCTCCCGCACCGCAGCAAAGTCCTTTCGTACGGCAGCGCTTCATTTCTACAAGCTCTACATCCAAGGCCTTGATCACCTCACGGGGAGCCTCATAGACCTCATTGGCGCGTCCGAGGTAGCAAGAGTCGTGGAAGGTGATTTTCTTTCCTTTAAACTCTCCTCCACCTTGGAGTGCAACTTTTCCTTCGTTGATCAGCTGCTGGAGAAACTCGGAGTGGTGAATCACCTCGTAGTTACCTCCCAGGGCAGGGTATTCGTTTTTGATGGTGTTGAAGCAGTGCGGGCAGGCAGTCACCACTTTTTTCACTTCGTAGCCATTCATCACTTGGATGTTGGCCACAGCTTGCATCTGAAAGAGAAATTCATTGCCTGCTCGTCGAGCGGGATCACCTGTGCAGGCTTCTTCAGGGCCTAGCACTGCAAAACTCACCCCTACTTTAGTCAGTATTTTTACAAAGGCCTGGGTAACGGCCTTGTATCGGTCATCGAAGGAACCGGCGCAGCCCACCCAAAAGAGAACCTCGGGTGTTTGGGAGTTGGCGGCCATTTCGGCCATGGTAGGAACTTGGTAGGTAGACATGTTTTTAGCTACTAGACATTAGATACAAGATGCAAGACAAAATCGGCTTTTAGGAATTCCTTATTTTACTTCCTCTTCTTTTAGTTTATCCGCCCAATTGAAGCGGTCACTTGGACTAAATTTCCAGGGTGAAAAGCTCGTTTCCATATTTTGGAACATGGCATTCCACTGTGCGGGCGTGCCCGATTCTTCCATGGCCACGTAGCGACGCATCTGCAGAATAATCGACAAGGGATCAATATTGATGGGACAGGCTTCCACACAGGCATTGCAGCTGGTGCAGGCGTTGATCTCTTCTTTGGTAATGTAATCTCCCAAGAGTGACTTCCCGTCTGCTAGGCCTGGACCGCCAGCGTCAAGGCTTTTACCCACCTCTTCGGCTCGGTCACGAACATCCATCATGATTTTGCGTGGAGAAAGTTTTTTGCCAGTCATGTTGGCAGGGCACTCGGAACTGCAGCGGCCACATTCGGTACAGGAGTAGGCATTAAGCACATTCACCCAGCTTAGGTCATTGATATCTTTGGCTCCAAATCTCCCTATTTCAGCAGGAGCATCAATTGGAGTTTCCGTAGGTATTCCCAACATCATGTTCACTTCTTGGGTCACCTCGGGCATATTTATCATTTCTCCCTTTGGTTTTAGATTCGAATACCAGGTATTCGGGAAGGCCAAGAAAATATGCAAGTGCTTGGAATAAGTCACATACACCGCAAAAGCCAAAATGCCGGCAATGTGAAACCACCAGGCGAAACGCTCTATGGCTACCAAAGCACCTGTTGAAAGGCCCTCAAAGAGTGGCTGGAGGAAGCTACTGAAGAATAGAGGACCCAAAACTAGGTAATGTGCATCTCCTCGGACAGCCAAAATCTGATCCGTAGCATTCATAGTCAGAATGGCGAACATCAGGATGATTTCGATCACAAGGATCAAAGTGGCATCCAGCGCCGCCCAACCTTTCAATTCGGGCTTGGTAAAACGCTCCACTTTCATCACATTTCTTCGTATTAAAAAAGCAACACAGGAGACCAATACCGCAACGGCAAGAAATTCAAATACATTAATCGCTACCGTATAAAGTCCACCTAAGACTGGAGCAAAGAGGCGGTGGGTTCCCAATAATCCGTCGAGCACAAACTCCAGCACTTCCAAGTTGATCACCAAAAAGCCTACATAAATCAACCCATGTAAAAATGCGGGGACCAGGCGTTTGAACATTTTCTGCTGACCCAAAGCCACAAGAAACATGGCTTTCCAACGGTTTTCAGGTTGGTCATTTCGGGTCTCCGCCTTGCCGAGTAGAATGTTTCTTCGAAGAAATTGGATCCTTTTAGCCAAAATAAAGCCCGCAAAACCCAGAATTAGGACAAACGCGAGTTGTGGTAAAATGCTCATATTGATCGGATTAACTAGTTTTTATAAAATTTGGGTCTATTTTTTCTGAAAAGGATTTGTAGAGAATACTCATTTTTCTACCTTTGCAACACTTCAAAAGGATGGTGATATAGCTCAGTTGGTAGAGCATCGGACTGAAAATCCGTGAGTCGGTGGTTCGAGTCCACTTATCACCACAACCCCGGTCTTCTCAGATCGGGATTTTTTTTGCCCTAAATTTCCTGCCTTGCTGCGCATCTTACCGCTTTTTTTTGAATTACGAGACCAAAATATAAAATAGTCTGCATGCATACTATTTTAGGAATGAATTTAAAACTATTTCGAATAATTCCGATCCTAGAATCTTTCCTTTTTTTAAGCCCCACAACCCAGTGCTGGATAAGAGGCAAAGCAGGTGCTTCCTGCAAATCAAGTTGGCAATCTTGACATCCAAAACCAAGGAATAACTTTAAATTCCATAAGCGAGTTCGCGGGCAAATGGTTTAGTTACACCCTAAAAAAGCCCTGATAAATGCTAGAATTGAAAAAAAATAAAAAAATAGTTGGGTATCCTATTCGTTCATTCAATCGATTCCGAAAGGCCTTTATTGAAAGACTAAATCAATTATTTATTCTGTAAATATTATATTTATCAAAATATTTTTTCATTAAAATCAAATTTTCCAAGGTATCAACTGTTTCGCAATCGTTTTCAAGCCTATTTTATATTTTTTTTAATTTTTAATTATTTTTTTTACCATATTTATATTTTTATTACCTTTTTTTTGAAACTTTTTCATTTTTAACGCCGTTTAGTATATTTGTAAAGCAATTCGATTGCAACGATTTGTAAGCAGCCCAATTTACCTCTTGGCAAAATTGATTTGCCAGGCTCCTCACATAGCTTATCAAAACCTACTAAACCAATTAAAAAATGAAAAAATTATTCATCCTGCTATTCGTTGCCGGGATGGCAACAGCAGCAATCGCAAACACAGAAAATCAGGTAGAAATCAGACAGACTGAAACTTCAAAGGTAGTAGTAACAGTACCCGCTTCCCCTCAAGGAGGAGTCACTGTTCGAATCCTAGATGGTGAGAAGCGCTTGGTCCTTCGTGATCGCATCAATGCCACTGAAGCATTCGCCAAAAGATATGATTTGGCCGCACTTCCTAAAGGAGATTATTCCATTGAAGTGTCCGATGCACAAGGAACCTTACGTACTGCAACTTTTTCTACACTAGAAAAAGAAATTAAGTCCGTGTTTTCTAGAGTAACTCCACTTGGAAAAAATCAATTTAGACTATTGGTAGCCAACTTGGATGCCAAAGCGGTAACCATTCAAATCTTTGACGGCAACCAATTAATCCACACGGAACTAGTAGATAATCCTCAAGGGCTTCACAAGATATATACCATCTCTAAGCCTGGCTTCCCTGATGCCATAAGCTTCAGAGTGTCCTCCACCAACGGATTTTCTTCTTTTGTAGCATCCAACTAAGCTAAACCAACTGTTGCTTCTGCCCCGCTAAGTCTCTTGGCGGGGTTTTATTTTTTTATTTGTTTAGGATTAGCGCCTTTTCGGCGACTCTTTTCCCCAAGCCAAATCCCTTGGCCAAAAAAATAGGATCTACAGTTCCTCCTACAAAGGGCCCTTCTCCCGTGATGGCTGAAGCTCCAAAAGCAGCCTCTACTTCTTCTCCTCCTAAAACCACCATCCCCTGGATCAGCATGGCCCTCAAAATATCCAACATCACGCCTTCCTCCCCTATAGAAATGCCTCCTCCTGTCACAAAAGCCGCTCCAAGCTTATCTTTCATTGGCCTTCCTTCAAAAGGCCAGGAATTGATAAACTCCTGCACTGCCGGAGCAATATTCCCATTGTAAACCGGAGAACCAACGAGGATGGCTTGGGCATCCAACAGGTTTTGCGGACTTACCTCCCCAATCGGAGCGAGGATTACCTCCACCCCTTCCACTGACCTTGCTCCCTCCCCAATGGATTCCGCCAACTTTTTGGTACTGCCCGATGGGGAATAGTAGGCAATCAAAACCAAGGGTTTATGCTGCCCATACACTGACAGAGATAGAATAAAGAGCCCTACAAGCAAAGAAAGAATCCGTGGCATACGATTTAGTTTATAGCTCCCAATTTGAGAAAAAAAATCCCCATCTCAATTACTGAGATGGGGATTAAAAGTTGCTTTTCGGCCAACTTATTTCTTCCAGCTTGCCTTTCCACCCTTGGCAGAATCCACAGTGACACTGTAAGCAGATCCTGAGGAAACAATCCATCTTACTTGTACCGCGCCCATACCTGGAATATTGGCTACCGCCATTTTTTCTGGTGAATGGGTCTGCTCCTTGTACTTCTTCATGTCTGCGTCTTCCACCACAAATCCTGCCACCACCTTAGCACCAGATAGCGTCACATAATCTGGACGCTCGATGCGGTACTTCAAGTCTTGGCTCGCGTGGGTTGGCATCATACGCTCGTTGAAGATCGTGGCGGTTATAGCTTTTAGACCACCACCGAGGTCTTCCTCCTTCACATCCGTGATAGATAGCTTGGGCGTATGGTAGGCATGGTAAATGGTAAAGGCTGCATTGCGGTGTGCATCCTGTTCCAAAAGGAAACCTGGGTGCGCACGTCCAAAGGTCTTCTTGAAGCCGCCGATCTCCACCGTACCAAACTGCGGATGCTTGAATTCTTTGTAGTTGACAAAGGCATCTCCCATGGTCAGTAACTGATCTACTTTGAGTTGCTCTTCCTGATTTCCTCTTCCTGCCTCTTTATTAAAGTACAGGTAAGACACCATCAGCTCATTGGTGTAGGTGAAGATCCCTCGATTGCCATAAAACCAATCCAGCTCCCCGCCAAATACCGAGTACAAATCCTTGTACACAGTCAGGTAACGGTAGCCTGGAATCATTTCTTCTCCTTTTTTGCCTATCGCATCGTAGATTCGAATGTCCTCTCTGTTGTAGGTATTGAGATCTTCTTCAGCACCAGGTCCACGAAGGATCATTCCTCCTGAGTTGTGGAAACTCTGTGCTCCTGCAATGTTGGGGTGCTTGCTAACAAACTCCATTACCGCACGATTTTCAGGTAGCGTAAATGGATAGCGCATGGCACCTCGTTGAATATAATCCGGCTGCCAGTTCCATCCCCAATCGCGGTTGGGATCGTAGTAGCCGATGCCATCCTCGTTGACTTCACCATCGCCATCGTTGTCGATTCCTTCCTGACCGAGCATTTCGTACTCGCCTACTTGATCGGGACCTACTTGCATCAATCTTCGTGGATCAAGTGGATCTTTAATAAATCTACCCGTAGGAGACTTGCGAATCATCATGGTGATGTGGCCGTCGCCGTCCAGGTCATCCATCATATCCTCGCCATTTTTGCCATCGCCATCGTTGTCCAGCACAAGCATTCCTGAGCGGGGCGAACTAGCCGTATTGGGCTCCTTGAAGAAGTTATTTCGAGCATCTGGATTGATGGTCGGGGTGATGTAAAAGGTCTTGTCTTTGAGCAGTTGCTTCACAAATTCATTGTCCCCATGCATCTCGGTCAGGTACCAAGCGACGTAGAGCGAAAATTCTCCTCCCTGCACCTCATTGGAGTGGATGTTGCCATCGATCCACATGGCTGGCTTGTCGGTATCTTTGCCTGTAGCAAAGTCGGTGATGGTCAAGGTCAAGATGTCTCTTCCCTCCACAGACTTCCCAATAGACTCGATTTTGGCAATTTTGGGATGTGCTACTGCGATTTTCTTCATCAAATCCCAAAGGCCTTCTGCGCTGTAATAGCGGTTCCAAGCAATCTCTACTTTGGGCTGGTGCGGCGTGCCGATGGCCCGAAAGTAATTTTCTTGTTGTGCACTTAGGTCAAAGGAACTTAGCGATAAAGCTCCCAAAGCCAAGGCAGTGACGGTATGTTTGATATTCATGATCTTCATGGCTTAGAATGTTACAGTTTGGGTAGCAAAACCTGCATGCGGAGCACCTGCTTTCAGTTGCACCGGACCCTTGCTTCGCACGATCCAGCTAAAAGTTGTCTTTTCAAAGGCTCCTAGCGAATCGACGAGCTTCACCTTGTCTCCAGAGATCAGTTGATCTGCAGGCACATCAATATCTACTCGTAGCTTTCTGAGCCAACGCGACCGAGTACCCATTTCGGAATGAGTGGGTAGCGGGGAATTGTTAAATAAGTCTACGGTGATTCGTGTGAGCCCATTTCCCAAAGACTCTGATTTGAGTTGGTGAAACTCCAATTTTGGCTGCATTGCTGCCAGCTTCAGGATAAAATCAGTGTGCTGCTTGGCAATTTCTCCTACTTTTTCAAAAGGAGGATTGACCATCACAAATGGCTTGATTCCACCCACTTCTACTTGTTGATTGGGAAAATCAGGATGCTTTACCGCGGTCCATGGCACAAAAGTATCCTGCTTCAAGGAATCAGACCATGCTAAGAAATTAGCTTCAGCGTTGGTTTTGCCCTTGTATTCAGGAGTCCAATATCCTGGCGTAGAAAAGCTGTAGCGTGCAAAGTGGAAGTAGGCCCATTGGAAAAAATCTCCATCTGTACCTTGGTTGGTTTGTTGAAAGGCTTTGGTAGGAACCGTTTTGGTGTAGAGTTCAGACACCATCGCATTGGTAGCCTGATCTTTTTCCAAAATAGAAGTCACTACGCGCTTTCGAGCATCTCCTGCCGAATACTTCAGCGGGGCACTCAGGTTATTGGCTGGTGAAAAGGTCACAAAAGCAAAAATATTCCATTGCTCAAAGAGGTAGTCCAACAGGGCTCTGCTTTCGAGTTGAGATACTGCTATGTCTCCTGCAAGGGGCTCAAACACTGGAAACTTGTACGAAAGGGACTTGTTGAAAGCAATACCTTCGCTCAGGTCTTCGGCAAACTTGCCGTCCTTGTCGTTGTCCACACTTTCTTTAAATACCCTGTATTTTCCAGCCTCTCCTTTGGCACGATCAGCTTTTACCAAGACGCGAGCATCTTCTTTGGAAGTCGTCCAGTCCCCCATGGGATCAGCGATACGCATCCAGGTGATGAGTCCATCTCCATTTAGGTCGCGGTATCCGTTGTCACCGGCTACCCCATCACGGTCGTGGTCGATGGCTACAGCATTGCCTCGACGCTCGTACTTCAAGG
>CAZPKI010000028.1:0-3257 GCA_964587015.1 uncultured Limnohabitans sp.
AATTATGCAGCTGGTAAAAAAGCCGGTCAATGGCTCAGCTACTTCCCAGAGGGGGAACTCGCTGTGCGCGAATTTTATGTCGATGGATTGCGAGAAGGACCCTATTTTGAATTTGACCCGCAGGGAAATATCATGGCCGAAGCCACTGCCGTCAAAGGGCAATTTGAAGGTGTTTACAAGACCTTTTCTTTACCCAATGTGGTCTACCAGTCTGGAACCTATAAAAACGGGGAGAAAATTGGCGCTTGGAAAAGCTTTTTCCCTGGAACAAAAATCCCTGAATCGGAGGAATACTACGATGATTTTGGCAATCGCATTGGCGAGTGGAGCTATTTTTATGAAACTGGACGCTTGGCGCGAAAAGAGCGGTATGAAAACAACGTAGCCGTGGGTGTTTGGGAAGAATATTTTCCCAACAAGGAAATTTCCAAACGCAAAACCTATGTCTTAGGTGTTCCCGAAGGTGATTATGTCGAAAACCACAGTTCGGGCAAACTTTCTGTACAAGGTCAATATGCAGGAGGTGCAAAAGTTGGGGTTTGGAAGAATTTTTACCCAGATGGTAGTTTGTATGCCATTGGAGAATACAAAAGTGACCTCAAAACAGGCCTATGGAAGTATTTTAATAAAATGGGCGTACTGGCGGCTGAAGGGGAATACCTACTCGGCATGGAGAATGGGCAGTGGGTTTATTACTACGATGGAGGTCAACTAAAGTCTGTGGGCACCTTCAACTTAGGGTTTGAGGATGGAATTTGGGGATTATTCTACGACAACAAGCAGCTGACTCAAGAAGAGTTTTGGGACAACGGCAGGCTCCTCAATGTAAGTGACTATTACACCCTAGATGGAAAAGAAACTCGAGACAAGGGTACCTTGAAAGACGGTATTGGCACCCGCATTACCTATTATGTCACAGGACAAAAAGAATCCGAAGGCAGCTATCAAGGAGGTAAATCAGAAGGACTTTGGATCTATTACCACGAATCAGGGAGAAAAGCCTCTGAAGGATATATGAAGGATGGTAAAAAACAAGGCCCTTGGAAGTTTTACAATTCAGCTGGTAGGCTGGAAGACCTCCTACAGTTTAAGGATGATGAAATCCAATATCCAAAAGGAAGTACCGATAGCCAATAACTCGCTTGCCTGCCGAAGGCAGGAAAACATTCTTTGGTAAACGCGGTTAAACCTAAAACCGATACCCATGTTTGGATTATTCAAAAAGAAAAGCGAGAAGGAAAAGCTTCAGGAAACCTATGCCAAGATGATGGCAGATGCGCATAAACTATCGCATAGCAACCGAACTGCTGCGGATAAATTGATGGCAGAAGCAGAAGAGGTGGCCAAGCAAATCGACGCCCTCAACAAGGCTTAATCCACTTTATTTTCTTGAGTAATCGTCCTGCAATCGGACAATGTCAGCTTCATCTGAAGGATGATTTGGGTCAGTGTGCATCCAAATCTCAGCAACTACTCCCCATCCTTGCGTACCAATCAAACGATGGCGCTCTCCCTGCTGAAGCGAAACTACTTCATGGGTAACCATAGGTACAGCGGCTCCTTGCTCATCATCCAAACTCCGACTTATAGCAGCTTCACCTCCTACCAAGGTCCATAGCTCCGCACGACGGTAGTGGTACTGCCAAGAAAGTCGCGCTCCAGGTGCTACAAGTAAAAATTTGGGGCTCAACTTCTGTGCATACTGCTCTTCAGAAAGGACTACTTCAGGGAAAAATTGGGCTTTAAATGCCCGAATCTGCGTTTCATCCAATACAAAAAATCCTCCCCAAGGGCGCTCAAAATCTTGGGTGGAAATCGAAAATCCTGCCTCACCTAAATAGCGTTCTACAAGTTCAGCAATTTGAGTTTTACTCAAATCGGGGGAAAGAATAAGTGGTTTCATACACTAGAATTAAAAAAGAAATCAAAGGTAGACATTTTTCTAGTTTCCAACTTGGAGGTCAATAAAATTGTCAAACTGCAGTAGAAAATGGGATTTCAAATGAAACAGTCTCCACTTCCCTACTTTCTTATTTAAACTACCGATACCTTCTTTGATTTTTTTTTAAAAGTATTTTTATGCCGCCCAATTTTTTGCGTATTTGATTGCTCACTTCAGAGTCATGCACCTAATTAATCCACAAAAGGCCCTTACTAAAATTGAAGGCGTAGTTGAAGTAAAAAACTACCTGCTACGAATTCGCCTAATCAAGAATTTGTACCAGAAAGGCGCTTCTACTGCCAATGAAGTTTGTGGGAGTATGGGCATTTCTTTACCCACAGTAAATACCCTCTTGACAGATCTAATGCGTTCAGGAGAGGTGATCAAACAAGGTCGTGCAGCATCTCAAGGTGGAAGGAAGCCAGATTTATACCGATTGGCACCGGACGCATTCTATGTAGTAGCTGTGGACCTCAGCAAGTACTCCTGCAGCTTGGCACTCTACAACTGCCAACAGGAAATCGTACGGGAAAAAGTGACGCATAAACTCGTGCTAAACAATGAGCCAGAGACCTTCGAACTACTTTGCCAGCACATCGAAAGCTACTTAGATGCATCTGCCCTCCCTTTGGATAAAATCATTGCGATCGGAATCTCCATGCCGGGATTGATTGATTCCAAGGCTGGAATTAACCATACCTACCTCAATTTCGGAGGAAAAAGCTTGCAAGAGCACCTCGAAAACAGGTTTCCGCAATCCATATTCCTGGAGAATGATGCGCGAGCCATGACGCTTGCAGAATACAAGTTTGGGGGCGTACAGGGTGCGCAACACGTGCTGGGGATTTTTGTAGGTTGGGGCATCGGACTAGGAATTATCGTAGACGGAAAAATTTACCAGGGTACTTCTGGATTTGCAGGTGAATTTGCGCACTCTCCACTTTTTGAATCCCAAGAGATCAATTGCACCTGCGGGAAAAAAGGCTGCTTGGAAGCTGTAGCCTCGGGTACCTCCATCGTCCGCATGGCTGAAGAAGCACTATTGCTCGACAAAGACAGCATCCTAGCACGAATGGCCAAAGCCTACAAAGGACCACTCGACCCCAATCTTGTGGTGCGTGCAGCCCAAGAAGGAGATCAACGCGCCATCACCATCTTGTCTGAGGTGGGCCTTAATCTGGGAAGGGGAATTTCCATGCTGATTCAGCTCCTCAATCCTGAACTCATCATCCTTGGAGGTGTGGTTGCTGAAGCCAATCAGTATATTTTGACCCCAATTCAACAAGCGTTGAATGTGTACAGCATGGCCAAATCC
>CAZPKI010000028.1:3357-17129 GCA_964587015.1 uncultured Limnohabitans sp.
ACGTACCACTGCCGACTCTCCCACATGATATAGACCTTCATTGAGTTCAACTGTAGTTTCCTCACTAAATTGAATTTCAAAACCTGAAAAATCTGAGGCGAGTTCTTCCAATGAAAATAGCATGCTCAATTCCTTCGGTCCACCAACACTTGGATTGACTGAATTGTATTCCAAATGCCGCTTTGAAAATCCTTCCAATAGTAAATGACCTCCGGGTTTTACCATTTGCGAAAGTTTTTGATGGAAGGCTTTACGAAGAGCCTCTGGAAAATGGGCATAAATCAATACCAGTGCATCAAAACTTTCTTGGGCACCTTTGAATTCTGATAGAGAAGTTACCTTGTAATCAATTTCAACCCCCTTTTCAGTCGCCAATTGCAAGGCCTTTGCTTTTCCTACCTCACTTTGGTCAAAGGCAACTACCTCCCATCCGCAACTTGCCGCAAACACTGCATTCCTTCCCTCCCCCTCTGCAGGAAAAAGTGCTTTTCCGGGATTTAAATTTTTGAAAGTGGTGCTAAAAAATACATTCGGAGCAGTTCCATAAGCATAAGTTTCCTCGCTATATCGGGTATCCCAAAAATCTTTCATGCTATTTCGTTAGTTAAACCCCCAAGGACCTTTTGCTTTTTTCAAAAGCCCCTTGAGGGTTGTTCTTTAAAAAATTCTCGAAAGGGGGAAATCCCCCCTTTCGAAATCATTAATTTAGAATTTACGGTACTTTCCGTCGAGGAACTTATTCGCTTTTCGCTCTGCAAATTTTGCTTTTTTACTGTTCCAATGGAGGGTTTCGTTTGGAAAACGGCCTGCAATCACTCCAAGAAGAATGGTCTCGGTCAAGCGAGCTGAATAGGAAAAAGGCGCGCTACACTCTCCATTACCCAAACAGGCATCTACAAATTGGTGGTAATGCTTCTTGCTTTCTCCAACATAATCCTTCACAGGAGCACCCAAATTGAACGGAGTCACATCAAATTTCTTGTACTTTCCATCCACAATCCATCTAGGAAGCTGCTGGAAGTGTGGCAGTAGCAATCGTCCTTTTTCACCTAGAAACATCGCCCCCTGATCTGGAAGCTTGTCTCCATTGGGTAGCTGCAAATCCTCATGTAGCTCAGGTGCTCCAACTCCATCGTACCAAACCCACTTTAAAGTATCGGTGGTGTAAGGTGTCGCTGGAAATTCATAAGTCACGATATTATTCTCTGGAAATCCAAAACCCGTTGGCTTTCTGCAGTTGTTGACAATGGTACGAGGCACGTCTAGCTGAAGTGCATTGTAAGGCGTATCAAAAATATGTACCCCCATATCTCCAAGCGTACCACAGCCGTAGTCCAACAATTTCCTCCAATTACCCGGATGGTAAACCCCTTCCTTAAAATCCCGCTCAGGAGCTGTGCCCAACCATAAGTTCCAATTCAAATTGCTCGGCACTGCATCGCTACCTTTGGGTTCTTGTCCGTCATACCCCCAGTTTTTGGGAGACCAAGCACGTACCGTATGGACCTTACCAATGATTCCAGATTGGATAAGCAGGGTAGCTAGCTTGTAATCGTAAAAGGAATGTACCTGAATTCCCATCTGGGTAACTAAATTCTTTTTTTCAGCCAGCTTTTTCATCGCTCTGGCTTCTGTCACGTGGTGGGTAAGCGGTTTTTGACAATACACGGCCTTGTTCATCTCCATAGCCATCAAAGAGGCTGGCGCATGGGTATGGTCCGGAGTGGACACCACGACCGCGTCAAACTGATCTTCCATTTCACTCAACAGCAAGCGGTAGTCCGCGTAGGTCTTTGCTTTAGGGAAAAGAGCTGTTGCATTACTTAAGGCATTCGAATCCACATCGCAGAGCCCCACAACTTCTACCATGGCATGGCTGGAGATGGCGCGCAAATCCTCCATTCCCATTCCACCCAAACCAATGTGAACAGTCCTAAGTTTGCCTTTGGCAGTTACTTCGGCAAGAAGTGCTGGGGCCAAGGATAAGCCAGCAATACCTAAGGCTGACTTCTTGATAAAATTTCTACGATCGATTACGTGATAGTCTTTTTTCATAAGTAAAAGGGGTATTCATGGGTTTATTGTAATTCTTTGATTTTGATATTTCGAAACCGGACCACATCACCATGGCCCAAAAATCCAATATGTCCTCGACTTCTTTGGAGTCCAGGATGTTCTTTTTTGTCTAACGTACCGTTTTTACTGGCTTCAAGGTAATTGCCTTCCAAAATCACTTCCCCATTGAGCACAACGGTGACAAAAGGATGCTGCACGCGTACCTCCTGCTGATTCCAGTCTCCCGTGGGACGCAAATAGCCCCGTTTGGCAGCAATTACCCCATAGACAGATCCATGGTATTGGTACGGCTGAAGGGTTGCATATTTTGCTGCTTCATTGTCCAAAATCTGAAGTTCCTTGCCCACATAGGCTGCATCCCCATCCAGTGGTGCATGAATTCCCAAGCCATTGTTGGCCCCAGGGGTTAGTTGAAACTCAAATCGCAGTACAAAATTTCCGTATTCCTTTTCGGTGTATAAATTTCCACCTCCCCCGCCTTGGGGTTCAATAACGATCATCCCATCCTTGACTAAGTACGAACTTTTGTTCCCTACCCATCCAGACAAGGTCTTCCCATCAAATAAGGAGGTAAAACCTTCTTCTTGGGCCCTTAACGTACTTAATGGCAAGAAGTAAAGCAACCCACTTGAAATAAATGCGGCAAGAATTCGTACAGATGAATGCATAGTGAATGAAAAAAAACTGGCGTATACAAATCTAAAAGTGTTCTTCAATTATTCCCCTTTTTTCATCAAAAAAAGCAGGTTAAACAAAAAAGAGAATCAGTCTACTTAGTTCATGTCGAATCCCTTCAAAATTAATCCCCTAAATTTGAAACAGACAGCATGAATTCAGAGTTTAAATCCTACTCGCTAACCGCAGTTCAATCCGTTATGCGAACCAAATTGCAAATGATACTCAAATCAAAATTTAGCTATCCCATGATCGCCCTGATTGCATCCCTTCTCCTTGCTTGTAATGGAGGACCTACTCCTATGGAATCCAAGAATCCTTCAGCAGAATCAGAGGATCCCAAAGAGATCTTCTCTGCATCTCAGCAGGTAGCCACCTTTGCTGGAGGTTGCTTTTGGTGTGTGGAAGCTCCTTTTGAGGATCTAGATGGGGTAATATCTGTAGTTTCAGGTTATTCCGGAGGAAAAGAAAAAAACCCTACCTACAGCGAAGTGGCTGGAGGCAAAACTTCCCACCGGGAGTCGGTTCAAATCACTTTCGACCCTGAGGTGATTAGCTATGCTGAATTGGTCGATATTTTCTGGCAAACTTATGATCCTACGGATGTAGGAGGCTCTTTTTTTGATCGCGGAACGCAATACGAGTCAGCTATTTTCTTTCACAACGACCAACAAAAAAAGGTGGCTGAGGAGAGCAAAAAACTTCTAGATCAGTCCAAACGATTCTCCAAGCCCATTGCCACACCCATCATCAAGTTTACCAACTTCTACCCTGCTGAGGATTACCACCAGGATTACTACAAAAAGAGCCCTCAAGATTACTATGCCTACCGAAGAGGTTCGGGGAGAGATGCATTCATTCAAAAACATTGGCCTGAGCTCAGTGCTAAAAAATACCCCTCTCCATCCAAAGGAGACTTAAAAAGTAAATTAAACGAACTCCAATATGAGGTCACCATGGAAGGTGCCACCGAATTTGCCTTCAACAACGAATACAATGGCAATAAGGAAGAAGGAATCTATGTTTGTGTAGTAACTGGAGCTCCCCTATTTAGCTCCAAGGACAAGTATGAATCTGGCTCTGGATGGCCAAGTTTTACCAAGCCTATCGATGCACGGATCATTGACAAGCCCATTGACAAAACCCTAGGCATGATGCGGGTAGAAGTGCGAAGTAAGTTAGGAAACTCACACTTAGGCCACGTCTTCAACGATGGTCCAGCGCCTACAGGATTGCGCTACTGCATGAATTCCGCCGCCATGAAGTTTATCCCCAAATCCCAAATGGAGGCTGCAGGCTACAAGGATTACCTTTGGGTAGTGGATTGATCTGTAGGAGTTACGAACCCATTGGCATTCTAAGTGCTAGCCCAGTAACCTTCGGAAAGTAAGGTTGATTCTTGGCTGATTTACCTTTTTTGTTTTGGGCAGCTGGTGTTCCCAGTGATGCTGACTTGCTCCCTCCATCAGCAGTAGGCTACCATGGGAGAGTTCAAGATTTATTCTAGGTTCTTTCGCGGTGTAAGGCCGCAGTTGAAAAGATCGGCTAGCCCCAAAGGTGAGTGAGGCTATTTTTGGGTTTTGGCCTAAGACGGCTTCATTGTCTCGATGCCAACCCATGCTGTCTTGACCGTCACGGTAATAGTTGCAGAGCACGTGCGTAAATTCATGCTGGGTGAAATCCTGCAATCGCTGCTTAATTGTCTCCAATTCTTTAGTAAAGGGCAGTGCTTGCATGGCAATTCCAGAATACCCATAAGGCACCTTAGGATCCCCATAGAGCGCCGTAAGACGAGGCTGAAGGATTTGCTTGCCAAACATCCAGATCGGCTCCTGCTGCCAAACTAATCCCTCTTGAAGCAGCTTGAAATAAAGATCTGCTTCTTCCAAAGAAAAAAAATCGGGATGGAAATAAACCTCCCCTAAAAAAGGGAGGAGATTGCCGGTTTCGAGGGGAAGTAGTGCATACTGCATACCAATCAACTTGTCATCGAGGCAACATGTTTGGAGCAAAAAACGAGAAAAGGACTGCCTACCTTCGGCCGGAAGGTAGGTAGACCTGCCTACCGGTAGGTTACTCCTGTGTCCAATAATCAATTACCGTTACCTTATCCAAATGTGGACCCAAGAGACCTACAAACTCCTGATGTGCAGGATGTGGGATATAGGTATCACGGTCTGCATCTGAATGAAAGGTTACGGTAAAGGCATGCGTTAAGCCCTGGTTGAGTCCTTCTGGGCTAGAGTTTACTCCCCATTCAAAGCCTTTGATTTCAGAGATTTTTGAAGGTAGGGCTTGAAAAGCAGTTACTATCCCATCGATATCTTGGGGAGAGGAAGTTGCTTTAAATCCAAAAAGGACTACATGGCGAAGGACTGAATCTGGCATAGCTGCATTATTTTGGTTGATTTCTGTACTAGAGCTCGAAAGTGTTTCTGCTTCCTTTTCTTTAGGAGCACAAGAAAGTAGAAAAAGGAAAGAAATGAGGTAAATCGGGCTATTTTTCATAGGAAAGGAAGGGTTGAGATGATCAAAGTAAGTGTGTTAGCTCAGTTCAAAACGTAGCTTAGAAGTGGATAAAGCTAAACTTCTGAATTGAATAATAAAATAGGATTGTCCTCAATTTTATTAGCGGTCCAAAAAATACTAGAGATTACTACAGATTTTATTTTCAGCCAACTGTTTGCAAGTTGGGAAGAATAAAAAAAACCCCAAGCGACTGGGTCACCTGGGGATTTTTAGCAAGGGAAGGTGGAATTACTTAACCACTTTCACGTTAACGGCATTGATGCCTTTCTTTCCTTGTACCAATTCGTACACTACTTTGTCATTTTCACGGATTTCGTGAACCAAACCTGTGTGGTGAACGAATACGTCCTCACTATTATCAGATGGGGTAATGAATCCAAAGCCTTTGGTTGTGTTAAAGAATTTTACTGTTCCTTCATTCATGATTTTTGAAATTTTGATTTGTTTTTACTCGATTTTGATTGGACTGATTTGAAATAAATTTTTTCTCTACTGGCGGTTCTGGAGGAGTATCAGAGATGTTTCCGAATTCATCCACATAAGCGATCATGTTGTCGAGACTTCCATCTTTTGGTTGTCCTTTTCGCTCAAGCTTCTTCTCCATTTTATCTTTCTGCTTTCTCTTCTTTAGTTCCGCCTTTTGTTTTTTGATAAATGTGTTTTGATTTTTTGACATGCAAGTGGTTTAGTTTACAAATGTGATGGCATGGCCTACTTTTCCAGCTCTGCCTGTCCTTCCGATACGATGGATGTAAGCATCCATGGTCATCGGTAGCTGATAATTGATCACATGGCTCACATCAGCTACATCGATCCCTCTGGCTGCAACGTCAGTTGCTACCAATACTCGGATGTCCCCACTTTTGAATTCATCGATCATTCGATTTCGAAAATTCTGGGACTTGTCTCCGTGGATTTGACCGGCTTTGATACCGGCTTGTACTAACTTTTTAGCTAAACGATCCGCTAATCTTTTGGTTTCAGTAAATAGAATTACTTTTTCCAATTCTGGGTTGGCAAACAAGTCAGCTAGTACATCAAACTTATCTTGTCCTTCCGGAACACGAATCGTTTGTTGCTCAATATTTTCATTCGTAGATCCCCCACCAGAAACCTTCACCTCTAAGGGATTAGAAAGTAGACCATCAATCAATTTCTTTTGACTAGGCTCCAGCGTTGCGGAAAACAAGAGTGTCTGTTCTCTAGTCCCGATACGATTGACCAGTTTATTGACATCTAGGACAAACCCCATATCCAACATCCGGTCAAACTCATCCAAAACAAGGGTATTTACTTTCCTAAGATCTAATTCACGCCGGTCTGAAAGGTCTAAAAGCCTTCCTGGCGTACCTACAATCACTTGAAGTTTGCGCTGCAATTTCTGGTGATCAGAATTTATATTGGTTCCTCCGATAAAAGTGGCAGAGTGAAGCTGCATACCTAGGGTAAGCGACTTAAATTCTTCTTCTATCTGCAAGGCCAACTCTCTTGTCGGTGTCACCACCAAGGCAGTGTAGTTCCTAGGATCCTTCAATGCATGTTCAATGATAGGAATCAAAAAGGCGGCCGTTTTTCCCGAGCCTGTCTTTGAAATCGCCATCATATCTCTTCCTTGAAGGAGGGGTTGAATGGATTGCTCCTGAATGTTGGTCAGCGTCTGGTATCCTTTTGCTAGGATATTTTGAAGCAACTTAGCCGTCAAACCAAGGTCTGCGAAGGTCTTTTCCGTACGGAATCCTTCTTGTCCACTGGGCTGTGCTTTTTTAACAAATAGACGGGGATCTAGAGTAGATTCCTTCTTTTTTACCGTTCTGCGGTCCTGATTTCCTCCGCGAGGAGCTGGTGCAGGTTTGGTGTTTTTTCTTGTAGAGTTATTCATCAGTTGGTTTTAAGCTTTGACAGGCTGCATTTCTACATTACCTAGGTGGTAAAGCATTTTCGCGTGGGCCTTCAATGCATCAAAAAATGTCTTTTTTGTATAATATGGAATATTGTATTCTGCCGCAGTAGCCTTTACAATGGGGGCAATGTGGCGGTAATGTACATGGCAAATATCTGGGAACAAATGGTGTTCAACTTGATAATTCAACCCACCAATCGCCCAAGAAAATAAGTGATTATTTTCAGAGTAATTTGATGTGGTAGCTAATTGGTGTAGCATGCGCTCTCCCTCAACGACACCAAACTCGTTGGCCTGTGGGAAGGATACTTCTGGCATGATGTGAGCCGTTTGGAAAACCAAAGAAATGCTAAGACCTGTCACAAAGTGGAGCGCAAGGAAGGCAAGAATGATTTCACCAACTCCAAATGGAGAGAAGGCAATCGGCAGTCCAAGGATAATGAAATAGTAAACCAACTTCCAAGCGATGATTTTCAACACCGTATTTCGGTATACGTTTTCACCTTTGAACATGCCCATCTTGTAGTAGCGGTCAAAACGGATAAAGTCTTTAGAGGTTACCCAAGAAACCGTTGATAACCCATAAAAGATCCAAGTGTACCAATGCTGAAAGGCATGCATTTTGTTCTTAGGAGCATGTGGAGAGAATCGAAGGAAAAAAGGAGCATTGATGTCATCGTCTCCTTCAGGAATGTTGGTGTAGGAATGGTGAAGTACGTTATGTTGTACTCTCCAAACCGTCGCATTGGCACCAACTAGATTGAGTGTGTAACCAAGCAACTTGTTGATTTTAGGGTTTTGCGAATAGGTGCCATGGATGGCATCGTGCATAATTCCCATCCCTATGCCAGCCATTCCCAATCCACTTGCTACATAGCAAGCAAACAATTGCCAAGTCTGATCCACTGCTCCCGTAGTTACGAGAACAATCGGCACAAAATACAAGCACAACATAACAAAGGTCTTGAAGATCATTTCCTTGTTGGCAAACTTAGTTTGCTGGGTGGAAGTGAAATGTGCATTGACTCTGCTTCTAAGTGTGGTTGAAAATTCAGACAGAGCTGAATCAGAAAATCGAATGGTCTTAATAATAAGGTAGTTTGGGTGAAACTAGTAAATCTTGGTTCTCTAAAGGATGTTAACTGCAGGTTTTAACTCAAAAAGAATGTCTTCTGTTGAATTAAAAAAGTAGAAGAAAAAGAAGTAAAACCTGTGTTGGAGAACTCTTGATTTGCTACTTGGGGCAGGTGAATCGCCGATGCTAAACTTGGTGACAAGTACCGAAGACATTTCCTCGATAAACAAATGTGGCCCTATTAAATGAGAATTCCTAATAAATGAGGGAATTAGCCGTTTTATGGGGGATTAGTCTTTGACCAATTTCCAATTAATTAACGCATTGAAATGCAACAGGTCCACTTTATTGTACTGCTGTACTGTCGAAAGTTTTTGATTGGTCAATGGTTCTTTCAACATAAAAATCAACTGAAAATCTAGATTTTTTAGATTTTTGGGAATATACCGCAACCCCAAATTATGCTGCCGGTAACTTGGGAAATTGTACTTATTGGCAGCGGCGACTTGCGGATCTGGTAAAATATGAATTCCTGCAAAGGTGTAAACTTGTATCCCAACCTCCTCAAAACGATAGGAAAGGTATCCTACTGCCGCAGTCACAGTTTCAAACCCCTCGTTTCGCTCTCTAGGAATAAAGGTATACCAGGCATCCTTCCCCCACTCCCGAGGACTTAGCCACCTGCCTTTTCCTCCCACCTGGGTTGCACTCAATTGCGTTTCCCAAGGCCCTTTTTTCAGGTTTAGCTTCGCTGAAACTGCAAAATTCAAATCACTAGGATTTTTGTACTGCTTTTGGGAATCTACATTGCCCCCATCCCCTAGTCCATGCTGCATCCCGGCTTGAATCCCAGATGTCCATGTTCCTAGGCTTTTTTTGGTTGTCTTTTCATAAGTAGCCCAATAGGTGGCAAATACATTTGCTGCATAGGTTTTTGAAAAACGAAGGCTCCTCCCTCCTTTCAACTTTCCCTCGAATTCCAAAATACCCAACCAAGAACTCGTCGTATTTCCAAGGTAAGCCGCTGGTTTACCAATGGGGCTTCTTCCTTGCGGAAATAACCCGATGGTCTCTCCTACCGAAAGCCAATCTTTACTTCCCCTGACATTCAACCTGTTGATGGCCCATCCACTTACCTTCCAATTCGCCGCCGGCACAAACCAGGCATGAACTCCTTCCACTACTGTTGGCGATAGCCGACCATCCTGCGCATTCACCCAATCGGACTGAATTCCCATTTTGCCTACTTTTACACCAAACTTCGAATGAGTATACGCAAGGGAAAGGAGTTCCAATCTCCCAAAGAACAGGTCTTGTGGATCCAATAGATTAAATAAGCCTGATTCATAGCGGTTTGCTTGGCCGGTAACAGGATCGGGCACCCAAAAATCCGAACTGAGAGCATTGGCGAATACCCGGTATCCTGCTTGAAATTCCCATTTTTTAGAGGCAATTATTTTTCCCCCAATCAAGGAAGTTAACCCTAGTGCATGGTCAGATCGGAGCGCTTCATTGGTGTAGGAGGTATTCATCCAGAAGCTCCGAAGGCTTAATTCAGGCTCAAACACAACTTTTTTCTCCGTTTCAGGAACCTGAGCTTGAACTAAATTGAAATGAAGGACAATCAGAAGAAGGAAAGTGAAAAAACTTAAAAACCTCACTTACTGCTTGATTTTGCTGCTTTTATGGGTTTGAAGGGTCCGAATTTGTGTTCCTCCTCTGAAAATCCGTCAGTGAATGGACCAAAGGGATGATCCATGGGCTTTTTTGAAATATCTGGCCAATCCTGTGAAAGGTCTTTCGTTGGTCGTTCCATGCTATTGACATAGGCGGCAAGATCCCAGGATTCCTCATCGCTCAAGATAGGCTGCTCGAATGTCGCGCCCAATGGCATGTTTGCTTTTACATAGCCTGCAAACCGAGAGAGGCGATAAAGCCCTGCTCCATGATTGTAACTCGCTTCTCCCCAAAGTGGCGGATACACATAGCCGGTACCATCTGGCTTGGCCATGCCTTTTCCATCAGTCTGATGGCAACTTGCACATTGGTTAGTATATACCAGTTTACCTTTATTTGGGTCTGCTGCACGATCTAAAAGCGGCACTTCGTAAATCCCGGAACCTGCAGGCACCTCTCCTTTCGGTACATCTTTCCCTACCCAATTGATGTAGGCAACCATCGCTTTCATCTCTTTGGAATCACTAGCCAATGGCTTTCCGTTGAGACTGCGTTCAAAACAATCGTTTATCCGCTTTTGAATGTCCTCTTCGGTTCCAGACCTAGCTCTGAATTTTGGATAGGTGGCAGCTACAGCACTATAATTGTTCCCAAAAGGAGCTGTTCCCGCTTGCAAATGGCAATTTTGGCAGTTCATCCCATTTGAAATGGCTTTTACCTTGCCTTTAGGTCCCAAATATTCTGCAGTATTCGCTATTAATTCCTTTCCATAATGCAATTCTTCAGCATTAGACTCTTGATCCATCGATGCTAAATCTGGTGCTTTCCAAAGTGTAGTAGGATCCGCCAAGGCTTTTATTTCAGGGATTTTAACTTCAGCTACAGGCGCCTCCTCCTCCGCTAGCGTAAGACTTGGCAATGACACGCCTGCAAAAGAAAGAACAAGCAGCAATCCAACCACTGCCACTAAGGACATAGCGAGACCTAAAAGAGCAACTAGAAGTGATATTAACTTAACAAAGTGCTGCATCATCAAATTCAGATTATTTGGGGGAATGTACAAAGTTGTAAAATAGACCTCTTTACTTCCTGTGACTCCAGTCACTCAATTGAATACAAATTAAAAAAAATAAGGAGTTTATCCGCTACACTCTCATTTAGAACCAAAAAAGATACTGAAAGACGATCGCCGACTGACAATTACCCAGCTTCAACGGCTCTATCAATATTTTTCAAGCGATTTTTATCCTGAAACTAAATACTTCAAGAAACCCTATTCGAATTTAACCTGAGCTTCAAAGACTAATTTCCCCTCCACCCTGCCTTGAATATATGGCGAGGAATCGGCACCAAGCAGAATGATGCTAACCTCATCCGAAGCTTTGCACTCGGATAAATAATTGACTGAAAGAATGGAGGGGAAAAGGCCACGATCTGCTACTATATTTTCTATCCATCGGATGTAGCTTGTATGGTTGACATGATTGTAAAGGTCCAAATCCGAATGCTGCACCTGAATCAAACTCGTATCCTGTAGTGGGCCTGAAGGCTCCAACTTGATGGGTTGCCAGCTTGGAGCCTCCTGAGGATTGAAAAGGGCGCTGGGCAATACAGATTCGGGCTTGAGGATCCTCTTTTTCTCAATATGCACCAATAACCAAGAAGACATCGCACGTGCTACCACTTCCTCCTGCTCATTCCAAACCATAAACTCTCGAAAAGCAAAAGCACCAGCCTGTCCTCTGCCTCCAGTGAATAGTCGAAGGCGATCTCCCCAACGAGGAAATTGGTTTACCTTAATTTCGATTCTTGAAAGCGCCCACATTAACTGTTGCTCCAATAAAGACCTTCCAAAACCTTCAGAATCAGCATGCTTCCAAGCAATCTCTTGAAATAAATCTGCCAAACAGGAGAGGCGCATGTCTCCATGTGGATGCACTTGATAGGCTCCTACTTCGAATACCTTTTCAAACTGAAAGTTTTCAGGTAAACTCATGCTCCTACTTCATTTTCTTGCGCATGAAAGATATTTTTGCTAAAGGTCGTGAGCAATAGAATACCCAATCCGTTAATCCCAATTAGTGCGAAAGAAACTTTTAAGTCAAATAATTCGGCTACAAAACCAATGAGCGGCGGGCCTACCAAAAAGCCAAAGAAGGAAATCGTGGACACTAGGGCTAGGGCTACACTAGGCGAATACAGTTTGGATCGGCCTGCAATACCGTAGGAAACGGGAACAATAGAGGCAACGCCAGCACCTACCATCAAAAAGCCAATAGCTGCCGTGAACAGATTGGGAAATCCCACCGACAGCAGTAGACCAAAGAATATGAGCAATCCACTTACCTGAAGTACAGGAACCTTGCCGAATCGATTGCTTGCCTTATCGGTTACAAATCTCCCGGAGGCCATAGCCCCCATAAAGCATACGTAGCCCAATGAAACGTATTGAGGCTCTGCTTCTACGATTTTTTTGAAATAAACGCCCGACCAATCAAACATACAGCCCTCAGCCATCATCCCCAAAAAGGAAATTACACCTATCCGAAGAAGCAAGGCATCTGGCTTTCGCAACACGAGTCCACCCTCCTCACCTGGTGCGGGCTTGTCGTTGAGGACAAATTTTTGTGACAACAAAATCATTGCTGCAGATAGCAAAGCCACCACAAGGTAGTGCGCTGCTGGAGAAAAGTTAAGGAAAATCATGCCTGCACCTACCCCTGCACCGGTAAATCCAGCCATGCTCCAGATACCATGGAAGGAGGCGAGAATGCTTTTCCCAAACTGATTTTCCAAGCCCAGAGCTTGAGTATTCAAGGAAATGTTCATGATGTTGCCCAGCACACCAAAACCCATCAAGACTGGCGCGATAGTCCAAATACTCGGGGCCAAACCGATCAAGGGGAGGGTGAATGCGTAGGCAAAACTACAAATTAAGATCACGCTGCGGCTACCGTAGCGATGTACCGACCAACCTGCGATGGGTAACCCAAGCATGGAACCTACGGGCAAACAGAGCAAAAGCGTGCCAAGCTGCCCTTCAGAGAGTTGGAACTTACTTTGAATGTCCGGGATGCGTGCAGCCCAGCTGGCAAAGCAAATTCCCATAAAGAAAAAAAGTGCTCCTAGAGCAACCCTGCGTTGGGAAAGGTAATTCATGAGTGAAGGTGACTACAAAACAGGTCAAAGGTAAGCAGAAAGCAAGGGAAAGCGATACCAATTCCATCGACAGCACAAACTATTCTTGGGATCTAGGAGTTAAAGTAGAAATCTAAAGTCCATGGAATTTGTCATTGTAGGTAGCATCGTCTTCACCATCATTGTTTTTATCCGATTTATCGTCAAAAAGGTCTTTAACTAAAAAGTGCCGCCCATTAGTCAAGGCGACACTTTTAAAAAAGAATTTATTTTTTATTCGAGAATCGAATCAATTGGGGAAATATTTTTCAAACCTTCCATATACCCAGGTTCCCGCCAAGGCTGCTACCAAGGTTACCAAGATAACCGTATAGCCACTTCCGATCTGAGCGAAAAGCGGTCCTGGGCAGGCGCCAGTGATGGCCCAGCCAAGTCCAAAGATAAATCCACCGATAACCTGCCCTTTTTTAAAGACTTTGGTAGGGATCAAGATGGTTTCACCGTGCATGGTTTTGATATTGAATCGCTTGATAAGCTGAATAGAAAGGATGCCAGTAACTATGGCTGATCCAATCACGCCGTACATGTGGAAGGACTGCAAGCGAAACATCTCTTGAATCCTAAACCAAGATATAATCTCCGCTTTCACGAATATCATTCCAAAAACAGTACCGATAAGTACGTATTTCAACAGGGCTAAGC
>CAZPKI010000029.1:0-11334 GCA_964587015.1 uncultured Limnohabitans sp.
ATAAAACTTATTTTCTGTCTTCAGCGTTGAGGAGCATAAGGGTTAAATAAAAATTCATCTACAGATGATTTTAAAATCACGAAAAAATCACATTTGAATTTTCAAAAAACCAAAAATTTGGTAACTTAAATGAATCTTAGCACTACCGAATGACCGGAGATCACGACCACGACTGGGAAGAAGACAAAAAGCTCGTCGAGCGATTTGAAGATTCACTGAAGTCCAACATGGACCTGTATTTCGAAGAAGAGGAATTGGAGGATATCATCCGATTTTACTTTGATCAACAAAAATTCTTAAAGGCGCTTCGTGCCTCAGAATATGCATTGGAGAAATTTCCTTTCTCTGTAGAAATTCGTCTTCAGAAAGCGCAATGCCTTATTTTTAACGATGAACTGGATGAAGGCTTGGAGATTTTGGAGCAGCTCAACAATCTTTCCCCAAACAACGAGGATATCGTTTTGGCCTTGGCCAATGCTCAGATTCTAGCGGGCAACTTTCAAGAAGGCATAGACTTATTGGAAAATTACCTGCCCATGGCAGAGGATAAGGCAGAGGTGTTTTACTCTTTAGGCAATCTTTTTCGTGCCAAAGGAGACAACACCAAAGCAAGTTTTTACTTCAAGGAGGCCGTCAAAAAACGAATCAATCACGAGGATGCGCTTTTTCAGCTAGCCATGATTACCGAAGAGGAGGGGTCCTTTGATGAGATTTTGGACTTTTACCAAGAATTTATCGATCAAGATCCTTATTCTGCGGGTGCTTGGTACAATCTGGGAGTGGTATACAATCGCTTGGGGAGATTTGAGGATGCAATAAAGGCTTACGAATATGCTTTATTGATCGACGATGCCTTTGCTTCGGCACATTTCAACATGGGGAATTCACTGATGAATACTCTCAATTTTGAAGGAGCCTTGGAAGCGTACCAAAATACCATCAACTGTGAGGGTGCCAATGCGGAGAATTGCTGCTACATGGGCGCGGCCTACGAAAAGCTGGGTAAGATAGATGAGGCATTTACCTACTTTAAAAAGTCGGCCAAGTTGGATGAGGAGTACGATGATGCTTGGTTTGGGCTTGGGATGTGCATGTTGAAGAAAGAAAAGTATTTTGAGGCCATCCACTATTTCAAGAAATCCATCCACCTCAACAAGGACAATGCAAACTATTGGGTTGGGTTGGCAGATGCGGAGTTCAACTTGGGTAACATGCAGGCCAGTTCTGACGCCTATGAGGAGGCCATCAATTTGGAGCCTGGAATCATGGAGGCCTATGTCAACTTATCCATTATTTATTTTGAGCAAAATAGATTTGAGGAGGCCATCGATGTGATCCGCGAAGGAATTGAAGAATTACCTGAGGAAGCCGAGCTTTACTACCGCCTGGTAGTCTACCTCATCAAAACTGGGAAATACAAGGAAGCCTTCACTTATTTAGAAAATGCATTAACTTTGGACTTTGACAGGCATGTATTGCTGTATGAGTTGATGCCAGAATTGATAAAACAAAAGGCGGTATACAAAATCATTGCCCAGTTTCGGGATCAAAATCCCAGCTCAACACCTTAAAACCTAGCAAATGAATTACGTGCTGAAGAATCTCCCTGTACGGACTGAAAAGCCTCGTAACACTGGATTTACCATGGCTATGGACAAGGGCCTTAGCTTACGCGAAACAGAAGATTTTGTAGACAGCTGTGCGGATTACGTAGACATTGTAAAATTTGGATGGGCCACATCTTATGTGACCAAGCACTTAAAAGAAAAAATTGCAGTCTATCAGTCCGCTGGAATTCCTGTTTACTTTGGGGGCACGCTTTTTGAAGCCTTTATCGTTCGAGGCCAATTTGACGATTACCGTAAAGTACTCGATACCTTTGGCCTCCGCTATGCGGAAGTGTCCGACGGGTCCATCTCCCTCAATCACGATAAAAAGTGTGAATACATTCAGACCCTTTCCAAGCAGGTAACGGTGCTTTCTGAAGTAGGGTCCAAAGATGCTGCGAAAATCATACCTCCCTACAAGTGGATCGAGCAAATGCAAACCGAACTAAGTGCAGGAGCATGGAAAGTAATTGGCGAAGCCCGTGAAGGAGGAAATGTGGGCCTCTTCCGAGATTCTGGAGAAGTACGTCAAGGTCTTGTAGAGGAAATTTTAACTCAAGTTCCCGAAGAAAAAATCATCTGGGAAGCACCTCAAAAGTCTCAGCAAGTATGGTTTATCAAGTTGCTCGGAGCCAATGTGAACTTGGGCAACATCAGCCCTGCTGAAGTAATTCCCTTGGAGACCATTCGATTGGGCCTTCGTGGAGACACCTTTGATCACTTTTTAGGAGAAATCAAATTGTAATTAATTTGGCTGAAAGAGGTTTCTTTCAGCCTTTCTTTTTCAGTATGGATACAGTTAAAAAATACGGCTTAACCTACCTCAAAGGTATAGCCATGGGAGCTGCAGATATTGTTCCGGGCGTTTCTGGAGGATCCATTGCACTCATTGCAGGTATCTATCAGGAGCTCTTGGATAGCATCAATTCCTTTAATTTGGACAACTTGTTGTTGCTGAAATCCTTCCGAATCAAGGAATTCTATGCCCGTGTCAATGGCAATTTCTTGCTCAGCTTAGTGCTGGGGATTTTGACTAGTATTTTTGCGCTATCACGGGTGATTACCTTCTTGATGGAGGAGCATCCCATTCCACTGTGGTCCTTTTTCTGTGGATTGATTTTGATCTCTTCCTTTCTGATTTTGAAGGAAATAAAGAAATGGAACGTGGGTGTTGTTTTGGCAATTGCTGCCGGGACAGCCTTTGCGTGGTGGGTGACCAATTTGCCGCCAACCACCACGCCTGACGACTATTGGTTTACGTTTGTGGCAGGGGCGATTGCTATATGTGCGATGATTTTACCCGGGATCAGTGGGAGCTTTATCCTGTTGATTCTAGGTCAATACGAGCGGATCCTTCAGGCTGTATTGGATCGGGATATTTTGACACTTGCCCTTTTTGCCTCAGGCTGTCTGGTCGGTATTCTTACGTTTAGCAGAGTAGTGTCCTACTTGCTTCGCAAATTCCACACGGCCACCATCGGCCTACTCTCTGGTTTTATGTTGGGTTCTGTCAACGAGCTATGGCCTTGGAAGTTGGTCACTTCTTGGCGAACTTCCTCAAGCGGCAAAGAAGTCCCCTTCCTCTCAGAAAATATTCTTCCGAGCACCTTCGCTGAGCAAGTGGGAGCGTTGCCTCAAGTAGAATGGGCAATTGGGGCATTCCTTTTTGGGATTGGCCTCGTTATTTTTATCGAATGGCTCGCAAGTAAATTGCAGCAAGGATGAGAAAATTTGGATTAATCGGCTTTCCCCTTGGGCACTCCTTTTCCAAGAAGTATTTTACGGAAAAGTTTAGTCGTGAAGGAATTCAGGGATGCCAATTTGAGCTTTACCCAATAGCGCGCATTCAAGAATTTCCCCAGCTCTTTGCTAGCGAGCCTAGCCTGGAAGGACTTTCGGTAACTATACCTTACAAGGAACAAGTAATTCCCTTTCTAGATGGCTTGGACCCTGCATGTGCACAAATTGGCGCAGTGAATTGCATCCGAATCCGCGATGGGAAAAAGATCGGCTTCAACACGGATTACTTGGGATTTAAGCAATCCCTAAAATCCTGGCTAGGCAGCGAGATTCCAAATGCCCTTGTTTTGGGTACTGGTGGAGCTTCCAAGGCAGTGCAGCAAGCCCTTCGAGACTTAGGCGTTTCCTTTCGCATTGTCTCTAGAAGTAAGCAGGAGGGGCAGCTTACCTATGCGGAACTCAAGGAGCAGCCTCACTGGCTTGCCTCCCATCCCTTGATCATCAACACTAGCCCAGTAGGTACTTATCCTCAGGTGGAGGACATGCCAAATATCCCCCTTGAGCAGCTCCATTCGGTACATCGAGTGTATGATTTGGTGTACAATCCTCCAATCACTCGGCTGATGCAAGAATGCATCGCTAGAGGTGGAGCCTCCAAAAATGGCCAAGACATGCTCGAGCTGCAGGCTGAAGCGGCTTGGAGCATTTGGAATAGCCCAGCGTAACTTCCTTTTTTTAAGTGCAATTAGATACCGGATCGAAGTACCGTTTCAACTTGCTTGTTGTGTCTAAATTATAGAGGTTTGGACTATGGATGTTTTGCAAAAATCACGTTGCCCCTGGTGCTTGGGCTTCCCAGAATACATTGCGTACCACGATCAGGAGTGGGGAGTACCAGTTTATGAGGACCGAACACACTTTGAATTTTTGGTATTGGAAAGTGCACAGGCAGGCTTGAGCTGGGCGACTATTCTCAAAAAACGGGAAGGCTACCGAAGGGCTTTTGCAGACTTTGACTACCTGCAAGTAGCCCAATTCCCCGAATCTTATGTGGACGAATTGCTTCAAGATAAAGGCATCGTGCGGAATGCATTGAAGATTCGTGCAGCAATCAACAATGCGCAACGCTTTCAGGAGATACAAGCGGAGTTTGGCACCTTCACTGCCTACATCTGGTCCTTTGTTGGAGGGCAGCCGATTCAAAATAAGATCTCTCCAGGAGATTCTTATCCCGCCACCTCTCCTGAGTCGGATCGCCTAGCCAAAGACATGAAGAAGCGGGGATTCAAATTTTTGGGGAGCACAGTGCTCTATGCCCATATGCAGGCCACAGGTTTGGTCAATGATCACCTCGAGACCTGTTTTCGGAATCTGGAAGTGGTAGGGAAATAAAAAAAGGGAGGCTAGCTGACTAACCTCCCTTTTTTGAATGAATTGATTGCGAAGCTTACAGCTGAGTCATCAGCAAGTAGACACCTGCACCAGCGAAGTAACCCAAAGCAGCAAGTAAAGAAATACGCTTCAAGTACCAGCCAAATTCGATATTTTCCATACCCATGGCAGCGACACCTGCAGCAGATCCAATGATTAGGATACTTCCTCCCGTACCGGCACAATAGGCCAAATAGGTCCAGATAAAGTCATCCATTGGATAGGCTTCCAAGCTGTACATCCCCATGCTGGCAGCTACCAAAGGCACGTTGTCTACAATAGCCGACAGAACTCCAATTAAGGTAATGATGATTCGGTTGTCACCAATGGCGGTATTGAGGTAACTAGCAAAGTTGGCAAGTGTACCCATGGACTGTAGGGAGCCTACTGCAAGCAAGATGCCCAAGAAGAACAAGACGCTAGGCAAGTCGATTTTTGTCAAGGCATGACCCGCCGTATAGTTTTTGCGTTCGGCTTCATCCAAGTCTGGATTGATCAATTCAGATACTACCCATAGCACACCTAATCCTAGTAGCATGCCCATGTATGGAGGGAGGTGGGTCACGGTCTTAAAGATGGGAACAGAAATCAATGCGCCTACACCAATTGCCAGCATCAGGTTACCGCTGCCAGCAGTTTTTTCAGATTTACCTGAGTCTTTAAATTCCCCTAGTGTACCCTTCAAAGTAAAAGTGAGGTATAGCAACGGAACTACGGCACAGACGATACTCGGGATAAGTAGACTTTGCATGATGGAGGAAGCAGAAATCTGTCCGCCGATCCAAAGCATGGTGGTGGTCACGTCACCGATTGGAGACCAGGCTCCACCTGCATTGGCAGCGATGACAATCATCCCTGCAAAGAAGAGACGCATTTCCTTGTCAGGAATCAATTTTCGTATCAAGGAGACCATCACAATGGTGGTAGTCAAATTATCCAGAACTGCAGAGAGGAAAAATGCCACAAAACAAACTACCCATAGCAATACAATTGGGTTTTTGGTTTTGATGCGGTCGGTGATGAATTTGAATCCATGGTGCGCATCTACCAATTCCACAATCGTCATGGCCCCCATCAGGAAGAAGAGGATTTGTGCGATCTCGTTGAGGTGGTGCCCCAATTGCTCTTCTACAAATTCCAAGTGAAGTTCGCCAGCACTTAGTAAGGCTGCTTTTTCACCCAATTCATGGATAAAATCCAAATATTTTTGGCTGCTTAATTGCGTTTCAGTAGCTCCTGAAACAGTAAAAATGGTCCAACAAATTACCGCAGTCAGTAAGGCGGAAGCAGTTTTGTTGATCTTGATGGGGTGCTCTAGCGCGATGGCAAAGTAGCCGACCACAAAGATGATAATGATTAATAACTCCATTTTTCTGGGTTTTTTGGTGACGAATTGGTTTAATCTTTGGTTTGATTCATTCTAATAAGCGATTCTAGTCCCTTTATCCTAAAATTCCTAACCTGAGGAGAAGAAATTGACTCAAAAACCTTCTTTGCTCGTGAATTTTGATTTAGAAAAGCGAAAAAAACCGTTTACTTATGTACCCAAGTCCAAAATATTTGACCTCGTTATTTTTCTGTTACTTTTTTACATGAGCTGCGCTAAAGCTATTTCGTAGGAAGTTTGGGATAGTTTTGTTCTCCCTTGATTTTGGGCATGTGACCGCTGAAGTGCTTTCAAGATGGTACGACTCACGTCCGTAAAAATCGCTTGGTCGGTGACTTCAGCACCATCACTCATTAAGTAAGCAAATACCCGAGCCATGCCACAGTTGGCGATGAAGTCAGGAATAAGCGCCACATGCTCATCTGCCCACAGCCCCGTAGGACCAACAAAAATTTCTGGATCTGCAAAAGGAACATTTGCGCCGCAGGAGATGACCTCTAGCCCGGCCGCAACCATGCGCTCCACCTGATTTTGGGTAAGGAGGCGTGAGGCTGCTGCTGGGATAAAAATCTCACTTTTCAAATCCCAAATTTTCTGATTCACTTCTTCAAAAGGAAGCAAGTTGGCGGCAATCAATTGGTTTCCCTCGCGCTTCAAAAAGAGCTCGCGAATTTCATCTAGGTTGAAGCCTTCCTCCCGAATGAGTCCACCTGCGCGATCAATGATGCCAACGATGCGAACCCCTTCCACTGCCAAAAAGCAAGCAACAGCAGCGCCTACATTTCCCCAGCCTTGGATCACCGCCCGCTTTCCCTTTAGCTCACCTCCCCATAAGGAGTAGTAGTGCTTCACTGCTTCTGCGACGCCATAACCCGTAATCATGTCGGCAACGGTATATTTCTTGGCTCCATTTGGGGTAAAGTTTGGGTCTTCCAATACCTTGGAAACACCCTGCCTTAATTGGCCAATTTTCCTGATTTTTTGTGGTTCATTCGCTTGAAAATGGCCATTCACAATTCCTTCTTGGGGATGCCAAAGGCCATAAGATTCGGTAATGGGGATCACTTCGTGGATTTCATCCACATTCAGATCCCCGCCAGTTCCATAGTAGTTTTTGAGAAGTGGCATGACTGCCTTGTACCAGCGTTCGAGCACCCCTTCTTTGCGAGGATCTGCTGGGTCAAAATTGATTCCTGATTTGGCACCTCCAATGGCAGGGCCAGAAACCGTAAACTTTACTTCCATGGTTTTGGCTAGAGACTCCACTTCGCGTTTGTCCAAGCCTTTGCGCATGCGGGTACCTCCCCCAGCAGCTCCCCCGCGTAGGGAGTTGATCACCACCCATCCCTCAGCTTCTGTTTCAGAATCTCTCCATTCAAAAACGATTTCAGGGGATTTATTCTCAAATTTTTTGAGTAAGTCAAGCATTGTTCTTTGGGTTTATAATTCAGCCCAAAAATAGATAAATATTTTCCAGTCTCTCCTGACTTTTAAGACCTAAGTCTAACTTTTACCCATAAACGACAGCTCCCGAAGAATCACGACTTGCTCCAGTCACCGAAGCCAGCGCATTCGCCTCTCCGCGGAGTTTTAGCACCCCAAGAAAGGCAAAAATCAGGGCCTCTTTAAATTCAATAAGTTCCTTACTGGCTTTTACTTGAATCCATTGTTGATTCAGGTGATGGTCCAATCGCTCCACAAAGTAGCGGTTGTAGGCTCCGCCTCCCGTAAGCAACACGCTTGGAGTAGCCTTTGTGGCATGGGTTTGGATCAATGCAGCGATTTGGATGGCAAAATGCTCCACCAAGGTGCACAAAAGATCTTTGGGCGAAAGCCCGCTTTGATCCAACAGGGGGATGAAGATCTGATCGATCGATTCACGGCCTAGCGATTTTGCCCCCGATACCGCATAAAAAGGGAGGTCATTTAATTCTTCGAGAAGGGCCTGATTTAGATTTCCTGCTCTTGCCCAGGCGCCATCTTGGTCAAATGAGCTTCCAAGCTTCATAGCCTCTCGATTGAGCAAAAGGTTGAAGGGACTGCAATCAAAGGCAATTCGCTGCCCATTTTTTTCTAGGGAAAGGTTGGAGATTCCACCCAAGTTGATGCAAAAATCAAGCTGTGGGAAAAGAAGACGATCTCCAATGGGCACTAGGGGAGCGCCCTGACCTCCAAGCTGCACGTCAAGCATCCGAAAGTCAGCGAGCACCCTTTCTCCAGAAGCTTGGTGCAAAGCCCAGCCATTCCCAATCTGCAGGCTGAGCCTTTTTTCAGGTTGGTGGAAAACAGTATGTCCATGGGAGGACACAGCCATGGGCTTAACCTGGTTTTCGAGACAGAAATTTTTCACTTGCTCTCCCATCCATCTCCCAAAGTTCACATCCAGTAAAGCGAGGTCTAAACCTGAAAGGAGGTGACTAGAAGCCAAGGCTTGGCCCAGTTCCACCGGAAAAGGACGCGTTTCTGCTTGGATGATTTCATAGCTCCACATGCCCTTATGGTGCTCAAAATGGCAATGGGCCAGGTCCAATCCGTCTCCGGAGGTGCCCGACATGAGTCCAATCAAGGTATAGCGTTCTGCGTGCATGGCTTAATTAAGTTAGATCTGAATCGAATCAGAAATTTGATTAGTACCCTAAATGTCGGGTTTTTATTCATTCCTAATTTACCTGCTAAATGAAAATTCGAATCTTGGGTTTGACGGTTCTGGAAGTCATCCAGATTGCCAAATTCATCCAATCTTCGGCCCTTCGTCGGATGCAAGCTTGAATGCGCAGCTTAGGGTTGGCGGGAATTTTTGATGCCTACCGCGTTAATTTTCCTGAAATATGTAGTTAATATCTGTGGGGATGACGCAGAATCTTTTGAATCATTAGTAAAAGACCACATATTTGTAGTCCAAAATTTAGTTCTCCTTGAGCTAAATTGTATTCTAAACCACCATGTTGCGTAAACTTGCCTTGGGCGTGCTAAGCACCCTCTTACTAATTTCAGAAGGCTTCGGTCAAAATAGTTCCTCAACCTACAGTGCCTTGGGCATTGGTGAATTTAACTATGCTGGCCAAGTTCAAAACCAAGGCATGGGTGGTATGGGCATCAGTTTTGGTACAGGCTGGGGAGCCAATGTTGTCAATCCTGCCCTTTCTACGCGAAATACCATTTTTAATTTTCAAGCTTCTCTCAATTACAAACGCATAGCAGTATCCAATGCCACCGAAAACTCATTGGTGGATGGAGGAGGACTTTCCTATGTCGCGCTTTCGCTACCATTGCAGTCTGGCAAGCTCACTGCTGGAATGGGTCTTGGGCAAATTTCAAGTATCAATTACCGATTGAAAGTAGACAGCCCAGTGAATAATTCGGATTTAAGGGCGAACAATAACCTAGAAGGGGATGGTGGAATCTCGGAGGCCTATGTGAATTTCGGCTACTTGCTTGCCAAAAATCTGAGTATTGGGGTGCATGGATCCTATCTTTTTGGATCTTCTATCCGTTCCAATCAGCTTTTGATTTTTAATCAAAACGATGTGGAAGTGGGGAGAGCTTCTGAATATTACGAACGAATTTCTGTCTCCGATGTAGCTTTAAAGTTGGGAGCGCATTACTTTTTTAAGATTTCTGAAAAAAGTAACCTTCATCTAGGAGCCATTTATCAGACTTTTGGGGACGTTAATGGAACAGCGTTTGCAAAACTAGCTCCGATTGGCCAAGCTAGCAGCCCGAAGACCGATGGTGATCTGATTGCCAACAATGAAAAGGGAGCTATTTATCTTCCAAGTCGCTACGGGTTTGGGTTGAGCTATGAAAAAAATAATAAATTCGTGATTGGCTTAGAGGGGCAATATCAAGATTTCTCGAAGTATAGAAACTTTTTTGGTGAGCCCTTAAGCCTGCAAGCAGCCCAAAAAGTGGGGCTTGGATTTCAGATAGTGCCTGATTTCACGGATTTTGACAATTTATTGAATCGTGCTACCTACCGAATGGGACTGGAATTGATGCGCACACCTTATTTTATCAACGAGACCACGATCAATGATTTTGGCATCAACTTTGGTACATCTATTCCTGTAAACAACCTCTCATTGGTTAACATGGCGATGAAAGTTGGAAGAAGAGGTACATCAGATAATGGATTGATTCGTGAGGCCTATTTTAATTTCACCCTAGGCTTCTCGCTTAATGATAATAGCTGGTTCTACAAGCGAGTTTTCGAATAAAATATAAACAATAAACCCTGGAAAGGGATTCACCTGGAGTCAACAACTGATTAAACCTAGACGATTATGAAAATTAAATCAACCTTTCTTGTCCTCGGAGCCATGCTCCTTGCTGGAATATCCCACGCGCAAGATGGCTGGAACTGGCCTGCAGATCCTGCTCAGGAAGCAAAGGCTAGAGAGTACAATGCCGCCTATTTTGACTACATGAAGGCAGAGCAATTTGTAGAGGCAACAAAGCCTTTGAGCTGGCTTTTGGTGAATGTGCCAAACTTGAATGAATCCATTTACATTCAAGGAGTAACTGTGTACAAAGGTGCGGCGGACAAAACTACCGATGCAGCACAAAAACGAGTATATCAAGACAGCGTGATGGCGCTCTACGACAAAAGAGGGGAATTGTACAACAACCCTGTAAAGTGGATTGAGACCAAAGCTTACTATGGCTACTTGTTTTTCAGAGCTGACAAGGCCAAGATTCCTGCTGTAGTTGCAGATTTTGAGAAAACCCTAGCCTTGAAAGGAACGATCAATTTCCAGTTTGTTCCCATGTATTTTGACTTGGTGGAGAAGAACTATACGTTAAATCAGGCATATGCGCCTGAGCAAGTATTGTCTATTTTCGACAAGTCAAACAAGATATTGGATGCTGCTGCGGCAACTGGTAAGGACGTAACAGACTCCAAAGCTACGCTTGAGAATCTTTTGGTAAAGATGAAGTTGATTGATTGTGACTTTATTGAAAACAAATTGGGGGCAAAGCTTGCTGCTGATCCAACTAACGAGGAGCTTGCTGAGCAGATTTTCACCTATTCCTTACAATACAAGTGTATCTCCACGAAAGCTTTCTTGGCTGCCCTAGAGTTTAAAGATTCCAAGGCGCCAACTTTCAAGACTTCACAGGTAAGAGGGATGCTGTACATGTCAGCGGGTGACTTTGAAAAGGCAGAGC
>CAZPKI010000029.1:11344-17120 GCA_964587015.1 uncultured Limnohabitans sp.
CCCTAGCATCTACTAACAAGGAAAAAGGCGAAACCCAAATGGAATTGGCCAAAATCTATGCACGTGCAGGCAAAAAATCTGCAGCTAGAACAGCGGCTCGTGAGGCAGCAGGTCTTGATCCAGAATTGGCTTCTTCTGCCTTTGGCTTGATTGGAGATCTATACATGTCTGCCTACAACGATTGTAGAGGAGGCGAAAGCCGTGCAAAAGATTACGCAGTGTTCATCGCGGCATACAATGCCTACCAGAAAGCAGGAGACTCCAAAGGAATGGGCAGTGCTAGAGCACGTTTCCCATCCAAGGAAGAACTCTTTACTGAAGGGTATCAATTGGGCTCTTCCTTAAGTACAGGATGTTGGGTTGGGGAGACAGTTTCCCTATCTACAAGAGACTAATTTTACTAACATAGCTTTAACTAAAGGCAGTCCTAGGGCTGCCTTTATTCTTTTCATTCCCTCCAACTTTCCTATTATCTTTGCAGGTGATGATTCGTGGACTTCCTTATTATTTTTCATTTCTTGCACTCATTGCCTTTTTTTCTTGTAATGGGGAGGCAAACCCAAATGATTTGGCACCCTATGATGGCCCTGTAAATTCTGCCCAAAACATTCATATTTTCCACAGTGACTCCGCAGTACTTCGGTCTGAGATTACAGCTGCAAAACAGCTGGAGTTTGCCAATGGAAATTTAGAATTTCCAGAAGGCATCACGATTCAGTTTTTTAATTTGCAGGGCCAGCTGGAGACCACCATGCGTGCTGACAAGGGTTTTTTTCTTCGAGATCAAAACCTTTACAAGGGAGAGGGCAACGTGCAAGTAAAAAACCTACCCAAAGATCAGCAGTTAAAGACAGAAGAATTGTTCTGGAATCAGGCCGAACGAAAAATATACACTGAAAAATTTGTGACGATACAAGAGCGGCAGACGCTATTCAATGGGACGGGTATGGAAGCAGACGATGGTTTTTCTACTTACAGATTAAAGCAAGTGCGAGACAGTAGAACACTTTTACCAGGTGAAGGACTATGAAATTACTGGATGCGATTATCTTTTCTGTAGCCCTTGCACTTATCGTGGTGGGCATCCACCAAACGATGGTCAATGGCATTGGATTTTCTTACTCCCTATTCATGTTTGCAGTGGGTCTTTTATTCTGGTTTCAATTGCGGAGAAATAAGGCCCGTGAAATCATCGAATCCCAACCAAAAAAGCCAGTGAAAAGTAATAAACCCACCAAAAAACGGTAATCATGGACAACAACTATGTCATATATGTCGTGATTTCGTTGATTTTTTCAGCGTTTTTTTCAGGAATCGAAATCGCCTACATCTCAGCCAATAAGCTTCAAATTGAGCTTCAAAAAAAGCAAGGGATGTGGAGCGGGAAAGTGCTTAGCAAATTTTTGGCTAGGCCTGGCCAATTCATCGGGACTACGCTGATCGGTAACACCATCATGCTGGTGCTGTATGGTACATTTATGGCCTTTTTGTTGGATGATGCGCTGCGAAATTTGTTTCCCGAATCCTTGAATAATGAGGCGGTAATTTTGATTTCTCAAACCGTCTTGTCTACACTTTTGGTATTGATCACTGGGGAGTTTTTGCCCAAAAGTCTATTCATGTTGGACCCCAACCGCATGCTTAACTTTTTTGCATTGCCGGTTTTGATTATTTATTCCGTGATGTATCCCATCGTTTGGTTGATCGTAGCCTTGTCCAAGGGGTTTATTACCCAAGTGCTTCGCTTGGATTACAATGAAGAAAAGCCTGTTTTCACCATTACAGACCTTAATTCTTTTATCAAGGATCAAATGGGACAACGGAGGACCGCTGGCAATGTAGAGGTAGATTCCAAGATTTTTGATAATGCCATTGAATTTAAAACAGTGCGGATACGCGAGTGCATGATTCCCAGAACAGATATTGTGGCGGTAGAAGTATCCGACTCGATTGAGGAGCTTAAAAAAGTATTCCAAGAAAGTGGGCACTCCAAAGTAGTGATTTACCGAGAATCAATAGATGAGGTGATTGGCTATTGCCATCAACTAGAATTGTTTAAAAAGCCCAAAACAATTGAGGATATTCTCACGCCCATCATCATTGCCCCCGAGTCAGCACTTGCGAATGAACTCCTTATCCAATTTATCCAAGAGCGAAAAAGCCTTGCTTTGGTGGTCGATGAATTTGGGGGTACCAGTGGAATTGTTTCCATGGAAGATATTATTGAAGAGATTTTTGGAGAGATCGATGATGAGTACGACAACGAAGCACTTACAGAACAATTGATTGGGGAGCTGGAATTTTTGCTAAGCGCTAGATTAGAGATCGATTATCTCAAGGAGAAATATGGATGGGAATTGCCGGAAGGGGATTTTGAAACGCTCTCTGGATTTATCCTTTCGCAAACCGAAAATCTACCCAATATAGGCGAAACAATCACCTATGGAAGGTTTACCTTTACCATCGTGTCTAAGCAAGCTCATCGAATTGAAACTGTTCGGCTGAAAATCAGCGACTCAGATATTTTCTAAGCCTAGACATTGTTGGGGCTGAAATTTTGAATTTCGCCCTGAAACATCTTATTTTGCGACACTTTAAAATAAGCGAAGTCACAACCATGGCGTTAATTAAGCAAATTAGACAACGAACAGGTCTCGCAATCGGCGTAATTGCTGGCGGGTTAATATTATTTCTTTTGGGGGGTGATTTGTTAAGCCCAAATTCTTCCCTACTCAATGCCAACCAGAATATCATCGGGGAGATTGCAGGGGAAGAAATTACCTTAGAAGAATTTTCACTGAAAGTGGAAGAATACAAGGCTTCCTTCCAGCAGCGTACAGGTAGAATCCCCGCAGAAGCGGAGCTCGTTTCTGTTCGTGAACAAGCATGGCAAGCCTTGATTGTAGAGCGCGTATTCGAAGAGGAATATGAGAAGTTGGGCTTGACGATTTCTAGCCAAGAACTTATTGACATGGTTCAAGGAAAAAATATTGTTCCTGAACTTCGTTCTCAATTGGTCAACCCACAAACAGGTGAGTTTGACAAAACACAATTGATCACTTTTTTACAATCCTTAGAAACTGCAGATCCAGCACAGCAAGCGGCTTGGGCCCAGCAAGAAAAATTATTTGCGCAGGCTAGAAGCCGTGTGAAATACGACAACTTGCTAGCTACCACCGAGTACGCAACTACCGCGGAAGCCAAGTTGGAGCACAAGTCGGCCAACACCATTGCAGATGCTTCCGTTTTATTAGTGCCATATTATGTGATTCCTGATGGCGACATCAAGATCCAAGATGCTGAGCTTGCAGACTACCTTTCCAAAAACCAAGAGAAGTTTAAAGTAGGCAATTCTGCCAACCTAGAATATGTTTCCTTCAGCATTCAACCTAGCGGAGAAGACTCTGCTGAGGTGATTTCTAAAATCACAGCCTTGACTGCTGAATTGAAGGCAACTGCTGAAGATTCCGCTTTTGTAAGCAAGAATTCAGAAGTGCAGCAGCCATTTCAGGTGTTTGCTCCTGGCGATCAGTTGCCAGTAGCCCTGACCACCAATGTGGCTCAATTTGTAAAAGGAGAGACTTACGGTCCATTTATCACGGCAACCTCTTCGTATGTTTCCTACAAGATTACAGATCAGTATGAGGGCACTCCGAAAATGCGTGCTTCCCACATCCTCTTCGGAACGGAAGGAATGGATGAAGCTGGCAAGGCAGCAGTGAAAACTCAGGCGGAGACTGTTCTTGCTGAAGTGAAAGCTTCCGGCAATTTTGCGGATGCTGCAAGACAATACGGTCAGGATGGCTCTGCTCAAAATGGTGGAGACCTAGGCTGGTTTGCAAAGGCTGACTTCGTAGAGGCATTTGCCAATGCAACCTATGCAGCCAATTCCAAGGGCTTACTTCCAAACTTGGTAGAAACAGAATATGGATTTCACATCATTGAGGTGACCGAACTACCGAGTACGGCTTACACTAAATTGGCTGTATTGGAGTTGGAACTTGTGGCATCTGACTTAACTCGGAATGAAGCTTTCAGAAATGCAGATGCTTTTGTGTCAGAAAGCGGAAACCGTGATGAGTTTACCGAAAATGCTACCGAAAAAGGGTACAGAATCATCCAAGCAAATAATGTGGATGCGACCTCTAGAAATCTCAACAACATCACCGATGCAAGACAAGTGGTCATCTGGGCCTTCAGTGAGGCATCTGAAGGAGAAGTTTCTACGGTGTTTGAACTAAACAACTCCTACTTGGTAGCTTCGCTAGTGAGCAAGAAGGAAGAGGGTGAAGCGAAGTTGGAAGATGTGAAGGACCAAGTAAAGCAGTTGGTAATGAACGACAAGAAGGCAGCGCTAATCCAAGAGAAATTAAAAGGTAAAACTACCTTGGAGCAGATGAAGGCTGTTTTCCCTGATGCTTCGATCAATGAGGTTCCTGGATTGCGCTTGAGTGATTCTGTAATCCCTGGTGTTGGATTTGCTCCAAAAGCAATCGGAACCATCTTTGGAACAAAAACAAAAGGGCAGTTGACTAAGCCTGTACAGGAAGATATTGGGTTGCTTATTGCTAAAGTAAATACTTTGACCCCAGCAGCTGCAATTGGAGATTATACTTCCTACCAAGCACAATTGGCACAAGGAGCTTCGCAGCGAATGACCTATCAAATCATGATGGCCCTTCAGGAGCTTGCGAAAGTGAAGGATTACCGATACAAATACTTTTAAACTTAATTTTCATAGAAGGAACCCATGTCCGAAAAGACATGGGTTTTTTTGTGTTTTTATCTTGTGATAAAGCCGTATTTTTGATCATGGAACAGACCTTTGATAAAGTTGCCTTCAAGGAAAAGCTGGAATCTTCCAGTACATTCCCTACCCGATACCTTTTTAAATTCATCGTCCCTATAGGAAAGGAAGCAGAGGTTATCGCCCTTTTTCCTAATGAAGAAGTACTCTTAAAGCCTAGTAGTGGAGGAAAATACGTGAGCACCACCATCCAAAAATGGGTGGATGATGCGGATCAAATTTTGGCTCTCTACGAAAGGGCAGCAACCATCGAAGGCATCATCTCACTTTAAAGACATTGACCATGTGGACAGAAGAAGAAAACCAGCTTAAAAGAAGCTTTACTTTTAAAGATTTTAGCGAAGCCTTCGCCTTCATGACGCGTGTGGCGTTCTTAGCGGAATCCCATCAGCATCATCCGAATTGGTTCAATGTCTACAATCGAGTAGATATCGCACTTACCACCCATGATGCAGGAAATGTGGTAACCGAAAAAGATCGGAAATTGGCGAAGGCCATAGATCAACTGCTGGGATGAGTCAGGCTGCCGTTTCCTTGTACTTGGTGCCAACGCCAATTGGCAATCTCCGAGACATTACTCTTCGCGCCATTGACACGCTTCAAGCTGTAGACGTGATCCTTGCAGAGGATACGCGGACGAGTGGCATCTTGCTGAAGCACTTGCAGATCTCTAAAAACTTGCAGAGCTACCATAGCTTCAACGAGCACAAGGCCGTGGAAAAGTTGGTGGAGCGGATGAAAAAGGGGGAGGCTTTTGCCTTAATCAGTGATGCAGGGACTCCGGCGATTTCAGATCCAGGATTTTTGCTAGTTCGAGCAGTACTTGCCGCTGGGCTGGAAGTACAGTGCCTGCCTGGTGCTACGGCATTTGTGCCGGCCTTGGTGTCTAGTGGCTTGCCCAATGATCGATTTGTGTTTGAGGGGTTTTTACCCCATAAAAAGGGAAGAAAAACCCGAATCGATGCCCTG
>CAZPKI010000030.1:0-16504 GCA_964587015.1 uncultured Limnohabitans sp.
GTATTTTCTAAATGAGCGTTCTATTTCAAAAGAAAAAGATCGTGAAATAATAAAGCTAAATACGGTAGAAATAGATTATGCTTCTCCTGCCTGCCGCGGTGGGCTTTGTGAAATAGTTTGAAATACGGATTTGAAAGTACTTTGTACATTGTACCTGGTACTTCGTACACTATTTAATGCGCTTGCAACCAATCCGGGCCCACGCCGACTTCCACCTCGATCGGTACAGGAAGAGGAATGGCATTGGACATCAAACCAGGGATGTTTTTTTTGAGTAGCTCCACCTCGTCCTTATGCGCATCAAACACCAATTCATCGTGTACTTGAAGGATCATTTTGGACTTTAGCTTTTCTTTTTTCATCCAGTCATGCACGTGAATCATGGCAACCTTAATCAAGTCTGCCGCTGATCCTTGAAGAGGCGCATTGATCGCATTTCGCTCCGCAAAACCCCGCATGGTCATGTTGCGGCTATTGATGTCCCGCAAGTAGCGGCGGCGACCAAGGATGGTCTCCACGAATTCCTGAGTTCGCGCCTTTTCAATCGCTCCATCCATGTACTGCTTGACCGCGGGGAACTCCGTAAAATAGGCATCGATAATCTCCTTAGCTTCCCCGCGAGGAATCGAGAGTCGCTGGGCTAGCCCAAAAGCGGAGATGCCATAAATAATCCCAAAGTTGGCGGTTTTGGCCTTTCTTCGCATGTCAGTCGTCACCTCATCCAAGGGAACCTTAAAGATTTTGGCAGCCGTGGTGGCGTGGATATCTCTCCCTGTGCGGAAGGCTTCTAGCATGGACTCGTCTTGAGAAAACGCCGCCATCAAACGCAGTTCAATCTGGGAATAATCGGCAGAAAGCAACACGTAGTTCTCGTCTCGAGGTACAAATGCCTTTCGGATTTCTCTCCCTCGAGCAGTACGGATCGGAATATTTTGAAGGTTGGGGTTGATCGAAGATAGGCGCCCCGTAGCCGCGACAAACTGATTGTAGGTGGTATGAATTCTTCCGGTCTGGGAGTTGATCATCGTCGGTAGCGCATCTACATAGGTGGACTTCAGCTTGACCATTTGACGATACTCGAGAATGGCTTCTGCAATCTCGTGTTCGTCTGCCAGTTTACTCAAAATCTCTTCCCCAGTAGCATACTGTCCAGTCTTGGTTTTTTTGGCCTTGGGATCCAATTTCAACTTTTCAAAAAGTACCTCCCCCAGCTGTTTAGGCGAAGCCAAATTAAATCGTACTCCTGCCAATTCGTAGACGCGCTTCTCTATTTCCCTACTTTCCTGTTCCAAGGTGACCGAAAGCTCCGCCAAGCTCCCTGTGTCGATACGAACCCCTTCAAACTCCATGTCAGTGAGTACTCGGATCAACGGATTTTCTACCTCTTCCACCAGTTTTTTCAAGCCATTGGAAAGCAAGATTGGGTCTAGTTTGCCTTTTAGCCTCAAGGTAATGTCCGCATCTTCGGATGCATAGGCGGTCACCTCATCCTCGTCTACATCTCGCATATTTCCCTGCCCCTTTCCTTTCTTTCCGATCAATTCGGTGATCGATACGGGTTTGTAGTGCAGGTATTGCTGGGCCAACCAGTCCATGCCGTGCTTGCCTTCTGGCTCAATGAGGTAATGCGCAAGTAGCGTGTCGTACAGGGTTCCCTTCACTTCGATCCCGTAATTTTTGAGGACTAGCAAGTCATACTTGATATTTTGTCCGATTTTGAGGATCTCAGGATTTTCCAAGACTGGTCGAAGGATTTCCAACAGGGCTTGTGCCTCCTTTCGGTCTGCTTCCAAAGGGAGGTAATAGGCTTCCCCTTCCACATAAGAGAAGGAAAGTCCCACTAGCTCGGCATTCATGGCGTCCAAACTTGTTGTTTCTGTATCGAAGCAGATTTCTTTTTGCAACAGCAAATACTCCACCAGCTCACGAACGGCCGCATCTCCCTTAATTTTATGGTAATGGTGGGCATTGCTATGTATGGTGTCCAGAACAACGGGTTCAGAAATGGAAACTTCCTCTTCCAGCTCCTCTTCAGCTACAAAGCTTGTGGTTCTAGGAGCCGAAGCTCCAAAAAGGTCCATCTGCGCAGGAGCAGAAGGTGATGAAGCCGCTTTCTTTGCCGGCGCTTCCTTAAAAATTCGATTGGCTAGGGTGCGGAACTCCAGTTCACTAAAAATTCCCCGTAGCTTTTCTTCATCGTAGTGATCAAGCCTTAAGTCTACCTCGTCAAAGTCCACGGGCACATCGGTCTTAATCGTCGCCAGTTCCTTGGACAAAAGTCCTTGCTGCGCAAAATTTTCAACATTCTCTTTCTGCTTGCCTTTGAGCTGGTCTACATTTTCAAGTATCCCTTCGAGCGTACCGTATTCCTTGAGGAGCTTCACGGCTGTTTTTTCCCCAATCCCAGGAATTCCTGGAATATTATCTACCGCGTCACCCATGAGCCCAAGAATATCACGCACCAAGTCCACATGGGTAATGTCCCATTTTTCACAGATCTGCTTGGGCCCCATCACATCTACTCCATTGCCCATGAAGGCCGGCTTGTAGAGAAAAATATGCTCGTCCACCAGTTGACCATAGTCCTTGTCTGGGGTCATCATGTACACCGTAAACTGTTCCTTCTCCGCCTTTTTTGCAATGGTGCCGATGATGTCATCTGCCTCAAATCCATCCATTTCCAAAATAGGAATTTTGAAGGCACGCACGATTTCCTTGACCCAAGGGATGGACACAGTAATGTCTTCCGGCTGCTCCAGTCGATTGGCCTTGTAGGGGGTATACTGCTCGTGGCGAAAAGTAGGTGCCTTCGTATCAAATGCCACTGCGATGTGACTGGGTTTTTCTTTTTCCAAGACTTCCAAAAGCGTGTTGGTAAAGCCCAACATTACTCCTGTATTGAGCCCTTTGGAATTGATTCTAGGGTTTTTGCTGAAGGCAAAATGAGCCCGATAAATAAGGGCCATGGCATCCAAAAGAAAAAGTTTATGGGCTTGAGTTTGTGACATTCGAACAAAGGGTTGGGGGAAATAAAGGAATGGATTCGACTTACTAAGATACAACTTTTCCGCAGGCGAATCCGGTCAAATCTGCTCAGCGATTTACAAAATCAGACAAGCTAAGTCAATCTTCTTTTTCTAGCTCCTTCAGGTAATTTTTTACTTGAAGGCTCCGCAGAAATATCAGGGTCAAAGGAATCAACCAAAGCAACTCATTCGCTACCAAATGAAAAATGCTCCGTTTATTCCAACCTAGTTCGGGAACGAAGCCTAAGGTAAACCAGGCTGCTAAAATGATTTTGCCTGAGATTCCAATTAAAATCAACCAGACCCAGGAAACCGGATAAAAGGCAGCAAAAAAAATCACCAGACCCACTACCATCCCAAAAATTCCAAAAAAGTAGCTTGGAAGGGTACTTGAAGGGACAAGCCCCATTGCCATCCAGTTGACTACCGTCTCTCCAAAATAAACATAAAAGGCAGACCAAGCGATCGTATACATGCCCGCCAACAGCAATAGGCCTCGGTAATGCATCGGGAACTTGGGAAAATTTGAAGCTTGATCCATGGAAGGGTTGATTTTGTAATGCGAAATGAACACCTTGAGGTGAAACAAGTTTGAGGCGTATACAAAACTATCTAATGAATCGAAAAAACAACCTCCCTTCCTTCGCTTTTCTTTTTCTTGGCGCTGCAATTTTCTCGGCTTTGGGCTTTGGCATCGGCAGAAACAGCGGAGAAATCACCCCCCTTTCCATTGATTCGGCGGCTGATTTGATCGGCCTTTCCTTTACCCCACAAGAAAAGGACAGCATGATCGGCACCTTGACCACGCATCGAACCAATTTTGAGCTCATGCGCAAAATAACCCTTGACAATGCAGTGGGACCCGCCTTGGTATTCAATCCTCTTCCACAAGGTTTTTATCCAAGCCAGGATCAAAACAGCTTCGATTGGGGATTTCCCACGAAAGTAGAACTGCCCACAAGCGATGTAGACCTGGCTTTTATGCCTGTTCACCAACTTTCTGTACTAATCAAATCCAAGCAACTGAGTTCTGAGCGGCTTACAAAAATTTACCTCCAACGAATCAAAACCCATTCCGACACCTTAGCTTGCTTGGTGACCCTCCTAGAGAATGAGGCCCTCACACAGGCCAGAGCCCTTGACCAGGAGCTTGCTGCAGGCAAGTACCGAGGACCGCTCCATGGCATTCCTTACGGCATCAAGGATTTATTTGCCGTACCCGAAACGCGAACCACCTGGGGAGCAACCCCTTACAAGGATCAAGTAATTGATGAAACGGCCACAATTGTAACCAAACTGGAACAAGCAGGAGGCGTATTGGTGGGTAAATTTACCCTAGGAGCCTTGGCTATGGGCGATGTCTGGTTTGGAGGGGTCACCAAAAATCCTTGGAACCTAAAGCAAGGATCAAGTGGATCCTCTGCAGGCTCTGCTTCTGCAGTGAGTGCTGGATTGGTGCCCTTTGCCATCGGTACTGAGACGCTCGGTTCGATCGTCTCCCCCTCCACGCGCAACGGTGTAACAGGATTGCGTCCGACCTTTGGTCGTGTGAGCAGACATGGGGCCATGGCCCTCAGCTGGTCCATGGACAAAGTTGGTCCAATCTCTAGGTCCGCAGTCGACAATGCCATTGTCCTAGCTGTCCTCAATGGAAGCGACACCAAGGATCCGTCCACTATCCCTGCCGCCTTCAACTATTCGGTCAAAAAAGAGGTCAAAAAATTAAAAATTGGCTATTTCAGTTCCTATTTTGAGGGAAATCGGGCGGGAATCGAGAATGACCGTGCCGTCCTAGAACTCTTAAAAAACCAAGGGATTACCCTTCACCCAGTGGAACTGAAAACCAGCATCAATGCCGCGCCTTTGGTATCCATGCTGTTGGTGGAAGGCGCAGCTGCTTTTGATGACCTTACTCGGCTAGGGCTTGATGACCAAATGGTAGCACAGCACAAAAGTGCTTGGCCCAATGTCTTCCGTGCAGCGCGTTTTATCCCCGCCGTAGAATACATCCAAATGAGCCGGCAGCGCAGTCTACTCATTGAAGAAATGCACGCGCTGATGAAAGAATACGATGTCATCGTCACGCCGTCCTTTGCTGGTCAGCAGCTTCAAATCACCAACCTCACTGGTCATCCAGCCTTGTGCCTTCCCAATGGTTTTGGATCCAACGGCAGCCCGACCTCGATTACTTTACTTGCCAACCTGTTTGAGGAAGAAAAATTGATCATGGTTGGACGCTTGATTCAGGAAAACTCCGATTGGCAAACGAAGCGACCACCTTTGTTTAATCGCTAAAAAAGGAATTAAAAAATCCTGCTCAAGAAACTGGAATTAAAGCTCCAGCTCTCTGAAGTAAAAAAGGCTGCCCGATCGGACAGCCTTTTTTATTCTTAATGAATAATCCCTGAGATTTTGATGTGGGTAGGAGATAGGAACATCACCTTTTGGGTAGTTTCTATTTTATAGTGATCTATTTTACCCGTAGCCTGGTTCATAAAAATCTCCCCAAGCGTGCTGCTTTGGTAAAACATGTTTTCGTCCTTGAGCCTAAAGGTCACCCAGGCAGGGTAGTTCTGTACATAGCGAATGGATATTTCCTTCACTTTTCCTTTTGCCTCAGGGAGCAACTCATGAATCAATTGGTCTGGGGTGGTTCGGGTACCATAGGCAGTAGCAAGCGAAGGAACGTTGATATCTGCTTCGTAAAAAGCAGCAAACTCCTCCTTCCACTGGGCTGAGGCATATTTCAAATCTACAATCTGCTCCTCCCCATTAATCTCAGAGGTTTTAAGGACTGAATCCCCTTCTAGTTTGCTGATTTCCAGATTGATAAATTCCTTCAAATCAAAGTACGGTAGTTTTTCAAGTGCGGGTTCCTCCTTCGTTGGGGAGCAAGAAAGGACAGCCCCTAAAAGAAGAAAGCTGAAGTATCGGTTGATTTTCATTGGTCAAGAAGAATATTTCCTGTCATTTCTTCGGGAATTCCAACCCCCATCAACTGAAGGATTGTGGGCGCTAAATCCCCTAATTTGCCGTCTTTAACTGAAAATTTCTGTTTGTCCACCACTATAAACGGCACCAAATTGGTAGTATGTGCAGTATTCGGTGAACCATCCTCATTAATCATCACGTCCGAGTTGCCATGGTCAGCTATCACGAGCACGGTGTAGTCATTGGCGATAGCCGCTTTGATAACTTTTTCGGCAACGCTGTCAACTGCTTCGCAGGCCTTAACCGCCGCATCAAAATCTCCAGTATGGCCAACCATATCTGCGTTTGCAAAATTAAGGCAGATAAAGTCTGCACTTTTCTTTTCCAATTCTTTGGAGATTTTTGTGGCAATTTCACCTGCACTCATTTCAGGTTGCAAGTCGTAGGTAGCCACCTTAGGTGAGGGGCAAAGGATTCTTCTTTCCCCGACAAACTCTTTTTCTCTACCTCCTGAGAAGAAGAAAGTCACGTGCGGGTATTTCTCGGTTTCCGCAATTCGAATTTGTTTTTTACTTGCTCGCTCCAACACCTCACCAAGTGTATTGTTGAGTTTGTCTTTCTCAAACAAGACCTCAACTCCTTTAAAGGTATCGTCGTAGGTCGTAAGGGTCAGGTAATCCAAGTTCAACTTCTTCATGTTGAAATCCACAAAGTCCCGTTGGCTTAGCGCTTGGGTAATCTCTCTACCGCGGTCGGTGCGGAAATTGAAACAAAGCACCATGTCGCCTTCCTGAATAGTGGCTAGCGGCTTGTTGTCCGTGCCCACCTGAATGATGGGACGGATAAATTCGTCTGTGACGTTATTGCTGTAGGACTTCTTGATGGAAGCCAGGATGTTCTTCGATTTTTCTCCCTCACCAAGCACCATGGCGTCGTAGGCAAGCTTTACGCGCTCCCATCGATTGTCCCGATCCATGGCATAGTAACGGCCTATCACGGAAGCAATTTTTCCAACTGAATGGTCCAAATGATTTTGAAGATCTCCTAGGTAGGCCAATCCTCCTTTGGGATCGGTATCTCGGCCATCCGTAAAGGCATGGATAAATACATCCTCCATCCCATGATGCTTGGCTGCATCGCACAAGCCTTTGAGGTGATCGAGGTGAGCATGCACGCCTCCGTCAGATACCAAACCCAAAAAATGCACTTTTTTCTTTCCTGCTTTCGCTCTGGCAAAGGCCGCGCTCAAGACAGGATGGGTAAGTAATTCTCCCTGTTGTACTGCCAAATTGATTTTTACCAAGTCTTGGTAGACAATCCTACCCGCACCGATATTCATGTGCCCAACTTCCGAGTTGCCCATTTGACCCTCAGGTAAGCCCACTGCAAGACCTGAAGCCTCCAGTTTGGAATGTGGATAGGTCTTGAATAAGCTATCCACAAAAGGAGTTTTGGCCTTGTCGATGGCAGAAACCGCAGGATTGGTGGCTAATCCCCAACCATCCAAAATCATCAATAAAACTTTCTTATTCATGCCGCAAATATAGTACAAAACAAACCAAAAACGGGGCTGTAATGTTGTAAATTAACCAGTTAAAGAAGGTTTTTCTAATTTAGAAGGTTGAAAAAGAAGCAATTATTTTTTGAATTTATTTCGCCTACAAATTCAAAAAATAAAATCCCCGGTTCCCACGAAAATTTTTCGCCATAGCGGAGCTCAGCCCTTTAGCTTCAGTCCGAAGAGGTATCCTGAGACAAAAATTCAAGGTTCCGCTTAATCCCCTTAAACTTGGTTCGGTTGACGGCCGAACCCGAAAAAACTTTTTTGAATGTTTCTTCAGTAAGCTCCTTCCAATCCTGTGCTGCCAAAGCTTGCAAGTCAGACGATGGGGTGAAAGCAGGTTCCTGATGGGGTTTTGAGAAGCGATTCCAAGGACAGACGTCCTGACAGACATCACAACCAAATACCCAGTTGTCCATCTTCCCCGCAAAGGAGCTCGGGATGGCATCCTTTAGTTCAATGGTGAGGTAGGATATGCATCGAGAGCCATCCACTACACCTGGCGCCACGATCGCATCCGTTGGACAAGCATCCATGCAAGCCGTGCAGGTGCCACAGTAATCTTTGGCGATGGGAAGGTCTGGGGTAGCTTCCAGATCGATGACCAGTTCTGCTAAAAAGAAAAAACTGCCTAGCTCCCGATTGAGTAGGAGGCTATTTTTACCAATCCATCCCAGCCCAGCTCGCTGTGCCCACTGCCTTTCCATAATTGGGGCAGAATCCACAAAGCTTCTGCCATCGATCTCGCCGATCTCGTCGCGGAGGCAGGTCAAAAACTCCCGCAATTTGTCCTGAATGACCTCATGGTAATCTTGCCCGTAGGCATACTTCGCAAGTTTAAGGTCATTCTTGCCTTCTGGAAGTGCTCGTTCTGGGTAGTAATTGTACACCAGGGAAACGACCGTCTTCGCCCCTTCCACCAACTTTCGGGGATCGAGTCGCTTATCAAAATGATTGGCGAGGTAGCCCATACGTCCTTGGTAGTCTCGGCGCAACCATTCTTCCAATCTGGGGGCTTCTTCCTCCAAAAATTCCGCCTTTGCAATGCCACAAAAGTCAAAGCCCAAGCGCTTGGCAGTGGCTTTTAACAGCTGAGCATGTCGATCGGAAGCAGTCATTACGCATCGAAAATAGGGAGTTTTCCCCTATTTTTTTGTCCAAAAAAAATCAGTGGCCATCAATCCTTTCCTTCCCCTCTTTCGCGGTTTTGCCGCGAGGCAAAGAAAGGCAAGTCGAGGAGCCGGCCAAGGGGGGATTGCAGTACTTTTTTTTGAAATTTTTGTACCGCTCAAAACTCATTGCCACAATTACGTGTTATCCTTGCATTCAGGTCAGTCATCCCTAGCAGTAGGGATTTTGTTTCTCATTAATGCACCCATGAAAGGCTTTACCTTTACGAAATATGTTCCTCCTCTTGATCCGGAAAAAAACCGGTTTGATAGCCTGTTGGAGATTTTTCTTCAGCTAGTAACGATGACGGGCGGGGATGTGGCAGAGGCGCTGAGCTGGTTGACTAATCTGGACAAGCGGTACCAACTCACTAGTCCTGACTACGGAATCGGCAATTTTATCGAAGACCTCAAATCCAAGGGCTACCTCAGCGAGGAAAATCAGGAAGGCAAATTTGAAATCACTGGAAAAGCAGAGCAAACCATCCGAAAAAGTGCCTTAGAGGAAATTTTCGGCAAGCTAAAAAAGAGTAAATCAGGCCAACACCGAACCCATATTTCTGGGCCTGGTGAGGAGCAGGGTACGGAACGCCGCGCCTACGAATTTGGTGACAACCTCGATCAAATTGCACTAACCGATTCGCTCCGCAATGCCCAAGCCAACAGAGGAATTGGCGGTGATTTTTTGTTGACCGAGGATGATTTGGAAGTGGTGGAAAACGAGCAGCGCAGCCAAACCTCCACGGTACTGATGATTGACATTTCCCACTCCATGATCTTGTACGGAGAGGACCGCATCACTCCTGCCAAGAAGGTAGCCATGGCCTTGGCAGAGTTAATCAAAACCCGCTATCCCAAAGACACCTTGGACATCATCGTATTTGGAAACGATGCCTGGCAGATAGAAATAAAGGATTTGCCCTACCTCCAAGTTGGGCCCTACCATACGAATACAGTAGCTGGACTTGAGCTAGCCATGGATTTATTGCGAAGAAGAAAAAATCCAAACAAACAGATTTTTATGATCACAGATGGCAAGCCTACCTGCCTGAAAGTGGGGATTAAATACTACAAAAATGCCTTTGGCATTGACAGCAAAATCCTGGCAGAAACACTTAAGCTTGCCGCTCAATGCAGGAAGTTGAAAATTCCTGTAACCACCTTTATGATTGCTACAGATCCCTACCTCAAGGAGTTTGTGAAGGAATTTACAAAGGTCAACAATGGCAATGCCTATTACAGCAGCTTGAAAGGGCTGGGAGATTTAATTTTTGAGGACTACAGACGAAACCGAACCAAACGCTTTTAGAATGGATTACGCACAACTTACCGGAGAGCAACTCCTCCAAATCAAAACTCTTGGCCAACTGAAGGCAGCAGGATACAGCCCGAAGTCCATCAAGGAGGAGCTTCGAGCCAATCTAATCCTAAAAATCAAAGCAAAAGAAAACGTGTTTGAAGGCGTTTGGGGCTATGAAGACACGGTTATTCCTGACATAGAGCGGGCAATTCTTTCGCGGCACAACATCAATTTGCTCGGACTTCGAGGTCAGGCGAAAACTAGAATTGCACGGATGATGACCCTCCTTCTGGACGAGTATGTACCTGTTCTCTTCGGTTCGGAACTCAATGAAGATCCACTGCTCCCGCTATCCACTTTTGCCAAAAACTTGATTGACGAAAAGGGCGATGACTGCCTTATCTCCTGGTTGCCGCGAGCAGAGCGCTACGCAGAAAAATTAGCCACTCCAGATGTATCTGTGGCCGACCTCATTGGGGATGTAGATCCGATCAAGGCGGCGACCCTCAAACTAAATTACAACGACGAGCGGGTCATCCATTATGGATTAGTTCCTCGTTCGCACCGCTGCATTTTTGTGATCAACGAACTTCCAGACCTTCAAGCGAGAATCCAAGTTGCCCTATTCAATATTTTGCAAGAAGGGGACATCCAGATTCGTGGATTTAAACTAAGGTTGCCTTTGGACATCCAGTTTATCTTCACTGCCAACCCTGAAGATTACACCAACCGGGGCAGTATTGTGACCCCACTTAAGGACCGAATTGAAAGTCAAATCATCACACACTATCCCAAGTCCATTGACATTGGCAAAAAAATCACCGCACAGGAAGCACGACTGCAAGGAAAGCCGGTAAGCAACATCCATGTTCCAGAGCTTATGAAAGATCTGATTGAACAAATTGCCATAGAGGCGCGCCACTCCGAGTTTGTGGATGAAAAAAGTGGGGTGTCAGCAAGATTGACCATTTCGGCCTATGAAAATCTAATTTCTGCAGCGGAAAGAAGGATGTACCGAAACAATGAGACAAGCACCATCGTGCGAATTTCTGATTTGATCGGAGTCATTCCCGCCATCACAGGAAAGGTAGAGCTTGTTTATGAGGGCGAACAAGAAGGCGCTGGACTGGTGGCCTACAACCTGATTGGGAAGGCTATTCGAACCCAGTTTATCAATTATTTTCCTTCCCCTGAGCAAAAGAAAAAGCAGAAGTCTGCCAATCCTTACGTCGTTCCTTTGGCCTGGTTTGGAGAAGGAAATGAATTAGACATTTTGACTGACCTCAGCGACAAAACCTACAAAAGTATCTTGCATGGAGTTCCTGGGCTCGAAAAAGTAGTAACCCAACTGGTGGCGCAGCTCCCTGAAAAAGAAAAGGAGTTCTTTATGGAGTTTGCACTTCATGGATTGGCTGAATACTCCCAGCTGAGCAAAAAAATGGTCGATACCGGGCTTCAATTCAAAGACCTTTTCAGCTCCATGTTTGAGATTGGTGGAGAGGATGAAGAGGGTTTTGAAGACGAGGAAGACGATTCTTAAGGAGAAGTTGCTGCACGTTTAGAAGCGTTACGCCAAGTTTAGGAAGGATCTAAGAAGGACTCAGATATCCGCTATATTTGTAAGATGGCCGAAAATCAACTTCCAGAGGCATTTGAATCTCAAATGCTGGCACTACTTGGACCCGAGGAGTTTGCCCTTTTTAAGGAAGGATTAGCGCTCGCTTCGCAAACATCCATTCGGCTCAACCAGAGGAAGTTTGCGGAGATACCCTACCCAAAGCGGCCGATTCCCTGGGCTAAAGAAGGATATTTTTTGGAGGAACGACCCAGCTTTACAATGGACCCTACCTTCCATGCCGGGGCCTACTATGTACAGGAAGCTTCCTCGATGTTTATTTCTCATATCCTAGAGTCCCAGAAAATACAAAAAGGAATATACCTGGACTTGGCTGCTGCCCCTGGCGGGAAAAGCACCTTACTCTCTAGCTATTTGGGAGAGGAAGGATTGCTTGTAGCCAATGAAGTCATTGCCTCCCGGGCTCAAATATTAAAGGAAAATGTGATCAAGTGGGGCCTTGGCAACACGGTTGTTACGCACAACGATCCGGAGAATTTCGGCCCTTTGGAAGGGTTTTTTGACCTGGTCCTAGTGGATGCTCCCTGCTCTGGAGAGGGAATGTTCCGAAAAGACCCTTTGGCTCGTGAGGAATGGTCGGCCGAACATGTGTCCTTATGTTCCGCTCGACAAAAACGTATTGTGGATAAAGCAGGGGAGCTAGTTAAAGGCGGAGGCTACCTTCTGTATTCTACCTGTACGTTTAACGAAAAAGAGAATGAAGAGATCCTTCGGTTCCTAATTGAGGAATTTGCTTTTGAGCCAGTACGAATCGCCTTAGATCCGAGTTGGGGAATTGTCGAAACGCAGGTGATTTCCGAAGAAAAACCCTTTTTTGGATACCGCTTTTTCCCACACAAGGTAGCGGGAGAGGGGTTTTTCATCACGGTCTTGCGAAGATCGGAAGGAGCCTATTCACAAGTAGCTCCGACCACCAAAGAATTCAAACACCACAGCCTCAAGCGCGTGGGAGAAAAAGAGGCTAGCGTGCTTGAACAAGAAGTTGGAGGCGATGGAACGGGAAAGTTTTACCTCTTGCAGGACGCCTATTTTCGAATGCAAGGGGGCTATTCCCAAGAACTAGAAAAGTTGGCTCAGGTGCTAAGTGTACGTTATTTCGGGGTGGAGCTCGGCAAAAAACACCAAAAAGAATGGATTCCTAGTCATGAATGGGCCCTTTCTACCCTTCCCAAAAATGGGTTTCCCTTAAAGGAACTTTCTGTGGAGGAAGCCTTGGATTTTTTACGAAAAAAGGAACAATCCTTTGAGGAGCTCCCCCTGGGATGGGTCCTGCTCACTTACCAGAAACTCCCCTTGGGATGGATAAAGAATTTAGGCAATCGGGCAAATAACTATTATCCGAAGGAATGGCGAATTCGGAACTAAGAAGTTTTCCCAAAGGATCCCTACGAGTCTCTACTGAAATTAATTTTCGACATCAGGCCAAGAAAGAAGCCGCTCTTCCTAACTTAGAAGTCAAGTCAACCCCACCAGATTCCATGCTCAAAAAACAGCGATACGAAGCCTTTATCCAGCATTTTTCTGAAAATATGCCTGTTGCAGAAACTGAGCTTGAGTACGAAAACACCTTTCAGTTGCTCGTAGCGGTCGTTTTATCTGCTCAATGCACCGATAAGCGGGTAAATATCGTGACACGTGAACTATTCAAGCACTTTCCAACGGCTACCCACCTAGCTTCAAGCCACTTTGACGAACTTTTTCCCTACATCCGGACCGTTTCCTACCCCAACAACAAGACCAAACACCTCATCGGACTAGGTAAAATGCTATTGGAGGATTTTGCAGGAGAGGTCCCCTCCACCGTAGAAGAGTTGGTCAAATTGCCTGGTGTAGGAAGAAAAACCGCCAATGTGATTACCTCTGTCGTTTGGCAGCAACCCAACATGGCAGTAGATACGCACGTCTATCGGGTATCACGACGATTGGGGCTAGTACCTTTAACCGCCAAGACTCCCCTGGAAGTTGAAAAACAATTGGTCAAGCATTTGCCCAAGGAGCACATTCACAAGGCCCACCACTGGCTGATTCTTCACGGGCGCTACACTTGCCTAGCAAGAAGTCCCAAATGCAGTGTTTGTGGCATCACCGCGCTTTGCAAACAGTTCGAAAAAATGCAAAAAAACGCGGATAAGGCCTGAAAGAAGCTGGGCTAAACCCTATTTTTCAGAAGCATTGCGTGGTCGGTACCCAGAATCTTTAAACAACTTTTTTGCATCCGCTTCGCGCATCAGCTCCGGTAAGGGGAGATCCTGCTGAACCGCGAATTCTTCTACAATATTCCATCCTATCCAACGTCCAATTCTGCCTGGGGCATCCGCGCTAATTGCATCTGTTGCTGGAGCTTCGCCAATGTATTTGCGGATTTCGAATGGATTGGTTTCGAACAGCAATTCGTTCTCAATAAAATGTGCCCAAATAATGTCTTCATTGTCCCAGCAGGCCTGAATTTGTTCGGGCGTGTAGCCAATCAGGTATTGGTCATCTGTGCAAGGCAAGATGGATTTGACAAAATGATAGGCCTTGCCGTAGTAAACCATTTCGGCCAAGAGCGTATTTTCTTTGGGGTCAATCTCATTGTAACGGGAAGAAATGGCTAAGACAATCATTGGAACGAGGTATTTACGCTCGTAACGCGAGGCAAGGTACCTGGGAATATCCGGTTGGAAAGCGTGGTCACTCGGCAAAAAATAATCTAGCCCAATCACGATCACTTCTTCATCTATGATCAAGTCAAATCCGAAGCCCGATACGTAGGTGTACACTTTGGGCTCTTTGAAGTCGGGGTAATAGCTTTTTAAGTAGGCAAAAGCTTGCTCTAACTCTACTTTAACATCCGATAGATTGGCAAACTCCTTGACCACTGCTTTATTCAATTCTTGCATAGCCGAATCTTGATGCAGGCGGACAAGATCCCCCGCCAAAGAATCCATATTTGGATAAGCCTCTATGCCGAGGGCTTTGGAAGTTACTTCAGGATATTGCGCCAATAAGGCAAGCATCTCCTCCTTGGTTTCTGCTCCAAAAAAAGCCGGTTCCAAGCGCTGAATAGTCAAGTCCACACGGCCTTCTAGCCGATCTTCATCTAGGGTACAGGTGCTGTCCGATGATTGACAGGAAAAAAGCACAGTAACCACTAGCAGGACGAAGATGCGGATATACATGAATTTGTTTTTTTGGCAAGTTAAAGAAACCCTAACAATTCTACAGAACACGGAAGCTTTCGCCTCTAATTACAGCTCCAATTGCCTTAAGTTTTTAAGATAATTAGTTTGAAATCAGCGGTTAAAAGTCAGGCTCTTTCTCTCAAATCTGTCCATACATTTGGTATAATTAAGAATTAAACGGATTTTTATCCTTTAGATTCTTCTACACCCTAAGGAATTCCATTTTCACGATGAAGTCTTTTCACAAATTTACCTACTTTTTAGTACTACTTTGCTTCTGGGCCTTTGCTCCAACTTTCGTTTTTGCGCAGCAAAATGTGGACCTCAACACCATACGAGTAGATCAACTTAGTGATGATCAAATCGAGGAGCTCGTGAAGCGCGCGCAAGATGCGGGGCTGAGCAGCACAGATTTCTTGATGATGGCACAAATGCGGGGCATGCCTTCTGGGGAAGTTGAAAAACTTCGAAACAGAATTGAGAGCTTGGCTACAGGTTCCAGCAAGTCAAGGTCAACCAATGTTTCCAAAAGAGCTGCTCGCGAACAGGTAGACATCAATGACATCACCAGAGGCCTGATGGAAACACAGGAGTTGATGGAAGAGGAAAAAGCGGATTCTTTGCTTTTTGGAAGTACCTTATTTTTTCAAAAGAATCGGAAACTAAGCTTTGAGCCTAGCTTAAACCAGGCCACACCGAAAAATTACATTCTTGGACCAGGGGATCTGATCTATGTGGATATCTACGGACAATCTGAGAAATATTACGAGGCAACCGTTAACCCAGAAGGTTCCATTTTACTTGATAATATCGGCTTGATCGCGGTGTCTGGAAAAACCATTGAAGCAGCAGAAGGAATCATCAAAAATCGAGTGTCTGCCTTTTATACAGGACTTAGTGGATCCAATCCTAGCACCTTTCTTCAAGTCACGCTTGGGAATGTCAAAACCATCAAGGTGCATATTTTGAATGAGGTTCGTCTTCCTGGAACCTTTACCTTGAGTGCCTTTTCCACGGTATTCAATGCTCTTTATGCGGCAGGAGGACCTTCAGACAAGGGAACTTTACGTGCCATCCAACTCATCCGAAACAACAAAAAAATCGCTGAAATAGATGTGTATGACCTACTCATCAATGGAACAGCCAATTTGGATGTGCAACTCCAAGATCAAGATGTGATATTGGTCAACCCTTATCTCGCTCGAGTAAAGGTGATGGGGGAAGTTAAGCGCCCCTTGGTTTTTGAGGTCACACCTGAGGACAACCTAGAGGACATCCTTCGCTTTGCAGGTGGATTTACAGACTTAGCATTTAAGGATCGCATTTCCATCTCTCGTATCACCGGCAATCAACGCTCCATTTCTGATGTGTACAGCAATCAACTCGGGCTATTTAACCTAAAGGGAGGAGATGAGGTTACTGTAGGAAGAATTATTGACCGCTACACCAACCGAATTCAAATTAAGGGAGCAGTGTTTAGGCCAGGAGTTTTTTCCTTAACAGAAGGACTTACGCTAACTCAACTTATTAAAAATGCAGATGGCCTAAAAGGCGATGCCTATACCCAGCGAGCCAGCATCTTGCGAACCAAAGGAGACCTCAGTTCAGAGGTATTGGAAGTGAATCTTCAAGCCGTATTGGAAGGCCGCCAAGAAGATGTAGTCTTACAGCGTGAAGATGTAATCCGTATTTCTAGCATTTATGACGTTCAAAACGA
>CAZPKI010000031.1:0-16484 GCA_964587015.1 uncultured Limnohabitans sp.
TTTTAATCTCTAAAGTTATATTTGGGTTTATATTCTGAAAAGGGTCTTGTCTATGGCAAGACCTTTTTGTTTCTACCTAGGTTAGGCTGCATATTTTTTTTTAACGGCAGCTAATTCTCTACTTCTCTTCCCTATTTTTAGCTAGTCAACAACCCATTCCATGAAAAGACAACTCCTATTTTTCCCGATCTTACTGCTTTCAACTGCGCTTTTAGCGCAGGTAAGGCCTTATGTGCCCGAGCAAGTGTTTCCAGAGAAAAACACAAAAAGCAAACACTACCTAGTTTCAGGTGAACGTCACGGCACTTCTTTTTTCAAGAAGTTCGAATTTCCTGAAGTAGAATATCGTCCAAGCGCTACGCTCGACTTTACCAAATACCACACGGTCGATGTGATGTACCATTGGTATGAAACCTGGGCAAAGCAGTATCCCGATTTGGTAGATTTATATGTTGTAGAGAAATCTTTTGAAGGGAGACCAATCTACCAAATGACGCTGACCAATAAAAAAACTGGAAAGGACACAGATAAGCCAGCAGCGTATTTTGAAGGAGGTAGACATTCCGGTGAAATCACCTCGAGTGAGTCTATTCTTTGGTTGACACAGCACCTCTTGGAAAACTACGGTAAAGACCCCGAGATCACTGCATTGATCGATACCAAGGTGATTTACCTACGCCCTCAAAATAACCCAGATGGATCAAACATGTACCTACATACCGCCCAGCGCAATCGTAGTACGGTAAAGCCACAGGACACCGATCGAGATGGTATGCTAGATGAAGATCCAGAGGAAGACTTGGATGGAGATGGGATCTTGTACCAAGTCCGTAAAAAGGCAGTGACTCCACAAGAAAAAGAAAAGGCAAACTACATTCTCGATCCTCGAGATCCCAAAGGGCGTTTGATGAAGCAAACTTTCCCAGGAAAGGGAGAATACCTGATGTACAGTGAGGGGATAGATAACGATGGAGATGGTCGATACAACGAAGACGGGATTGGAGGCTTGGATCTTCACCGGAACTACCCAGAAAACTGGCGTCCAAACACCGGCGGAGACCTGACCGGTAGGGGATATACCCAATTTGGCGCAGGAGAGTATCCGCTCAGCGAAATTGAATCTCGTGCAACTGTTTTGTGGATGATGAGTCACCCTAATATTTCCGTGGTCAACTCCATGGATACTCGGGTGCCGATGCACTTGCGACCACCTTCCACCTCCAAAAGTGAGGAGCGCATGTACCCACAGGATTTGGCGATCTACAAGGAAATGGATCAATTGGGCCTTTCCTTCACCGCTTACCCTTGGGCTGGGGATGTGTATGAAACCTACGCCACCCGCTACAAGGTCAATTCCATGACTGGGGATCCACTTAAGCCAGAGCCGCTTTTTGGGCATGGCCCTGACTTCGGCTACTTTTACTACGGTAGCATTTGGTATGGGGATGAGCTCTGGAACAATGGAGCCATGAAAGATTACGACAACGATGGCATCTATGACGATTACGACGGCCTGATGTGGGATGACGAGTCCAATGGAAGCAAAGGGTTTAAGGTATGGACTCCTTTTACCCATCCTGAACTGGGTGAAGTGGAGCTTGGCGGTTTTCACCCTAAGTTTTTTGGTCAAAACGGCCCCCCTTGGCAGTTGGAAAGCTGGGCAAAAAAGCAAGCCCTCTTCAATCTAGCGATGGCCAAGAGATTGCCTCAGTTGGTCGTGGAGGATTTGAAAGTGAAAAAAGTAAAAGCTGGCGAATACCAAGTGACCTTAACTTGGATCAATTCAGGGAAATTGCCTGTTGCCTTGGAGCAGGCCAAACTGGTGAAAATCGTGCAAGAGGATCGCGTGTCTTTGGATTTTGACAAGGACTTGCTGAAAGGAGATCAAAATGCCACCGTGCGTATCGTTACGCCTAGCTTGTACGACAAAACTATCTACGCTGGCTACACCGGAGCGGGCGAGAAGAAGATAGCCACCTTTACCGTACAGGTGAAAGGAGATGACCCTATCAAAGGAAAAATTAAGCTTTCATCCACACGAGGAGGATTTATTGAAAAAGAATTTACCCTAAGTAATTAATTGCATTCATGGTCAACTTACGAATCACTACTGGATGGGTTTTTACCCTTCTATTGTTCTCTCAATCGCTGTTTGCGCAGCAAAAACGAGCACTAACCCATGCGGATTACGATGGATGGGAAAGCCTCTCAGCTGATAAAATCACCAAGAATGGAGCTTTTGTGGGCTACCAAATCTCTCTTCAAGATGGGGATGGTCGGCTGGAGATTTTTCCATTCAAGACACCCACCAAAAAGACCTTAATTCCTCGCGGAAATGGCTTCCTGTTTACTCCTGACGATGACTATGCAGTGGGGAAAATTGCTGCGCAAAAGGATACCGTACGTGCATTGAAATTAAAGAAAAAGAAAGGCGATGACCTGCCTAAGGATAGTTTGTTTATTCTTCAGTTGGCCACAGGAAAATTGGAAAAAATCGCCCGAGTAAAATCTTTTGCTACCCCAAGGGAAAAGGGAAGTTGGATCGCAATCCATTTTGAAAAGGAGCTGGCCCCAAAGGACAGTCCCAAGGAGCAGAATCCATCAGATTCTACCAAGAAAGTAGAAAAACCAAAAAAAACTGATGGCACCAAATTGCTCGTGAGATCACTTGATGGGACAAAAAAATGGGAGCTAGATCGGGTGAAGTCCTTCAGCTTTGCTCCAAATGGAGATTTCTTGTACTACCTGCTTGCTGAAGAAGAAAAACAAGATAATGCAGGCCTTCATTTGCTTGATTTGACCTCTGGAGCGCAAAGACTGGTTCATGAAAAGATGACGACCTACACAGGAATGTCTTTTTCTCCCCAGTCTGCCTACCTATCTTTTGTGGCGAGCTACGACTCCCTAAAGGCCAAAAAGCCTAGCCACAAACTGCTTGTATACGATATCAAGAAACAGACTTTGGGTGTTGAAATTGATAAGTCAGCTCTAAAATTGGAAGGCAGTCGCATCAGTCCAGATGCATCACTCCGCTTTTCGGAGGATGAATCCCGCTTATTTTTCGGGGTCACCAAGGAATACCAGGACTATGCCTATGAAAATGATACTACGCTGCTAGATGAGGATCGTGTGAGCCTTGACATCTGGGGTTGGCAGGACGATGAGATCCAACCCATGCAATTGAAAAACAAGTCCCAAGAAGAAAAGAAGAGTTACTTGGCGGTACTTTCCCTGAAAGACAAGCAGATCGTTCAATTGGGAACACCAGAGGTAGATGAGGTACAATTGGAAAACAAAATCACCAAAAGCATCGCCTTGGCCTGGACAGATGCTCCTTACAGGCGGAATTACAGTTGGGACATTCAATTGGGTAGAGATCTGTACCTATTGGATATCGCCACAGGCAAGAAGGAATTAATTGAAAAAAGTGCCTCAGGATCTGCAAGACTTTCTCCTTCTGGGCAGTATGCCTATTGGTATGCGGCACGAGATAGTGCTTGGGTAGCTTATGACTTCAAGACAAAAACTAGAATCAATTTGACCAAGGGCTTGCCCGTTCCTTTCTACGATGAATTGAATGATTCACCTTCCTTACCAAGTAGTTATGGGGTAGAGGGATGGTTTACCGGCGATGAAGCTTTGTTAGTAAACGATCGCTTTGATATCTGGAAGATTGATCCTCGTAATCCAAGTGCTGCACAAAATATTACTTTAGGAGAGGGTAGAAAACAGCAAATCACTTTCCGCAGGGAACGATTGAAATTAGATGAAGAGGAGATAGATGCCAAGGAAACCTTAGTACTCTCCGCTTTCGATGAGCAAACCAAGAAGAGTGGGTATTTTACTGGAGATTATGCTGGCAAAAAACTGCCCAAGCAATTGCTATTGACCGACCATCGCTTTGCAGGGTTGAAGAAGGCGGAAAATTCGAATCAGGTTATCTTAAGGAGGTCGACGTATGTGGAAAATCCAGATCTTTACTTAAGTGACTTGAGTTTCGCTTCCTTAATGAAAGCCTCCACATTGAATCCTCAGCAGGCCAATGTCAAATGGGGAAATGTCAAGTTAGTATCCTACTTGACTCAAGATGGGACTCCGCTCCAAGGGCTTTTGTTTACGCCAGAAGGATTTGATGGGGTAAAAAAATTCCCAATGATGGTCTATTTCTATGAGCGAAACAGTGAGACCCTTCACAATTACCGTCCACCTGCTCCCAGCCGATCCACCATCAATATCCCTTATTTTGTAAGTAACGATTACGTTGTATTTGTTCCGGATATCAAATATGACCTAGGACTTCCAGGACCTAGTGCCTACGATTGCATTATGCCTGGAGTACAAGCTGTTATTTCCCAAGGAGGCATAGATGCTGAAAACATGGCTATTCAAGGTCAAAGTTGGGGAGGGTATCAGGTAGCTTATTTGATGACTCGAACCAATTTATTTAAGGCGGCAGGAGCAGGGGCTCCGGTGGTCAATATGACTTCCGCTTATGGTGGCATCCGCTGGGGTACAGGCATGAGCCGCATGTTTCAATACGAGCAGACTCAGTCCCGAATCGGCGGAACACTTTGGGAGAAGCCGCTGTATTACCTGGAAAACTCTCCCTTATTTACTTTGGATCGCGTCAACACTCCAGTGTTGATCATGCACAACGATGCAGATGGCGCTGTGCCTTGGTACCAAGGAATAGAGATGTTTATGGGGCTCAAGCGGCTCAATAAGCCTGCTTGGCTCCTCCAATACAATGGAGAAGATCATAACTTGGTGCAACGAAAAAATGCAAAAGACCTTTCCGTTCGTTTGAGCCAGTTCTTTGACCATTACTTAAAAGGAGCTCCCGCGCCGCTTTGGATGACCGAGGGGCTTCCAGCAGTGGAAAAGGGGAGAACCCTCAAGTACGAATTGGGCAACTAAATTTTACAGCTCGATAAATGTAAAAAGCGCCTCCAGAAATTCAAGAGGCGCTTTTTTTTGTATTTCAATTAAATTGGCAGCGGAACCTGTAGGTTTAATTAAATGGCTACTGGAGCTTTGATGTGCGGGTGTGGATCGTAGTTCAGCAACTCAAAATCTTCGTAAGTGAAGGAGAAGATATCTTTCACTGCTGGGTTGATCTTCATGGTAGGCAGCGGTCTGCAATCTCGGCTAAGTTGGAGCTCCGTTTGCTCCAGGTGGTTCAAGTACAAATGGGCATCCCCAAAGGTGTGTACAAAGTCCCCAGGCTCCAGGTCACAAACTTGGGCGACCATCATCGTGAATAGGGCGTAAGAAGCAATGTTGAAAGGAACGCCGAGAAACACATCGGCACTTCGCTGGTAGAGCTGGCAAGACAATTTGCCGTCTGCCACATAAAATTGGAAGAGCGTATGACAGGGTGGGAGGGCCATGTCATCCACGTTGGCCACATTCCAGGCGCTGACGAGGTGTCTTCTGCTGTCTGGTTTGGTTTTGATTTGATGGATCAGGTTTTTGATCTGGTCGATTTCTCCGCCTTTTCCATCGGGCCAGTGTCTCCACTGGTAGCCGTAGACCGGGCCAAGGTCTCCATTCTCATCCGCCCACTCGTCCCAAATCGAACACCCATTTTCTTTCAACCAGGTGATATTGGACTCGCCTCTCAAAAACCAAAGTAATTCGATGATGATGGATCGGAGGTGTAACTTTTTGGTAGTCACCACAGGAAAGCCATCTGCAAGATTGAACCGCATTTGATGTCCAAAAACGCTGATAGTTCCTGTTCCGGTACGGTCGGTTTTTTTTACCCCTTCGGAAAGGATTCGCTTCATCAAATCGTGGTATTGCTGCATAAAGACTTGTATTAGTGCTGAGGATGCAAGTTAAGAAATTGACCTATTTTATCTACTAAGGTAAACTCTAGTTTTGACTGAAATTTGGAATCAATCTCCAAAACTCTGTTTCAATTTTGAATGCGTGTTAAGGCTCGAAACCATCCCAGGTAAAGGTAGCCGATATGGGATAATGGTCTGAGTAGTCCACCTCAGCGTGTGTTTTAAACTGTATAGGCTTTAATGCTGGGGTGGAGAAAATATGATCTATTCTCAAGAAAAAAAGAATTCGGTTGAAGGTAAATCCAAATCCCCTACCAGCAAGTTCGAAGGCATTTTGGAGTGACTCACTTAGACGAAAGTAAGCATTGGAGTAGGGAAGTTCATTTAGGTCGCCCATCAATATCACTTCATAGGGACTATTGCCAAGGTGCTCCAATAGAATATTCATCTGCTGAGCACGCTGAAGACTTCCTAATTGCAGTTTGCCGAGGGTTTGCTTGTAGACCAATTTGGCGCTGTCGTAATTCTCAAATGCTTCTGCCTCTATAGACATGGAAGCCAAATGAACATTGTACACGCGCAGGGTGTCTTTTCCTACTTTTACATCTGCAAAAATGGCACCGTTACTATTTTTCTCATCAAATACTACTCCATCGTTGACAATTGGGTATTTGGAGAATATGGCCATGCCATAAGATCGTTTTTTAGGTTCTCCGCGAAGCGGATGGTAGGTGTAGTCAAATTCTCCCTTTTTACTTAAAAACTTCAATGCATTCTTATTCTCAATGGTGTAATCTTGGTAGAATTCCTGAATGACTTTGATGTCTGCAGGATGTTCATTCACCCATGAAAATACGGTAGGATCTTCAGCACCAGAAGGGGGATTTTTATAGTTAAAGAGGTGTGCGTTGAAGGAAAGTACTTTAAGGCCAACGGCATTCTCATTCTTTGGATGAAATTGGAAGGAGATTAGAAAAAATTTATACCCTAAGGCTAGGCAAATCAAGGGGAAAAATGCCAACTTTCTCCAAGCTAGAGCGAGCATAAAAAAGAGAAATATATTCGCAACCAGGACTACTGGAACCAAAAATGGCAGTAACCCCACGTAGGGAAACACCTCAGGTGAGATGAATACACTTCCAAATACAAGTAGGCTCAAAAGAACTAAAAGCCCAGTGATAAATTTCATTTGAATAGTTCGGAGGTGACGCAATTATTTTGGTGTCCAAAATTGTAGAAAATTTCCTCAATAATCACGCGACACTTATTTTTTTGACTACTTAAAAATTACCTTGAATGGAAACGGAACAGCCTCCTTTTTTCTTGACTGCTTTACTCTTTAGTATTATTTGAGGAAGAAAAGCCTTTGAGGTTTGGGAAATTAAATTTTTGGTTCAGTAATAAATTTGATAGCTTTTTTAGTAGGGTATTTAATTTTGTTTGTTTGGTTTACAGTTCAGATGGACTTCCACATCTGTTCAACTCTTTGTAGCTAAGCTTCGTATAAATTGTTTCGATAATTAATCCATTTATTTATTTTTACTGAAGCAAATAACCATTAAATTTCTACTTATGAAGAAGCATTATTTAGGTTTAATCTTGATTGGATCACTCTATTTTTCAGTTTCCTGTCAGCCCAAATCAGAAGAAACGACTGTTGCAGAAGGGCAAGAACAAACTGAAGAAAAAGAAGCAGAGCAGCGACCAAGTCCGCTCTTGAATGTTGAAGGTCAGGTAGCTGGAAAAAGCATCAAAGTCCAATACGGATCACCTGCTGTTAAAGGTAGAACCATCTGGGGGGACCTTGTGCCCTACAATGTAGTTTGGAGAACTGGTGCCAATGAGGCAACCTATATTGACTTAGCAGAAGCCGTTACTGTGGAGGGAAAAGCACTTGCTGCGGGCAAGTATTCGATTTTCACCATCCCTAAAGAAAGTGGATCTTGGACAGTGATTTTTAATTCCGATTGGAATCTAGAACATGGGCATTTTCAATACAATGAAAAAAATGATGTCTTGCGCGTGGAGATTCAGCCGCAATGGGAACCAACAAGCCAAGAAAGTTTATCCTTTGCGGTTGCTTCGCCTGGATTGATCATCCGCTGGGAGAAATTAAAGCTCCCTATAGCTATACAATAGGAATGTATATCCCCGACTTAGCGGTCGGGGATTTTTTTTGATTTTAAAATTTCCTAAGTTTCAGTAACAATTTGTAACCCAAGATCATTTCCACCCCCCGGAATTTGCCATGAAATACATTTCCTTTTTCATTGTCCTTATCCTTACCTGTGCTTTGGGAGTACTGGTTTCTCTCCCTTTTGGGCAGATTCCTCCCCTTGCTCCCTTGCTGGACCCCAATCATGGATTTTGGCAAAATTCATTTAGTGAAGACCAGCTTGCCGATGAGGCCCTGCCTTTAGAAAACTTGAATGCAGCAGTCGAGGTGGTCTACGACGAGCAGCTTATCCCTCATATTTATGCGGAGAATGAGTTGGATCTTTACCGCGCTCAAGGCTACATCACTGCAAAGCATCGGCTCTGGCAAATGGAGTTTCAAACCCGTGCAGCAGCAGGTAGACTTTCCGAAATTGTAGGTCCTATGGCCTTGGAATTGGATCGCATGACCCGCAGAAAAGGCCTAGCCTATGGAGCAGAAAAAGGGATAAGCTACCTTACAGAAAAGGACCCAGCTACACTTGCTTTGGTTGAAGCCTATGCAGATGGAGTCAATCAATACATTGCCCAATTGACTGATGCGCGGCTTCCTGTAGAATATAAGCTACTAAATTACAGACCGGAAGCATGGTCTGCTTACAAATCGCTACTCTTGCTGAAATACATGTCTGACATGCTTGTCGGTGATCGGGATTTGGAGTACAGCAACCTCAAAAAAATCTTAGGAAAGGTAAATTTAGATCGATTGTATCCAGATTTTCCAAATGAAAATGATCCCGTTATTGAAAAGGAGCGTGTGTGGGATTTTACATCCTTGGCTCCTACAAAACCTGATAGCCTTAATTATCCGGAAGAAACCCTTCAACTTGAACCTTTAGCACAGCCTACTGAAGGTACGGGCTCCAACAACTGGGCTGTCAGCGGGAAAAAAACCAAAAATGGGAACCCTATTCTTGCGAATGACCCACATTTGAGTTTGAATCTTCCTTCCTTATGGTATTCCATGCAATTGAGTACGCCTACCCATACCGTAAAAGGAGCGACGCTCCCCGGTGCACTTGGGATTATCTCTGGGTTCAACGAAAATATTGCCTGGGGTGTCACAAATGCCACTAAGGATACCCGAGACTGGTACAAAATCACCTTTCAGGATGCGTCTAGAAAAGCATATAAATATGGCCAGGAATGGAAACCTACAGAAGTTAGAATAGAAGAAATCCAAGTAAAAGGCCAAGAGGTATTTTTGGACACCGTGGTATATACGCACTATGGACCGGTAGTATACGATCAATCCTTCAAGTCAGATCGTCAGGATGTTAATTTTGCGATGCGCTGGATTGTGCATCAAGGCACATCCAACGAGCAGAAAACCTTCATGCTACTCAACAAAGCAAAAAACCATGCCGACTACACCGAAGCCTTAAAGGAGTATGCCGCTCCGGCTCAAAACTTTGTATTTGCTTCAAAAACAGGCGATATCGCCATGCGAATTCAGGGTAAATTCCCACTGAAATGGAAGGAGCAAGGCAAATTCTTTATGGATGGTGCAGATCCACGGATGGAATGGCAAGGTTACATTCCTTTCGAACACAATGCCAACACGCTCAATCCTGAACGCGGCTTTGTTTCTTCTGCCAACCAGCATCCTGTTGATAGTACGTATCCCTACTACGTCTTTGATAATTCGTTCGAACATTATCGAAACCGAAGGTTGAACCGCGAGCTATCCGCAATGGAGCAAATTACAGTGGATGACATGAAGGCCTTGCAGTACGATTCATACAACCTTCAAGCGGCAGAATCCTTACCTGTACTGCTCAATTTGCTGGCCGATCATGGATCCTCCTCAAAAGAAGCTAAAAAATACTTGGCTGATTTGAAGGCTTGGGACTTTTTTGCTGATCCTGACAAAAAAGGGCAAACACTTTATTCCATTTGGTTTGCTGAAACTACAGAGAGCATCTGGAGAGAATTAATGGAGCAAGGAGCACCCGTGGTGCGCCCCAATAACTACCAAACGATCGCTTTGATGAGCGCTTCTCCTGAGGATTCAGTTTTTGATGTGCACATGGCGGAGGGCATTCAAACTGCTCATTACCATGTTCGCGTAGGCTTCGATTCCTTGCTCGTAGCAATGAAGAACTGGGAAACTAAGGAGGGCGATTATGGCTGGGCAGATTATAAAAAAACAACTATTCAGCACCTAGTTCCGAACTTTAAAGCTTTCTCAGTTGCTGGGGTGTACACCGGAGGTGGCTCAGGCATCCTGAATGCGACAGGAAGCAGGCATGGTGCGAGCTGGCGAATGGTGGTAGAGCTAGGTTCGACCATAAAAGCTTTTGGTATTTACCCTGGGGGCCAATCAGGTAATCCAGGAAGTAGATTTTACGATAATTTCATCCCTATTTGGGCGAAAGGGGATTATGTAGATTTTGATCTAAGAAAGAAGGAAGATCAAAAAGGAGTATTGTTCAAAACAACTTTAAAATAAGGCAAACCATGAAATTTCTATTAGTGACCCTCTTGAGCGCCTTATTGGTGGTATTTTTAAACATCGTCTCTCCCTACTGGGTAGTCATGATTGCCTTGGTTGTATTGGTTGGATTAATTCGCCCGAGTGTATGGGGTGGATTCTTTGGTGGAGGCCTAGGAATGGGCTTAGCTTGGTTGGGACAGACGGTTTACATCTCTGCAGTGACTTCCAGTACGCTCCCTGACAAAATGGGTGCATTAATGGGCCTTGGTTCAGGACTTAGTTTGATGGTTCTCACTGCGGTCTTGGGCTTTATTCTGGGTGGATTCAGCGGACTTCTTGGAGTAATGTTCCGCAACTTGGTTCAAAAGAAACGTAGGGACGTTTACTTAGGCTAATTTTGGCTTTAGGGTCTAGATAGTGCTACCGGCAGGAACAGTCCTCAATTTTGCTGGCGAATTGGAGAAATGGGAAACAAAAATATGTTTCCCAAATAGCGAACTAGTGTAGTGCAGTATCTTGGTCGGGGCCCTTGGGTGCTACCAAGATTACTTTTTCTCGGTCCACCACCACTGATCCAGGAGCAGAGCCCTTCACTTTTCGTACAAATTTAGCCTCTGTAACGATCACAGGACTAAGAGAATCTGTTTTGAGCTTGGAATAAAAGGCAGCCAAGGAGGCGGCCCGCTCCACGACTTGTTGAGGAACAGTAGGCATGCCTTTTTTCCGAATGACGACATGGGAACCAGGAACATTTCGTGCATGCAGCCACAGGTCATCCTTGTGCACATAGTTCCGAAGCATCTCGTCATTGTCTTTGGCAGATTTCCCCACCCAAATGGTAAATCCTGCTACTTCAAATATTTTGAAGGGGCTGCTTACCTCATTTTTTGCTGCTGGAAGGTCTTCCTTGTGTTCTTTTTTGAATTCTTTCAAGCCGCGGAAATCAGTAGCTTTTTCTAGTCGATCGAGTAAGGCTTGAAGTGATTTTGCCTGCTCATTTTTTGCTGCAAGTGTCTTTTCCAATTGATCCAATTCCAGCTGTCTATTTTTAGATTTCCGGTATAGGGATGCTGCAAGTTCCTGCAGCTTTTGCTTGGGTTTGAGGCTTATTTTTACGGTTTCTCCCGTATAGAAATTTGCAAGTTCGACCTCTCCACTCGTTTCCTCAAACACATGGAGGTTGGCCATTAGCACATCGGCAAGCTGAGAGGGTGAGGGTGAATCTTTTAGTTCTTGCAGTTTTTCCGTGGATTTCTTCAGATAGGCTAGAGTTCTTTTTAGTTGATCCTGATAGGATTTGAGTAGGTTATTTTTTTCTTTCTCAAAACTTCCCAATACCAAAGCCTGGTAAAAAAGTTCGTTGCAGGCAACTATGGGGTCTGCAAAAGTAGCTTTAGCCTCAGCCTCCGGCAGCAGGCTGAGCAGCAGTTCTCCATCTTTTTCAACCAAAGTATAGAGCGGGCTATCCAAGAGATCCAAAAGCTCTTCAATCAAATTCCATTTCTCAGGTAGGGTTTTGTCCAAGTACCCCATTTCCTTTAGCCAAGCTCTGGGTACTGGACCTAGGGTAGGTAAAAACTGTGAAACGTTTCCTTCCAAAAAAATAAAATGCTCCAGACTTAGGTTCAGCTCTCGATCCAAGCTCCTCCAATCCAAGGTTTTATCTTCAGAAATTGCATTTCTAAAAATCAGACTGGGTTCAGTTTCATTTGGAAGGTACAGTAAACAGTTGCTCCGGTTGCCATGGAGTTTAAGTACTAAAACTTTCCCAGAGGAAAGTTCAAATTTTAGTGCTCTCTCATTTGAAAAAACCCTACAGGACTGGATTTGCTCTCCAATTAAGGAATCAAATAAACTGACCGTGTTTCTTTTGGCTCGGTGAAACTTGCTTGAAAAGGAAAGGTAAACATGAGGAGGGAGTAAATGAGCTCGAATGAAAAGCGTTCCTTCTGGCCCTTCAGTCTCTAAGACTAGTTCATCTTTGTTTTGTGAAAAGCAGGATACAATCGTGTTCCCAGCAAAAGAATCGGATAGTGCCGGTGCAAGGAAGCGAAGGAAATGATAGGTAAGGTGCATGGCTAGGCGTGCAGCTTTAGTCCATCATAGGCTAAAAAAATTCCATCAGGAAGTTCCTTCTCTACTGCAGCATGCTTTCCAAGTCGATGCGAGATGTGGGTAAAGTAGGTTTTTTTGGCGCCAATTCGTTGTGCCTGTTCAATCGCTTGATCCAAGGTAAAATGTGCGATGTGGGGTTCCTTTTGCAAGGCATTAAGCACCAGAATTTCAGATCCTTCAAGGATTGCGAGGGACTCTTCAGGAATGTGGTTGGCGTCGGTGATGTAGCTAAAATCACCTATTCTAAATCCAAAAACAGGAAGCTTGTAATGAAGAACTGGAATAGGGGTGATCCCGATGCCATTGATTTGAAAGGGCTGGTGATCAATTTCCACGCAAGCGACTTGTGGCACGCCTGGGTATTTTTTGTCGTTGAAAATATAAGCATACTCTCGTTGAAGCTGTTCCAATACTGCTTTTCGGCCAAATATGGGGATGTCGGCTTGCTGGTAGAAATTAAAGGGGCGGATGTCATCCAGGCCTGCGGTATGGTCTTTGTGTTCGTGTGTAAATAGCACCGCATCCAATTTTTTTATCCCCTCGCGGAGCATTTGCATCCGAAAATCAGGCCCAGTGTCCACTACAAAAGATTGCTCTTGAACCGCTATATGAATGGAGGTTCGAAATCTTTGGTCTCTAAAATCGAGGGACTGACACACTGGGCAGGGACATCCGATGACTGGGACTCCTTGGGAGGTGCCTGTTCCCAAAAAGGTGATGATCAAAATTTTAGGGTAGTTTGGCGTAATTCGGAAAGAAAATCTTGGTTTGCTTTCTCCTTGAATTCTTTTGGATCAAAGTCTAATTCAGCAAGAATATCGATTAGGGCATTGATCTTTCCTTCCAAAGGAAAGTACTTATTGATGATGACTACTTTGGTTTCCTTCAGGAGGCAATATCCAGATTTGAAATTTCCCTTTTCATAGCGGAGGTGGTAGGAGGAGGCAGCAAACAAATTTTCCAATTTGTCTAAAAAGTTTTTGGTGTATTTGACTACCATGGACTAACTCAGGATTTTTTTAACAGTAGCTAAGACTAAGTCGTAATTTAAAGGTTTCTGGATAAAGTCATCAAACCCAAATTTCCGGAAATCTTCTGGGGTATAGTTAGCGGCATTACCTGTAATCGCAATGATGGGTATTCTACTTTTTATGGGATCAGCCAATTTCCTTATTTCCTTGGTGCATTGGATGCCATCCATTTGAGGCATCGTGATATCCATCAAAATCAAGTCAAAATTTTCTGCTGCAAGCATCTCAAGTACTTGTTTGCCGTTCCGAGCTGCTTTCATGCTGTAATTCTCAAAGGCCAAAACACTTTTAGTCAGGTTAATAATGATGGAGCTATCCTCACCTACTAAAATCTTAATTTGATTATGCATGGTACAAACTTGGTTCTTTCTTTAAATATTCTTGAAACTCTACTAAAGTAGCCTTAAGGTAGTGAAGACTTTCAGTAAATTCAATCCTTTTTTGCAGCCTACCTAAGGATTCACTTTGCTTCGCAGCAGCATAAATCTTTTCCACCCCTAAGGTACCTGAATTCCCTTTTATTGTATGGATGATTCGTAATAATTCCACTGATGGTTCCTCCAAAGAATTCAGTTCAAAAAGTTGAATCAGGCTTTCACATTCATCTGCAAAGTCCGAATATACTTGTAGAATCACCTCTTTTGAACCCAAGCGAAGCAACTGCTGGTAAACTTCTGAGTTAAGAATAGGGGGTAAATCTGTCTTTTTTAGGGCGTTTACATCAGCTTTGGCCTGTTTTTCCAATAAGCTTTGGATCTTGAGGATAAATTCCTTGGGACGAATTGGTTTTGAAATTAGATCATCGAAGCCTTGTTCTAGGTAGTATGCGGTTTGAGATTGGTCTGTAGTTGAAGAAAGTGCTACAACGAGGCAGGAACGATCCACCAAGACCCTTACTTTTTGAAGAAACAAAAGTGGTTCTAAATCAGTAAGTTGTACCGAAATTAAAATTAAATCTGGCTTCTGATTTGCCAAGTGAACCAAGGCCTCTTTGCAGGCATCAAAACTTTGGAAGGTATGGATTTGACCAATCAAGTGTTCAAAAAGCTTTCTTTCTTGTTCCTTATCTTCTACAATCAAGATATTTTTGCTTTTCATCCCAAACCTCCTGACTTTTAAGTTTTATAAATTTTAGTAATGCCAACTGACCCTAAGTATTTGATTCTTGTTGTAGGGCCAACCGCTGTTGGTAAATCTGACCTTTGTTTAAATCTAGCCAAAAAATTCGAGACGGAAATTCTTTCCTGCGATAGCCGGCAATTTTATAGGGAAATGAACCTGGGTACTGCCAAGCCAAGCCCAGAGGAGCTGGCGGAAGTTCCGCATCATTTCATCAATACCCTTTCGATAGTGGACTCCTACGATGTTCGAAAATATGAAGTCGAAGCGCTACAGCTATTGGATCGCTTGTTTAAAACTAAGCAAGTGGTCTTGATGACGGGAGGAACAGGACTTTTTGCATCTGCGATAGCCAACGGTTTGGATGAAATTCCTGATGTGTCCCCTGAAATCCGAGTTGACTTGATCCAAGAACTTGAGGAGAAAGGCTTGGCCTGGCTTCAAGGAGCCGTGGAAGAAGTAGATCCAGAGTTTTATGCTCAAGTCGATCGTTCGAATCCACAGCGTTTGATGCGGGCCTTGGAAATTTGGAGGGGTACTGGTCTGAAATTTAGTTCTTTTCGCGTCAAAAATAAGGTACATCGACCCTTTGAAATTGTGAAAATTGGATTGGATAGACCCCGAGAGGAGCTGTACCAGCGGATTGACCAACGAATGGAATTGATGCTTCGTAATGGCTTGTTTAAGGAAGCTGAGAGCTTGTTTGAAAGTAGAAATTTGAATGCACTTCAAACCCTAGGATACACGGAAATATTTGATTTTTTGGAGGGAAAGTACGATGAAAAGGAAATGATCAGGTTGCTGAAGCGTAATTCCCGAAGGTATGCCAAAAGGCAGCTGACCTGGTTTAGGAAAGATCCGCTAATTCGCTGGTTTCATCCCGACCAAGAACAAGAAATTTTAGGGTACCTGAACGATCAAATCGCTTTAAATCCTCCAAAGGCAGCCACCCAGTTGTAGGGGGCTTTTTTGATTAATGCATTGAACTGGTATTGATTAACCTTCATGGCTCGCAAAAGTTCGATACTGCTTTGAGGAATCGCTTTTTCAGTTGACTCTTCTTTCAATAATTTTTGAATTTTCTCAAGATTTATAAGTTCACCTGAAGCAATTCCTAGTTCTGGGTGAGCTTGTGCAAGCTGGGAAGCTAAATTTCTTTGGATGGTTAATTTGCCCAGCATGTATTGCCTGACCGTAAGAAAGAATAGCATGCATGCACCTGAAGCAGTCAAAAACAAAGGAATGAAGCCCATATCAAATACTTAGAAGGTTAATCAATTTTAAGTGGTCTGGAATAAGTGTTTTGGGTTTGCCTATGCAATCTTCAAAAGGAGTGTACACCACTTGCCCATTCATCACTCCTGCCATGCAATTTGTTTTGCCGTCAAGTAGCCCTTCTACTGCCTCCATTCCGCAGCGACTAGCCAATACACGATCTCGTGCGGTGGGCTTCCCACCGCGTTGAATATGGCCTAAGGTTGTCACTTTAAAATCTTTGGAGGGGTCTTGGATTTTTTCTTTGACCAGATTCATTATCGTTTGTGCTGAACCCAGTTCATCGCCTTCAGCTACTACGATTATACTTGAACTTTTGCTTTTTCTGAGATTTTTTAAGGATTTGACAATTTCATTGATATCGGTTTTTGTTTCTGGTACCAAGACAAATTCAGCACCCCCACCAATTCCAGATTCAACGGCAATAAAGCCAGCATCCCTTCCCATCACTTCAATAAAGAAAACTCGGTCATGAGCAGCGGCGGTATCCCGAATTTTGTC
>CAZPKI010000032.1:0-16224 GCA_964587015.1 uncultured Limnohabitans sp.
CCCATGAAACAACTTGGTATCCTTATTTTTGACGACGTAGAAGTTCTTGATTTTGCAGGACCTTTTGAGGTTTTTTCGGTGGCCAACCAGCTCTCAGGATACAAGCTCTTGGAAGTGCACACCTTCTCCCACACTACCCTCCCTATCCGAGCGAGAAATGGACTTCAGGTACTGCCTGATCATTCGATCACCTCCATCCCCACTCTGGATTACCTAGTGCTCCCCGGAGGCGATGGAACTAAAAAAATTATCCAAAATGGTCCCTTCATCGAGCAAATCAAGCAACAGGTCCTCAGCTCTGAATGGACGATGTCCGTCTGCTCTGGGTCCAGAATCCTCGGTAAAGCAGGTTTTTTAGAACACAAACCCTATTGCACCCACCACGATGTATTTGAAAGCATGGCTTCCCTTGTTCCTAGTGGAATCCCCAAACCAACTCACAGATTCATTCAGAGCGATACAAGTATCTGGACAGCAGCCGGCATTTCTGCAGGCATCGACCTAGCCTTGCAACTGACAGAAATTACTTTTGGCAAAGAACTTGCCCTTGCCACCGCCAAATACATGGAATATACCCCTTACCTCAACTTACATGTTCGCTAATACCCCCTCTACTCCCTACTACGCGGTGATATTTACCAGCACCCGCACTGACATCGAAGACGGCTACGAGGAAATGGCCCAGGAAATGGTTCGACTAGCTGCCTTACAACCTGGCTACCTAGGCCACGAGAGCGCACGAAATGAACTGGGGATTACCATCTCCTACTGGGAGAGTTTGGAGGCTATAAAATCCTGGAAAGCACATTCGGATCACCAAATCGCCCAAAAACTGGGACGCGAGAAGTGGTATAGCTCCTACAAAACTCGGATAGCTCTCGTGGAACGAGATTATGAAATGAATCCCTAAGTCAGAAATTACCCCCCGAGTTCCAACTCACGCTTGAGCTGCTTGACACGGTCCCGAATGTCGAGACTGCTGGGATCGAGATGTAACGACGTGGCCTTCAAAAAGTCGACCACAGCCCCTTCATGATCCATGGACTTTCCCTCCGCTAAGGATACATACCGCATGGTGGACCAAAGCACCGTCTTCAACTGTGTTTTGGAATCATCCGTCAGGTAATATTCCACCAGGATGGTGTTGTCATTGTACCAGAGAATTCGACTGAAAATCCGCACCCAATCCCCAACCATAGCTGGCTTAACATAGCTGATGTTGTGGTTGTAGACCACCCAAGCTGCCTTGTACACCCGAATTAGGTCAATGATCTCCAAGCCGTACAACTTGGGCACTTGGTCCTCACGAGCATTAAAAAAGTAATCGAAATACTTCGCATTGTTGAGGTGGCGAAGGGGGTCGCAGTCCTGAAAGCGGATGACTACCCGGCTTTCCGTTTCCTTGGGATACTGCTTTTGAGGGTCATAGTTAAACATAGGAACTCAGATCTTTACTTTCCAAACAGGTAATCCCAGCTGCTCCCAACGCTTCCAGTGCGAGCTTCCCATCCTCAGAATGGAGATTGACGGCGCGAGTGGCATCGGTAAGTACATAGGTTTCAAAACCCAAACTCTTCGCATCCAAAGCCGTGAATTTTACACAGTAATCCAGTGCCAAACCACAGACAAAAACGCGAGCTATTCCCTTACTTTTTAAATAGTCTGCCAAACCCGTATCTCCACGGCGGGCATTGTCAAAAAATCCCGAGTAGGAATCTACCAAAGGGTTCTTCCCTTTTTGAAAAACAGCTTGCCACCTGCTTTGGTCCAAGGTAGTTGGAAAATCAGCTCCCGAGGAACCTTGTACACAATGCACTGGCCAAAGGATTTGGGACAAACCTTCCAAATCGATTTGCTGACCAGGCTGGGTGCCGGGATGGTTTGCAGCAAAACTTCCATGATGGGCCGGATGCCAATCTTGAGTAGCTACAATAAAATCAAACATCGGTTGTAAACTAGCGATGACGGGCAAAATCTCATTTCCCTGTGGCACAGCAAGCGCACCACCAGGTAGAAAATCATGCTGAACATCGACTAGAAGTAATGCAGTATCAAGTCTCATATGTTTCATTAGTACTATTTTTTGCTGCAATAACCAATTCCATTCGCAGTTGATGCAAATGCTCCTCCAAGCCTACCGGATAGACATGGGGGTTGATCAATCGCTTGTGCGTTTTATCAAATGCTTCCAATTGAGCTCCTGCACGCTCCCGAATTTGCTGTAAGCTAGGCAAAGAATAGACCAGCTTCCCTTTTCGGAAAATAGGTTTGAGCAGCTCCTCTCCCTCGTAAAATGCCGGCATCAAGCGCTTCCGTTGCGTGGCATCGTTGGGATCAATAATCATGATTCCCTGGGGATTAATGGCCTGCCCTTCCAAATAGATCATATCTGCCACAGCCTTGCCCTTGCTGAAGTAGCGGCGAACCTTATGAATGCCAGGAATATTGATTTTTAAAGATTGCTGAGATACTTTCACCTTAGGCACCCAGGACCCAGAGGCATTCTTTATGGCTGAAAGTTTGTAAACTGCCCCCAAAGCAGGCTGGTCAAATGCCGTCACCAACTTAGTTCCTACACCCCATACATCTATGGCAGCATCTTGAGACTTTAGTGAGGTAATGATGTACTCGTCCAAGTCATTGGAAGCATACACCTTGGCATTCGGGAACCCTGCTTCATCCAAAAGCTGTCTTGCCTGAATGGAGAAATAGGCCAAATCCCCCGAATCAATACGAATGCCTAGCATCTCCTTGCCTTTTTTCCGCAAACTTAATCCTACCTGAATGGCGTTTTTTACTCCTGCCAAGGTATCGTAGGTGTCCACCAAAAACACACAGTGATCGGGGAAGGCCTCTGCATAGGCATAAAAAGCCTCCAACTCAGAATCAAAGGAAAGGATCCAGCTGTGTGCATGCGTTCCCGAAACAGGGATATCAAAAAGTTTGCCCGCCATCACATTGCTAGTGGAACTGCAACCGCCGATGTAGGAGGCCCTACTGGCGGCCAAAGCACCATCGATGCCTTGTGCCCTTCGCAAGCCAAATTCCAAAACTGGGGCTCCTTGCGCAGCCAAATTGATCCGTGCGGCCTTAGTCGCAATCAAGGTCTGGAAATTAAGAATATTCAACAAGGGGGTTTCCAAAAGTTGACACTGAATCAAACTCCCCCTCACCTGCACCATGGGTGCATTGGGAAACACCACTGTCCCCTCTTCGACGGCATCAATGTCACAAGTGAATCGAAGATCTTTCAGGTAATCCAAAAATTCGGAGGCAAACATGGGTGTGCCATCCTTCTGATTCATCTTCCGCAAGTAGTCCAACTCCCCTTGCTCAAACTGTAGGTTTTTGCAGTAATCCACCACATAGTCCAAGCCTGCGGCCAAGGTAAAGCCCCCCTCAAACGGGTTCTTTCGGAAAAATAAATTGAATACCGCTTCCTGCTCTCCTTTTCCCGACTTCCAATAGGCATAAGCCATGGTCAGCTGGTAAAAATCAGTCAGCAAGGCAAGGTTACTTTGGTACAAATCTTTGGTAATCTTCATCTACTAAGCAGGATTAGAAACTGTAAAATTACAAACTATTTTACCCGTAAATTCAAAAGAATGCCAATGAAAACTAAAGCCATCCCGATGTACGATGGAATGGGGAAGGTTTCTCCAAATAGCAGAAACCCAAATATCAAGGCATAAACCACTCCAAGGTAACTCAAACTAGAAATACGTGAAACATTGCCCGACTGATAGGCCAAGGTCATGAAATACTGCGCATTTTGCGTGCAGAAACCTATCCAAATCAAAATCAACCAATCCCAACCGATTGGAGTTACCCAGTCAAAATACATCAGCACCGAAGCGATGGGCAAGGTCACCAAGGGAAAATAAAAGATAATCACCATAGGATGTTCAATGCCTTTCAACTTTCGGATAAGGTTGTACGCGACACCGGAAGCCAAGGCAGAAATCAAGCCCATCGCAGCACTCAAACCATCTACGCGAGGATCTACTCCCTGAATCAATAGTACCCCTGCAAAAGCCAATCCGAAGTATACAAACTGCCTAGCCTTCACTTTTTCCTTGAGGATAAAAATGCCCAGAATCGTCGTGAAGATGGGTGAAAGGTACTGCATCGTCACTGCGCTAGCCAAAGGAATGCGCTGCAGCGTGTAGAAAAATAAGATCAAACTGATGGAACCCACTATGCCTCTTGCTACCAAACTCAATTTATTGGTTCCAAAAAGCGGGATTCCTTTTTTGGTTAAAACTATCACCGTAAAAACCGCGCTAAAGACAGATCGAAACCAAACAATTTCAATGGCCGGAATGTGGGGGATAAACTTGACCGACACATTCATCAGCGCAAAAAATATGCCTGCCAATAGCATGGACTGTACGGGACTGATTTTCAAGGAAAATGCGCTTGGTGACAAAATTGATTTACAAAGCTAAAAGATTCTACCTAGCTTAGACTAGGATTAGGTTAATTTGAAAACCTTCCTTCTCCCTAAACTGTTTCTATTCAAAAAAATATGGCCTTACCTGTAGGAACTCAAGCACCTGACTTTACACTTGCCGCAACTAGCCTGGGCAGCATTACGCTTTCCAAAGACTTGGCGGAAAAATCAGTGATCCTCTATTTTTATCCCAAGGATTTTACGCCAGGCTGCACCACGGAAGCCTGCGAATTTCGGGATCAGTTTGCCGCATTCCGAGAGCTAGATATTCCAGTATTTGGGATCAGCAGGGACAATTTGGCCACCCATGAAAAGTTTAAAAAGACGCATCGCCTGCCCTTCGAACTATTGGCAGACGAATCAGGAAAAGTATGCAAAGCCTACGATGCCCTGATCCCGATCATCAAAATGCCTACCCGAGTCACCTACCTCTTGGATAGTCAACATAAAGTGGCGGCAGTTTTTGATGGCTTTTTTGAAAACAAGGCCCATGTCTCGGCTATGCTCAAGCAGCTCAATAAGTAGTTAAGCCCCTTCGATACGGCCATCCTTCATCACCACCTTCCGGTCAGCCATGGCGGCCAACTCTTCGTTGTGTGTGACGATCACAAAAGAAAGTTGAAAGGTATCCCTCAACTTGAAAAATAAATCGTGAAGTGCTCTCGCATTGCTCGTATCAAGATTGCCACTTGGCTCATCCGCAAAAACCAGGTCGGGACTATTGATCAAGGCACGAGCCACAGCTACCCGCTGCTGCTCTCCCCCAGAAAGCTCAGAAGGCTTGTGCTCCAGGCGATGACGAATTCCAAGAATTTCCGCAAGTTCCTCAGACCGATGGGTCAACTCTTTTTCTTCCCTGCCCTGAATAAATCCGGGAATACAAATATTCTCTAGCGCAGTAAATTCCGGAAGCAGGTTGTGAAACTGGAAGATAAATCCAATTCGAGAATTTCGAAATTCGGCAAGGGCATCCCCTTGAAGTTGGAGGAGGTTTTGACCATTCAAGAATAGTGATCCAAGATCTGGGCGATCCAAGGTTCCTAAAAGGTGGAGCAGTGTACTTTTTCCAGCACCAGAAGCTCCCACAATAGAAACAATTTCTCCTTTGGAAATTTCCAAATCTACCCCCTTCAACACCTCCAACGAACCGTAAGATTTATGAATACCTTTGGCAATCAGCATGCTAAGAATTTTTGATTTTTTAAATGTAAAACAAATCCTTCTAATCCAGGAATTAACAGGCCGTTTTGCTAAAATTCACGGATTCCAGTTTGCTATATTCCCCATGCAAGCTTATCTTCGGGCAAAATTTCCTATAGATGAATATTCACGAATATCAAGCGAAAGAAGTATTAAAAGGGTATGGCGTTCGTATCCAAGAGGGTATTGTAGCCAGCAGTCCTGAGGAAGCACATGAAGCAGCAGTGAAGCTCAACGCACAAACTGGCACTTCTTGGTTCGTGATCAAAGCACAGATCCACGCAGGAGGCAGAGGTAAAGGAGAAGTTAAAGAAACAGGATCCAGAGGTGTGGTTCTTGCCAAAAAATTAGAAGATGTAAAAGAAAAGTCAGCAGCAATCTTGGGAGGCACCTTGGTGACCATCCAAACTGGTGCTGAAGGAAAAAAAGTAAATAAGGTGTTGATCGCTGAGGATGTATACTATCCTGGAGCGTCCGAACCGAAAGAATATTACATGTCTATCCTACTGGATCGCGCCACTGGTTCCAACGTGATCATGGCCTCCACAGAAGGCGGTATGGACATTGAAGAAGTTGCTGAACACCACCCTGAAAAAATCATAAAGGAGTGGATCGATCCGAAAGTTGGTTTACAAGGCTTCCAAGCCCGTAAAGTTGCCTTCAAATTGGGATTGACTGGTACTGCTCACAAAGAGATGGTGAAGTTTATCGGGGCATTGTATGCTGCCTATGTGGGTACCGACTCTTCTCAGTTTGAAATCAACCCAGTGCTTAAAACTTCAGACGATAAAATTTTGGCAGTAGATGCCAAGGTAAACGTGGATGACAACGCCCTTTACCGTCAGCCTAAGTTAGCGGAATTGAGAGACTTGGCTGAAGAGGATCCTTTGGAAGTGGAAGCAGGTGAGTCTGGACTCAACTATGTGAAATTGGATGGCAACGTGGGCTGTATGGTCAACGGAGCAGGTCTTGCCATGGCTACCATGGATATGATTAAGCTTTCTGGTGGTGAACCCGCCAACTTCCTTGATGTGGGAGGAGGAGCGAATGCCACTACGGTAGAAGCTGGTTTCCGAATCATCTTGAAAGACCCTAACGTAAAAGCTATCCTAATCAATGTATTTGGTGGAATTGTTCGTTGCGACCGTATTGCCAATGGCGTGGTAGAAGCATACAAGTCTATCGGTGACATTCGCGTTCCAATCATTGTTCGTCTTCAGGGTACCAACGCTGCAGAAGGTGCAAAAATCATCGATGATTCTGGATTGAAAGTATTTTCCGCGATTACCCTCAAGGAAGCTGCTGAGCGTGTGAAAGCCGCTTTGTAAAAATAAGTACGCAGACGTAGTTCAACTGGATAGAATATCGGATTTCGGCTCCGAGGGTTGAGGGTTCGAATCCTTCCGTCTGTACTCCAAAGCCCAAACTTTCGTTTGGGCTTTTTTATGTCCTTGTGCGAAGTGGAAAGTAAAAAATAATCCCCTGGGTAGAAAGTAAAAAAGCAGGAGAAAATCTCCTGCCCTTTATTTGAAAACTAAACCAACTATTATTTAACTACCACAATAATATCAAAAATACCACAATTATCAATAAATCAAAATTCAATAGAAAAAATTGAATTTTTTAATTTTTTCCAATTGAAACTACCACAGATAATTCCAATTCAGTATAAAAAAATGAAATTATGCTGTTCGTCCCCTTAATCATTCTGTTCATTTTGTAAATGGCGCCAAATCTTTCGGGGATGTGAAAACCTTACTCTTCGGTAGCTGCTTCTTGCTGCTTTTCTTCTACCAAAACTACCTTTAACACCTCTTTCACTTCCAACTTAAAAAACTCCTGGTGAATATTGAACCGAGCTTCGCCTTCTGCAGGAGCTTTGGCAATGTATGTCCCATCCTCTTGCATGGTGTAGGAATTGGCGTTATCCCGCAAGTTGTAGGAAAGAATATTCATCAGCTGCTTTTCCAACAGAGGAGCTTCCACTTTAAACAAAGATTCGAGGCGCTTGTCAAAGCTCCGCACCATCATGTCAGCACTTCCCGAATAGGTACGCGTATCTCCATTGTTATGGAAATGATAGATGCGGCTATGCTCTAAGAAGTCACCTACAATGGAAAGTACTTCTATATTTTCGCTTAAGCCCTTTCTTCCGGGACGGAGGCAGCAAATGCCGCGCACGATAAGCTTGATTGGAACTCCTTGTTGCGAGGCGCGGTAGAGTGCATAGATGATTTCGGAATCTTCTAGCGAGTTGACCTTAATAAATACCCCACTAGGAAGTCCATTTTTGGCATGGATCGCCTCCTGCTCTATAAAGGAGATTAGCTGGTGTCGCATGTCTCGAGGAGCAGTAATCAAGTTGCGGTAGTCAGTAGGTACCGAATGGCCGGTAATTACATTAAAGAACTCCGAAACATCATTAGCCAATACCTCATTCGTGGTAAGTAAGCCAATATCTGTATAAAGCCGAGCCGTATCCTCGTTGTAATTACCCGAACCCAAATGCACATAGCGGGTGATCTCCTGATCGTCTTTTTTGACAATGAGGAGCAGTTTGGTATGCGTCTTCAGGTTGGAGATCCCGTAGATCACAAAGCAACCTGCTTTTTGGAGTTTTTTAGCTTCCAAAATGTTGTTTTCCTCGTCAAAACGGGCTTTAACTTCAAATAGTACGGATACGTGTTTTCCATTTTCTGCAGCACGAAGCAGGGCTTTGGTGATGCGACTATCCTTAGCCAAGCGGTAGATGGTCATTTTGATGGCCATCACATTTGGATCTTCTGCTGCATTCTCAATCAAATCGAGTATGGAGTCGATGTTGTTGTAGGGATGGTGCAGCAGAATGTCCCGTTCCTTGAGAACTTCAAAAATATCTGCCCTACCCTCTTCAGGGTAAGAGAGGGGCTTTACTGGATCTGGTATTTGGGGCAATCTTTCCTTAAACCTTTTATTTCCAACGATTTGCCATAGACCAGTAAAATCAAGCATGCTGGCTCTTTTGACTAGAAAAACCGAATCTGGGCGCAAGTTCCACCGCTCCAGAAGGGAGTTGAGCATCCATTTGGAATAGCCCTCCTCAATATCTATGCGTACTACCCTTCCGGTCTTTCGCTCCATGAGTTTTCGCTTCACCTCCTCCAAGAAGTTGGCATCCATGTCGTCACTTTCCTCAAGCGTAAAATCTCCATTTCTGGTGATTCGGAAAAGGCTAACGGATTCAATTTCTACATTTCGGAAGAGTGAAATCAAGTTCTCACGAATCACTTCTTCGATGGGAATCAGTGTCAAAGAATCTTCTCGTTCGATCTCAAAAAACCGGGGAATATTCGCCGGAATTTGGACGAAACTCATCTTTCGCATGTCCTTGCGCTCTCCAGGGCTAGTGGTCACTACTCCAAATACGAGCAGCTTGTTCATCAAAATCGGAAAGGTACGGTAGCCATCGTAAACCATGGGGGTAAGCATGGGGTAAATAGCTTTGAGGAAGTATTGCCTCACTTTCTCTTGCTCCTCTGGCGTAAGCTTGGACACATTAATCAAGGAAATACCTTCTTGGTGCAATTCAGGAAGAATAGTTTGGATAAAATGCTGCTCCTGTTCCCCATGAAAGCGTTGGCATTCCTTCATCAACTTTTCCTTGAAGGGTTCTTCTCGAAGACCAGAATAGTCCACGCGCTCTTTTTCGTAATCCAAATAGTTGTAAAGAGAACCTACCCGAATCATAAAAAATTCATCCATGTTGGAGGCCGTAATGGCGAGGAATTTGAGCTTTTCGAAGATTGTGCGAATGGTTTTTTTGGATTGATCCAAAACCCGTTCGTTAAATTTTACCCAGCTCAAGTCCCTACTGATCAGGTCACTTTTTTGGATGATCGATTCGTACTTATCTCCTACCGAAAGTTTCATACAATTGGAATTTCAACGTGATTATACGTTAATCTCAAGAATTTCAGGATTTTAAAAATTAAATTTTTATTAAAAAAAGGGGGCTAAAGGGCCCCCAAGTTTTTAGCTGTCAATTTTGGCGTATTTCGCATTCTTCTCGATAAAGTCTCTTCGAGGGGCAACTTCATCCCCCATCAGCATGCTAAAGAGGTGATCTGCTTCTGCTGCAGAGTCAATATTCACCTGCTTGAGCGTACGGGTGTTGGGATCCATGGTAGTAGACCAGAGCTGCTCAGGGTTCATTTCTCCGAGACCCTTGTAACGTTGAATTCCTACGCTATCTTCTTTCCCTTCTTTTGCCATCTCAGAGATCAGTCGCTTGCGCTCTTCCTCTGTCCAGCAATAGCGCTCATCCTTGCCCTTTTTCAATAAATAAAGAGGTGGCAAGGCAATGAATACAAAGCCTTGCTCGATGAGCGGTCGCATGTATCGGAAAAAGAGTGTTAAAATAAGGGTTCGAATGTGGGAACCGTCGATGTCCGCATCCGTCATGATGATGATCTTATGGTAGCGAAGGCTAGATGTGTCCAACTCCTTGTCATCGTTGACCGTACCAAACTTCACGCCTAGCGCCGTCAGGATATTCTTGATCTCGTCGTTGTCGTAAATTTTATGCTCGTGCGCTTTTTCTACGTTCAAAATCTTTCCTTTCAGTGGAAGGATGGCTTGAAAATCACGGTCTCTCCCCTGCTTGGCAGATCCACCTGCGGAGTCTCCTTCGACCAGGTACAATTCGCAGACTGCAGGATCGGAGTTGGCACAGTCGGCCAACTTTCCAGGAAGTCCTCCTCCACCGAGGATGTTTTTACGCTGCACCATTTCACGCGCTTTGCGGGCTGCATGGCGAGCTTGAGCAGCAAGGATCACTTTCCCAACGATGGTCTTTGCCTCTCTGGGATGCTCTTCTAGCCAGGCCTGTAGTACTTCCGATACAGCCGAATCTACAAATCCCACCACGTCTGAGTTGCCGAGCTTGGTTTTGGTCTGCCCCTCAAACTGTGGCTCGGCTACTTTAATGGAGATCACAGCAGTGAGGCCTTCTCTAAAGTCATCGCCCGATACTTCCAATTTCAACTTGTCTAGCATACCAGACTTATCCGCATAGGCTTTTAGCGTACGGGTAAGTGCTCTTCTGAAGCCTGTTACGTGGCTACCTCCTTCATAAGTATTGATGGTATTGACGTAGGAAACCACGTTTTCCGAGTAGGAACTGTTGTAATTCATCGCTACCTGCACCGGAACCTCTTGATTGAGGGACTCGATGTAAATCGGATGTTCGATTATTTTTTCGCGGGTTTCGTCCAGGTATTGGACAAACTCCACTAGGCCTCCCTCTGAGAAAAATTCATCAGACTTGGCCACGCCGTCTTCCATCTCACGAAGGTCCTGCAAATGAATGCGAATGCCTGCATTCAAGAAAGACATCTCTCGGAGACGGTTGGCGATGGTTTCGTATTTGTACTCGGTGATTGCAAAAATGCTATCGTCGGGTTTGAAATGGATGGTGGTACCTCGCCTATCCGTCTTCCCAATTTCGCGGGCAGAATATTGTGGCGCACCAATCTTAAATTCTTGTTCCGTAATGACCCCATTTCTGTAAACGGTAGCCTTGAGGTCTGAGGAAAGGGCATTGACGCAAGACACGCCAACTCCATGGAGACCACCAGAAACTTTGTAGGTGTCTTTGTCAAACTTACCCCCAGCATGGAGTACAGTAAGTACCACCTCGAGGGCTGACTTTTTTTCCTTAGGGTGCATGTCAGTAGGTATTCCACGACCATTGTCCTCTACTGTGACAGAGTTGTCTTCGTGAACCGTCACTCGAATGGTGTCGCAATGTCCAGCAAGCGCCTCATCAATCGAGTTGTCTACTACTTCCCATATCAGGTGGTGTAAGCCTTTCACGCCTACATCACCAATGTACATGGCAGGTCGTTTTCTAACTGCTTCTAGGCCTTCTAATACTTGAATATTACCAGCGCCATAGTCCTCTGGATTACTTAGTGTTTCTTCACTCATGGTTTTGACTAAATCCCTTAAAGGGGAGAATACTGCTTAGGGTGAACTTAGTTGGGATATATAGGCTGCAATTTAGAAAAAAAAAGTGAGTTTTTTTAGGGCTTAAAAAAAGACTTTTACCCCCAAACTGGATTAATTTAGTCAATTTATTGCCAAATTTTATTTTGTATTTAATGAAAAAACAAACAAACAAATAAAATTTTTAATTTATTTTTTTATCGTATGTTATTGATTTTCAGCAGCTGATTTTTTTTGTTTATTTTTTTTTAATTTTTTTAAAACAAATTTTTTTTTGTAAACTTATCCCATTGTAAAAGTTTGTTAACATCAACCAAAACCAAAAAAACTTATGAATTACACCTTGTTGGCGGATCTAGTCGGATTGGACAAGATCATCAATTCAGACCCAGTAGCCATTACCTTCTTTATCGGGTACATGGCAATGTTTGCCTCTGCAGTATTCTTCTTTGCAGAGAGAAGTTCAGTAGATGGAAAGTGGAAGCTTTCCTTGTTGGTATCCGGTTTGATCACCGGTATCGCAGCAGTACATTACTATTACATGAGAGATTTCTACCTACAAACAGGATCAAGCCCAACGGCTTTCCGTTACGTAGACTGGACCTTGACTGTACCTTTGATGTGCGTTGAGTTTTACCTATTAACTAAGCCTTTTGGCGCAAAAGGTGGTACCCTATTCAAATTGATCGTTGCTTCTATCGTGATGCTAGTGACAGGTTACATCGGAGAAACTTCCGGACTTGACAACAACATCATGTGGGGTATCCTTTCAACTCTAGGTTACTTGTACATTGTGTATGAAGTTTTTGCAGGTGACATCGCTAAATTGGCGAGCAGCTCTAACAGTGCATCGCTTGGAAGAGCAATGTTCTTGTTGAAAATTTTCATCACTTTGGGTTGGTCAATCTACCCAATCGGTTACATGGTTCTTCCAGGAAACCTTCTTTCTGGTATGTTCGAAGTAAGTTCTATTGACTTGTTCTACAACTTGGCTGATGCGATTAACAAAATCGGTTTTGGTTTGGTAGTGTACTCAGTAGCAGTAGCTGAAAGCAGCAAGAAATAATTAAACTAAAGGCTGCCTGTACGAAAGTGCAGGCAGCTTTTTTGTACCTATGAAAAAATACGACTACATACTAGCTGGAGGAGGATGCGCAGGTTTGAGCCTGGTCTATCATCTGCTAGAAAGTAGTTTGAAAGATTCCCAAATTCTCATCATTGATCCTAGCCAGGGGGAAGTTCCCAACAAAACCTGGTGCTATTGGAGCAAAGAGGCACTTCCCATTCACCCCCAGTCTGCACGCTTTTCGTGGAATTCGTTCTACCTCAAAGATGCAAATCAGCAGCTTACCAAGCCTTTAGAAGGACTGTCCTACCACCACCTCAACTCACATGATTTTTATGCCCATGTGCTTGAGAAAATTAGACAGTTTCCCAATGTTCATTTTTTAAAAGAAGAAGTAGTAGCACTTAACCAAGCAGATACTGGGGTTCAGGTAACTACCAACGCATCAGGCACCTTCAATGCCTCCTATGTATTTGATTCACGTGTAGAATCAGGTCCATCTAACCAATCTATTTTAAACCAAATTTTTATCGGAATCCGAATTAAGGTTTCAGAACCTCTATTTGATCCAAAAAAATGGGGATTGATGGATTTTGAGACGCGTCCTTCAAATGGATTTGATTTTATCTACACGCTACCCTTCTCTACCCATGAGGCCTTGATCGAGTACACAGCCTACACCACAGAGGAGCGCAGTGAAGAATCACTCCTGCAAGAACTTCAAGAGTTTCTTCGCATAAAATATGGCCCAATAGCCTACGACATTCAGTTCCAGGAATCTGGAAAAATACCAATGAGTACTCGAAACTTTTTTAGCTCGGTCAGCCCACGCCACATCCCTATCGGAACCGCTGCGGGTTGGACCAAGCCTTCTACTGGCTATACCTTCGCACCTATACAAGAAAATTGTACTGCCTTAGTTGCCAGTATGGAAAAAGGTGAGCTTACTCGCCTACATTTTCCAAGAAAAAATCGCTTTGTTTTTTACGACAACATCCTGCTCACCATCGCACATAGATGGCCAAAAAGGCTACCCAGCCTTTTTCTAAACCTATTTTCCTCCTCTAGACCCGAATTGGTTTTTCGCTTTCTATCCGAAAAAACCACCTTCAGCGAGGAAATCCGTCTCTTGTCAGGGCTAAAATTTGGGATTTTCCTAAAAGGGCTACTTCGGTATGGATCGTATTGAAAACTTATCCAAAGCACTAGGACTCGGAATTGCTCTCCTCTTCATCCTACTTCCTAACCTGCCCATAGCTGTTCAATTTGGTGTTTTTGGCCTGATTTTAGTCCTAGTTGGCATTCCACATGGAGGGATAGATCACCTCATTCACAATCCTGATATTCGTCCCCGAGGCCTGATTCACTTTATAAGAAGCTACCTGCTGCTTATGCTGGTGTACGGGCTGCTTTGGTGGTTACTTCCGTTGGCGGCATTACTTGCATTTTTGGTGATGTCAGCCTATCACTTTGGACAATCCCATTTCTTGGGACAAGGACAAATTCAAACTAAAGAAGGATTGCTTTACCTACTGAAAGGAGCCTTCTTCCTTTCTGTAATCCTGTTTGGAGATTGGGAGATGACCCAAGAGATTTTGAGTTCTATCCTATCCCTACAGCTCGATGAAGAAACTAGACTAGCAATCATGGGAGTCCTAATGGTCAGTTCCTTGGTTACCCAAGGATTGAATAACAAGCCCTTTGGCTTGGGAGATGCATTGGATTTCTTTGTCTTAGTTCCTATCCTGTATTTTAGCCCGCTATTGATCAGTTTTAGCGTCTATTTTGGCTTTTGGCACTCCATTCCAAGCATGCTGGCAGAATACAAGTATTTGAGTCAAGTACCTGCCTTCAATTCGCCTCTCAAATTTGGAAAGCAATTGCTTCCATTTTCAGGAATCAGCCTGATTGGAATTGGTTTACTGTTATTTTTGGGATTCGAGTTTCTTGAATCAAACGAACTTTACTTGCTCTTTTTCGTAATGATTTCACTTATTTCCCTTCCCCATATCCTCTACATGGATACCTTTTTGAAGGAGAAATTTCAGAATTGACTAGTGGTCAACATGACTAAAGTGCAGGCTTCGAGTGCGTAAATACCTGCTGCTTTCGCTTTTGAAAAAAATACAGGATTCGCTGTTCCTGGGTTAAAAATGATACGCTTGGGCCCCAATCCAATCAGGTAATCTATCCATTCCGATTGATTCTGAGGTCCTAAATACAAGGTAATGGTGTGGATTCCCTCCAAAGCAGGCATTTGTCGTAAATCCAAAATTTCCTCCCCAAAAACCATCCCCTTCTTAATCCCAATGGGTACAAAGGGAACTCCTTTGGCTTGTAACAGCTCAGCAGCTCGGTAAGGATAGCGTTCGGGATTGTCGGTGGCACCAACCACCAAGGTTAACTTGGACTTATTTGGCTCGTTGTCCATAGTGTCTATCCCGCTCAAAAGTATCCATGTGACGGTGCTTTTTACTATCGTAGATGTCTGCCAAAGTAATCAAGATACCCGTTTCTTCCACCTCGCCAAACTCATCATTTAGCGCGGTGCCGAAGGTCTTCATGGTGGGTGATAAATTCATGTAGGTATTGATTAGGGGAGGAATATTCTCTCCCAAGGCCCTAATTTGACTATTCAATACTTTGTATCCTTCCTTGTAGTCCAATCCTTCGAAAGGGTTCGGCTGCGTCAGGATATTGGTTTCATAACTTAAACGTAATTTTTCTTTAGGCCACACTAATCCTTGATTATCAGGAAAATAGTGATTCATAAAGTAAAGTAGTAAATCCCTACCCTCTCGGTTGTAATGAGGATACATCGTCACCTTTCCAAACAAGTACTTGATGTTGGGATGCAAGAGTACGACGGCTCCAAGACCATCCCAAAGGTTATCCAAACTAAACATGCCCTTACGGTTGTCCAAGCTGGGCTGATAGTTGGGCTGTACAAAGGATCTGCCCAGCTCTAGCGTGTAGGGAAGGTAGTCATCCACAAAAGATGCTGAAAAATCAAAAAGATGAGTGGTAGACAAGCGAATAGATCCATCGGGGCCGAGGGCATCTTTACAGCAAATCAGTCGATAGCCTGCGACAATTTCTTCGTCAGCTTCGTTCCAAGTAATCAATTGTTGGTAGCAGGTTTCGCTCGTATCGTTCTCATCGAGATCCAATGCCATGCCCGTTCCACCACCAGCAGCTCTAAACGTGATTTCTCTGAGTCTACCAATTTCTCGAACCACATTGGGAGCATTGTGGTAATCTACCAGATAAACTAGATTATCCCCGTTATTGGTGTAACGAAGAAAACGTTCAGGTGTAAGTTCAGCCTTGAGGAGCTCCCGATTTACTGGCGAAATAAGTTCAGAAGCCTTAGTCATTCGATTTTCCAAGTTCATACACTTTCGATTTCATGTGGTCTGCCCACTCTGGATCGGATTTGCTGCTGTCAAAATAGGTGTAGGAAATTGGCTTTCCAAGTGTGATGTGAATTTTGCCTTTGCGCTGCTTGTACATTTCATCC
>CAZPKI010000033.1:0-16193 GCA_964587015.1 uncultured Limnohabitans sp.
TTTTTTCACGCGGATTCCAACGAGCAACTAACACAGATCAGCGTTCCCTTTTCTGTGGTTATCTGCGGAAACCTGTTTTTTCACGCTGATCTACACGGAAAAAAACCGCTGATCAATTGATGCTGAAATCAGGCATTTAATTAAGAAATCTGCGTTCCCTTTTCTTTTAAAATCTGCGTGAGCCTATTTTTTCACGCTGATTCCCGAGGAAAACTAACGCAGATCTTTTTTAGGAATGATATTAAGTTGGAAAATTATTGACTTTACGGTGAATGGCCTCAGAAATCTCTGCGGTGTTAAAATTCACTAATATCCCAACCCGCAAATCGGACAATTTCAAGTACGTGACCAGTTGTTTGAAGTGAACCTTAGCTATTGTCTCCACGGACTTTATTTCAACAATCACCTTTTTCTCGATAAGTAAATCTAAACGATACCCTAAATCCAACCTTAAGTTGTGATACGTCACAGGAAGTACTACTTGTCGTTCAACAAAAAGTCCTCGATTTACCAATTCGTATTCCAATGCCGCCTCATAGCATGATTCAAAAAGGCCGGGTCCAAGACCGTTGTAAACGCTAAAAATTGACCCTCGTATTAAAAAAGTTATCTCATTTTCATTCATAAGAAAAATTAGACCCTTTGTTTTTAATATTCTATTTTTTGACGTGGAATCTTTTGCATTTTTTACTAATTCTGAAAATCATTTTAGGATAAATTACTATTTCCCCGCAAATCAACTAGAGCTTTTGTTTCCAGCTGATTCCAACGGGCAACTAAAGCAGATCTGCGTTCCCTTTTCTTTTAAAAATCTGCGGAAACCTGTTTTTTCACGCAGATCTACACAGAAAAATACCGCTGATCAATTGGTGCTAAACCAAGCACATTAATTAAGAAATCTGCGTTCCCTTTTCTTTTAAAAAATCTGCGGGAACTTCTTTTTTCACGCGGATCTACACAGAAAAACCCCGCTAATCAATGGGTGCTAAACCCAACACATTAAGTAAGAAATCTGCGTTCCCTTTTCTTTTAAAAATCTGCGGGAACTTCTTTTTTCACGCGGATCTACACAGAAAAACCCCGCTAATCAATGGGTGCTAAACCCAACACATTAAGTAAGAAATCTGCGTTCCCTTTTCTTTTAAAAATCTGCGGGAACTTCTTTTTTCACGCGGATCTACACAGAAAAACCCCGCTAATCAATGGGTGCTAAACCCAACACATTAAGTAAGAAATCTGCGTTCCCTTTTCTTTTTAAAATCTGCGTGAAGTGTTTTTTCTAAAGTAAATTAACGGAGAAAACTCCAAGCCAAAATTCGACTTCGCTTATTTCCTTGGCCCATTTCGATTACGCGCTGAGACTTTACTCCTGCTTTTTCAAGTTGTCCCTGGAAGTAGGAAAGATGAGTGCCTTTGGAAACCAATACCGTAAACCAGCCTACCTGCGATTGAACAGCTACACTCTCCTGAATCATTCGTCCAATAAATCCAATTTCCCCTCCAACTGTCCATAACTCGGTTGCCTGACCTCCAAAATTCAACACTGGATTTGCAGTGGTCAGCCCTTTCAAGTTTTTGATTTTCCGCTTGCTTCCTTCCCGCGCAACTTCAGCAGATTCATGGAAGGGAGGATTACAAATGCATGCCTCAAAAAAATCTTCCGCTTCAACCACCGAATCAAAAATCCGCTGGGCATCTGCCTGGAATCGCAAGGACACCTTGCCCTCCATTCTTGGATTGGCAGCAATAAGCGCTGCTGCATTCGAAAGCGCTTTATGATCAATTTCAGTCCCTACAAAGTTCCATTCAAACAAGGAGGTTCCCAAGATGGGATAAATCAGGTTGGCACCCACGCCCAGGTCTAGCAATTGAGTTCCTTCCCCCAGCGGTAATTTTTTGCCATGATCCTTAGCAAGCAAGTCTGCCACATGATGCAAGTAATCTGCCCTGCCAGGAATCGGAGGACAAAGGTATCCTTGAGGAATATCCCAGTAGCTCAACTCATAGTACTGAAGCAGCAAGGCTTTGTTGAGCAACTTTACTGCAATTGGGTTGGCAAAGTCTAAGCTCTGCTGCCCGTAATCGTTCTCAAAAATAATTTGACTTAATTCAGGTAAGGTCTTCACCAAGGCATCAAGATCGTAACGCCCTTGATGGATATTTCTGGGATGAAGGCCCACCCCCTTTTCTTTGCTTTTCATACTTATGGTGAATACGTTCGTTGAGTTATCAATAGATTCGGTTTCGGAATTTTTCCTTAGGAATTCTATCTAAGTCAATCAAGTATCCGTTCACTAGGGCATATTTGTATTTACCGTCTTTGGTCAAGAAAAAGTTGGGAGTAGCCCCTGTAGTCCAGCCCCCTGAATAGGTAGTTGCCGACTTCAAGACCACAAGCGGAAGTCCATGGATCGCTTTCGCAGTATCTTTTTTGACTTGTATCGCTAGGTATCCTTGGCCTAAGAGTTCCATCGCCTTTTCGACGCTCAGCTCTTTCACACTTTCAAACGGCGTTGGATACACTTTACCTTCTTTATACTGTAGCCCTTTGGCATCTAAAGTCTCTAGTCCAAAGAAAATCTGCATGTCTCCAAGGTCTTCTACTGACCCGGTAAAAGAATAACCTGCACGACCCTCTGTCTCCCTCCTACGGATAGCTAAATCTATGGGATACCAGGTGCCATTCACAGGAACCTGCATTTCCTCAATAAGCAAGTCCATCAATTGAAATCCATTGTCTGGAATAGCAAAATACTGGTCCGTGCTGTATTGCGTATAGCCGCGGGTAGCAATGGTGTACAAGGCATCTAAGAGTAGCATAAAATTGATCTTGCGCACCTCTTGCTTTTCTGGGTCACCCACTAATCCTCCTGACTCAATCAAAATGGTGCTCGTTCCCCATTTTTGAATGTTATCCCCAAAAGCTCGAGGCTCAAAAGCATCGTCGTATTTGCCTACTTGGCCAGGAATCAATTCTTGGAGAAGGCTATTCATGCTAGCGATTGTTTGCATGGCCCTTCCGCGAACGTCATTGATGTCTGTTGCTTCGTTGTAGGCGGGTGCAAGCAAGGAAATCGTGGCTTGCTTGGGCGTGTTCACCACGTTGTAATAGATTTGTTGGTCGTGGAGATTGAATCCAAACTCCGGCTCAAAGTCATCACGCGCTTTTTTCAGAATCACCGCCTCTGGGGAAATTAGGGAAATTGCATCTCTGTTTAGGTCTATGTCAAGTGCATTCCTCCGCTTGAAGGCATCGGCCCCGTCGGGGTTGAGCATGGGAATAAACTTAAGCTGCAGCTGTGATTTAAGCAGCTTTCTTAGCTCCTCGTACTTGTCTCCTTTCCCTTCCAGAAAATTGAATAGATCAAACAACGCCATGGTTGCCGTGCTTTCGTTGCCGTGCATCTGCGACCAAAGCATGACCTTGGTCTCCCCTGAGCCCCAGTCTAAGGAGGAAATGGATTTGCCTAATACAGACTTGCCCAAGGGATTCACCTCAAATTGTACCGAATGCTTTTGAATCAAGGGCTGCAAATCAGCATGGGTGAATCGCCGATCTTTAATTGACAATTCCTGATACTTTTCAAAGGCATTTTTTAACTCCAAAATTCCCAGTCGCGGGGAATTGGTCTGAGCCCAAGCCCCCGTAATTCCCAAACTAAGAAAAAGAGCAAGGCTCAAAAAGTGGCATTTTAGTGCATCAAACTGCATCTCCATATTTTTAGGCTATTTTAAACTAAAACTAGGGAAAGGACTGCAATAATTCCTTCTATTTTTGTCAAACCCAAAAAAATCTTGCCATGAAGGTGCATTTCCAAGGCCTTATCCTTCCCCTAAAACACCGCTTTACCATTGCACACCAAAGCAGAGCGGAACAGGAAACGCTAGTCGTCAGCCTAGAAGAAGACGGAATATTTGGGCTTGGGGAGTCCACCACCAACCCTTTTTATGGCATTACTTTGGAAAATATGCAGCAGAGCCTGGAGCTCTTCCGCCCCATCCTAATGGCTGGAAATTGGTCCACCCCAACAGAATTGTGGGAGCTGGGAAAAGAAATTTTTCGGACCAACCCCTTTGCTCAATGTGCTCTTGACGAAGCGGCCTGGGATTTGTACACCAAGAAGCAGGGGAAAAAACTCTATGAATACCTAGGCCTCAACCCTCAGCATATCCCAACCACCAACTTTACCATCGGAATCGATACGGTCGATAAAATGTGCGCCAAGCTTCGGGAAGTCAACTGGCCGATCTACAAAATAAAGCTCGGTACTGATCAAGATTTGGAAATCGTACGTGAACTTCGGAAAAACACCAACTCCATTTTTCGAGTGGATGCCAATTGTGCATGGACAGTAGATCAAGCGATTTCCTATTCCGAAGAGTTGGCCCAACTTGGAGTAGAATTTATCGAACAGCCCCTAGAAAAAGATAATCTGGATGGCATGCGCGAAGTTTTTGCCCATTCCAAACTCCCTCTTATCGCGGATGAAAGTTGCATCAGCGAATCCGATGTGGAAAAATGCCAGGGCCACTTCCATGGAATCAACATCAAGTTGGTCAAAGCTGGAGGCATCACCCCTGCACTCCGCATGATCCAAAATGCCAAATCGCTAGGGATGAAAACCATGGTGGGGTGCATGACCGAATCCTCCATTGGCATCAGCGCGATTGCACATATTGCCCCGCTTTTGGATTACGTGGACATGGATGGAGCCATGCTTCTCTCCAAAGACCCTGCCAAGGGCGTACGCATCTACCCTGAAGGAGTCACCTTTCCCGAAGGTCCAGGCATCGGCGCCGAGCTCATCGCCTAAGCACCAGTCCAACAAAAATCCCAGCACCGGGAAGATGCTGGGACAACTTTTGTAATTAAAAAGAGGGCTTAGGCCTCTCCCACAATCAATTTAAATCCTTCTCCATGCACCGTAATGATCTGTACCTTGGGGTCATCCTTGAGGATTTTTCGGATTTTGCTGAGGTAAACATCCATCGAACGCGCATTGAAATAGCTATCATCTCCCCAAATTTGCTTGAGCGCATGGCTTCGGTTAACTAATTTGTTGGTTTCAGAAGCCAGCAAGCGAATCAACTCATTTTCTTTGGAGGTCAATTTGTGTTTTCCTTGAGGGCCTTCAATCAGCTGCTCGTCGTAATGCAGCAAAAAGTCTCCAAAAGAATAGGTCTTTAGGGCGCTAACCTCCGATGATTTTTGTGTCCGCTTGAGAATGGCAGAGATCCGCAACAACAGCTCCTCCATGCTAAACGGTTTGGTGAGGTAATCATCCGCACCAATTTTTAAGCCATCAATCACATCCTCTTTTTGGTTCTTGGCAGTAAGAAACAAAACAGCCTGATCTTCCTGTACCTTCTTTATTTCTTTGGCCAGGGTAAATCCATCTTTTTTAGGCATCATTACATCCAGAAGGCATAGGTCAAACTTGTCCTTCTTAAACTTATTCCATCCCTCTTCTCCGTCGCGACAAAGCGTGGTGTCATACCCTTTCATTTGAAGGTACTCCTGCAGGATCTCGCCCAAGTTGGGGTCATCTTCTACAACTAATAGTTTCGCCTTGCTCATTGTTTTTTAGGTAGGTTAATGGTGAAGGTACTTCCTTTTCCAAGTTCAGATTGAACCTGAATATTTCCTTTATGTGCCTCAAGCATGGTTTTTACATAGGATAATCCCAGTCCAAACCCTTTTACATCGTGCACATTGCCCGTAGGAATCCGGTAAAATTTGTCGAAAATCTTTTTGACCGCGTCACGGCTCATGCCTATTCCTTGATCTCGGAAAGTAATTTGAACCTCCGAGCCCAGTTCTTTTACGGCCACTGTGATCCTAGGGTTGGAAGGAGAATACTTATTTGCGTTGTCCAATAAATTATTGAAAAGGTGAGTCAGGTGAAAAACATCTCCTACAATGTGAGGATCATTCATTTCGCCGATGAACTCAATTTTGCCTCCACGATTTTCTACTTGAAGCGCAAACTGATCCATACAGGCTTGAATCATGGCAGGCAGATGGATCGATTCTAGTTTAAGTTTAAACTCATTTCGGTCCAATGCCGCTGCTTGCAGCACTTTTTCGACCTGCCCCACCAAGCGTTTATTTTCCTCTTTGATGATTCCTAAGTAGCGGGTTCGAAACTTATCCTGATTGCTCAACTCTGGGTCTTGCAAGGCCTCAACCGCCAGACTTACTGTCGCAAGAGGGGTTTTGAACTCGTGAGTCATGTTGTTGATAAAGTCATTTTTGATATCAGAAAGGGCTTTCTGCTTCAAAATGATGCGTATCGCATAGTAAAAACAAAAAATGATGACCAAAATAAAGAAGATAGAACTCGAAATTGGAAGCCAAACCTGTCGGAATACGTGGCTACTTTTCTCCGGGAAGTACACATAAATAAAATTGTCATTGCCAAGAATGTCATTTGGAAACAACTTGGACTGAAGGCCTTCCTGTAGCAAAACTTGGGGGTCAAGGATTTCTCCAATACCAATTAGTTTTCCGCCCTCACCCGGCTTTATTCCAAGTTCAAAATTTTCGGTAATTCCTTGCGCTACAAACTGGCTTTTCAACAGGCGCCGCAGCTGTACGGTATCCAAACGATCCATAATCGCTTGCTGTCCCTCTGCAAGCTCAGAAAACGCTTGATTCATCAACTCAATCTTGATGTTGGTCTTGCGGATTTTATCCAGTGCATCATCTGAAAGATTTACTTTGGTCTCAAATTGTGGCACGATTCCCGTGTAGGGTCGAGCAGACTCCCTAGCAAACCCTTGTTTCTGGTTTAAATACTCCAGCTGTCTTTCTTTTTCCTGAAGGAGAATTTGCATTTCATCTGGCGTAAACATCCCCGATGCCACCTCCGGAGTCATGTACGCAAAAAAGTTTTCCAGCTCCGATAAAATTGTAACATCCAGGCCTCTGGATAGCAACATTCTACGAAAGGTGCTACTTACCTGAGGTACTGGCGCCAGGAGTAAGGTGTCTACCATAGACGGGCGGCTATAGGATCGCCTGGTATTGATCTGCAATTCTATGGGATCAATTTTTTTGAAGATCGACTCCTTCAAGGCGGGATCCTTGATCAACTTGCTAAGTAACACATCGGAGGTTTCTCCCTTCTCCAATTCTGCTACCGTTCCAGCAATGGCTTGCAATGCATTTTGATCAAAGCGTTCCTTGTTGATTCGAATCGCATTTCGTATCCAATAGTATTGAAAGCCCATCAAGCCAAAGCTGGCTAGGGACATCAGCACAATAATCAACGTAATGTTGCTCTTTGACATGCTACAAAATTAAGCGGATAGCGGGGGAAGGGGGCACTCTTAACATGTTTTAACGAGTAATCTAAAGAATCTTCTTTCATATTCCCCATTTAGACCGTATTCTAGCAGTTCGAATTTGTTGGTTTTCTAATTACATACCCAAAAAAAGGAAGGTTCTATGCCTTCCTTTTTTATTGTTTCGGTATTTTTGCCTTCCTATTCTAACCCAATAAACTCGTGCTCAAGCCAACGCACATTCAAGGCGTCTCCCTAGAAGACCTCGCTGCACAATTTGGAACACCGCTCTACCTCTACGATGGAGAAAAAATTGTTCGCCAAATCAATGCGCTTCAACAAGCATTTGCGGCAGTGCCCCTTCGAATAAAATATGCTACCAAAGCCCTTTCGAGCTTGGGAATCCTTCGCCTCATCCGCAAAGCAGGCGCTGAGTTAGACGCCGTATCTATCGAGGAAGTGAAGCTAGGCCTACTTGCAGGATCTACCCCTGCAGAAATCATGTACACCCCTAGCGGCGTGAGTTTTGCAGAAATCCAGGAAGCCGTACAGATCGGAGTGATGGTCAACCTGGATAGCTTGCCTCTATTGGAGCGATTTGGACAAACCTACGGAAGCACCGTACCCGTGTGCATTCGAATCAACCCGCACATTCTTGCGGGAGGCAACCTGAAAATCTCCGTAGGGCACAAGGACAGCAAGTTTGGGATTTCAATCGAACAGCTTCCACAAATCCTTGAGCTTGTACAGCAGTACCAGATCACGGTAGTAGGCCTTCACCTACACACGGGCTCAGACATCTTGGATGCTTCCGTTTTTTTAAAGGGAGGAAACGTCCTTTTTGATGCAGCGCTCCACTTTCCAGAACTCAAGTTTTTAGACTTTGGAGGTGGATTCAAGGTGGGCTACCATCCCAATGACAAGGCTACCGATGTGGCAGAAGTAGGACGTATTGTGGGTGAAGCCTTTCAAGCCTTTTGTGCCAAATACGGGCGTCAACTGGAGCTTTGGTTAGAGCCAGGAAAATTTCTGGTCAGCGAGGCAGGCTACTTGGTCGTCAAGACCACGGTGGTCAAGGAAACCCCCACACTGAACTTTGTAGGGGTAGATTCCGGGCTCAATCACCTCATCCGCCCCATGATGTACGATGCCTACCACCACATCTACAACCTCAGCAACCCTACCGGAGCGCTACACACCTACACCATCGTAGGCTACATTTGCGAGACGGATACCCTCGGATCACAGCGCGAACTGAATACGGTGAAAGAAGGAGACCTACTGGTCATCCAAAATGCTGGAGCCTATGGCTTTACCATGGCCTCCAATTACAATGCGCGACTTCGCCCTGCAGAAGTACTCGTTTGGGAAGGCAAGGCTTTTCTAATTCGGGAAAGAGAGCGCTTTGAGGACCTTCTCCGCAACCAGGTTTCCATCGACCTCTAAGGGGAAATTCAGAATACAACAAGCCGGCAGTTATCCACATTGCCAAACATTCCCGCTAAAAAAGGACTTTAGCTAATATTCCTCCTTTTTTATGGCCCATACCCTCCGCTTGATCCTCGGGGATCAGCTCAACAGTCAGCATTCTTGGTTTACTAGCACCGATCCCGATGTCAGCTACCTGATGATGGAGATGCGGCAGGAAACCGACTACGTCAACCACCACATTCAAAAGGTCGTTGGCTTCTTTTTGGCCATGCGCCAATTTGCGAAAGAGCTACAGCAGCAGGGGCATCGGGTGATCTACCTCCGCTTAGACGATCCCGACAATCAGCAGTCTCTTGCCGCTCAACTTCCCCTTTTGATAGAAAATGAAGGCATAACGCGTTTTGAATACCAACTTCCTGACGAATTCCGGCTAGACCAACTTCTTCAATCCACCTGCGCCAGCCTAGGCATCCCTTGCCAAGCGGTGGAAACAGAGCACTTCCTTACAAGCCGGGAGTTTTTGAATGACTTTTTCAAAGGCAAAAAGACTTTTCTCATGGAGACCTTTTACCGGGAAATGCGCAAAAAGTACCAGGTGCTCATGGATGGCAAAGAACCCATCACGGGGCAGTGGAACTACGACCAGGACAACAGGCAATCCTTAAAAGATAAAAGCCTCCTCAAAAACGCCTATACCCATCCCAAGCAGGTACACGAACTGTGTGCCATGCTCGAAAAAAGTGGCGTTAAGACCATTGGCAACATTGATGCCGAGCAATTCCCTTGGCCTACCTCTCGGCAGGAAAGCCTAGAAGTATTGGCCTACTTTTGCGAAGAACTGTTGGAGCATTTCGGTGCTTACCAAGATGCCCTGACTACCTGGGATCCATTTCTATTTCACTCGCGCCTGAGCTTTTCCCTCAACAGCAAGATGCTTTCTCCCTTGGAAGTGGTCCAAGCCGTGGAGGCCCATTGGATGGCCAACCAACATACGGTGGGCATTGCGCAAGTGGAAGGATTTATCCGACAAATTTTGGGTTGGAGAGAATACATGCGCGGAATTTATTGGGCCAAAATGCCCGAGTTTGCCAAGCTTAACTTCTTCGGCCACGAGCGCAAGCTACCTCATTGGTTCTGGACTGGAAAAACGAAAATGAATTGCCTCAGTCAGTCCATCGGGCAATCCTTGGACTTAGGCTATGCCCACCACATCCAACGGCTAATGGTGACGGGCAACTTTGCCCTGCTAGCGGGGATACACCCCGACGAAGTTGATCAATGGTATTTGGGTATCTACATCGACGCCATCGAGTGGGTCGAAATTACGAATACGAGAGGCATGAGCCAGTTTGCCGATGGGGGCATCGTCGGCACCAAGCCTTACGTGTCTTCGGCCAATTACATCAAAAAGCAAGGCAACTACTGCAGCAGCTGCGCCTACCAAGCGGACAAAAAAACGGGGGAAGGGTCCTGCCCGTTCAATAGCCTCTATTGGCACTTTCATGCACGCAACCGAGAACTGCTCGAGAAAAATCCGCGAATCGGAATGGTCTACCGTACCTGGGACAAAATGGGGAACCAGCAGGAGTTAATAGACCAAGCAGAATATTACCTTGATCGACTAGAAGAGCTGTAGGTAATCCAAATCAATCCCCAATCCACTCCGCTACAAAGAGGTTGGTGTCGCGGGTACCCCCATTGTTGCGGTTGGATGCAAAGACCAAGTACTTGCCATTGTTGGAAAATACCGGGAAGGCATCAAAGGTGCCGTCGTGGGTAATTCGCGTAAGCCCTGTGCCGTCTAGGTTGATCATAAACAGGTTGAAGGGATAGCCGCGCTCCGTTTGGTGGTTGGAAGCGAAAATCAACTTCTTGCCAGACGGGTGAAAGAAAGGGGCCCAGTTGGCCTTACCCAAACTGGTGATCTTACGGATGTCGGTGCCGTCCACATTGGACACATACATTTCCATGTCGGTAGGCTTTACCAATCCTTCCTTGAGCAAGTCTTTGTACTCTTGAATTGCTTCGGGAGTCTGTGGTCGAGATGCTCTCCATACCAATTTGGTTCCATCGGGAGAGAAGAACGCGCCGCCATCGTAGCCAAGTTCCGTGGTGATTTGTTTGACATTAGTACCATCAATATTCATGGTAAATAGCTCCAAATCGCCAGTTCGCATGGAGGTAAACACGATTTTATCTCCCTTTGGAGAGACGGTGGCCTCGGCATCGTAGCCTTCCTCCTTTGTCAATTGGGAAAGAATATTTCCTTTCATGTCTGCCGTGAAAATATCAAAGCTAGGGTAGATTGGCCATACGTATTTGCCATCAGCTCTTCGCTCAGGTACGGGCGGACAGGCTGGGTCTACCAAGTGAGTAGATGCATAGACAATCGTTTTGTCGCCCGGTAGAAAATAGGCGCAGGTCGTACGACCTAAGCCGGTGCTAAGCCTTGTGGGGGTGTTTTTAGATAGATCGTCTTTTTGCCAATCGAGGTAAAACATCTGATCGCAGGAATTTCCCCATTTCGCGAAGTCAGACTGAAACACCAGCTTGCTATCGTCAAAAGACCAGTAGGCCTCGGCATTGTTGCCTCCAAAAGTGAGTTGCTTGATGTTTTTGAGGTATTTCATTTCCTCAGGATGAAGCAACAATGAATCCGAAGCAGAGCGCTTCTCCTGTGCTGCAAGTGTAAGGGAAGTGATCAGTAGGGAAAGTACAATTCCCAGTTGGCGTAAAGTTTTCATCTGTAATCTTGACTAGAAAGAATGTGCCGGCAAAGATACTACTTATTATCTTTGGGCTAAATATACCTCCCGATGAAACTACAACTTTTGAAATTTCTCCCCCTTCTTGTCTTTGCGTTAGTCGTTGGATCCTGTGATGGACCGCCTACAGACGAAGAATTACACGCTTCGCTGAAAAAAGATGTGTTCTTTCTCGCTTCCGATGACTTGGGTGGTAGAGCTATTGGTACGAATGGCGAGCAAAAGGCCGCCAACTACCTTGCCCAAGAATTTGAAAAGTTAGGACTGACCCCCATGGGTACCGATGGGTTTTTTCAAGAATTTACCGTTTCCAAGCCGAGCAATCCTCATGAGGAGGCGGTAATTGGCACCGATGGAGCGGGCGTAACTGGTCGTAACGTCATTGCCTATTTGGATAAAAAAGCAGACAAAACCATCGTCATCGGGGCCCACTTTGATCACTTGGGCATGGGAGGTCAAGGCTCGCTACATCGAGGAGATTCCGCCATCCACAACGGCGCCGACGACAATGCTTCGGGAACCGCTGCACTTTTGGCGCTTGCGAAGATTTTCAAATACGAAACCTTGAAAAGCAACATTCTCTTTATTGCTTTCTCTGGTGAAGAAAACGGGCTTTGGGGCTCCAATTATTTTGTCAAAAATCCAACCCTAGACCTAAAGTCGGTCAACTACATGATCAACATGGACATGGTGGGCCGATTAAACGAAGAAAAATCCCTGGCTGTCCATGGTGTCGGTACGAGTCCTAGTTTTTCAAAGGTTTTAGACCCCATCAATGCGGATAGCCTCAAGTTGGTTCCTTCCGAATCTGGCGTAGGCCCGTCGGACCACACTTCTTTTTACCTTCAGGACCTGCCGGTACTGCACTTCTTTACGGGTCAGCATGCCGACTACCACAAGCCTAGTGACGATGCAGATAAAATCAATTACGATGGGCTCGTCAAGGTTGTTCGCTACATTTCTAGACTGATTGCTGGGCTGGATGCCGAGCCGAAATTGGCCTTCACCAAAACCAAAGACTCCAGTGATTCTCCTCGATTCACCGTTTCCATGGGCGTAGTACCCGACTACCTCTACGATGGCAAAGGGATGCGTGTAGATGGCGTATCAGAGGGAAAGCCTGCCCAGGCTGCTGGCTTGATGAAAGGAGACATCGTGATCCAGCTTGGCGATTCCACGATCAACGACATGATGGGCTACATGCGTGCTTTGAGCGTATTCAAGAAGGGCGATTCTACCCAAGTGGTGCTCCAGCGAGCTGAGCAAAAAATAGTTACTAAAGTGAAGTTTTAAAAAAGCTATACCCATTTTTAAGCCGTTGGTCTTTAGTGCCCAACGGCTTTTTCTTTACTAGACATTCCGCCCCTATTCAGGATTGCCTGTCCAATGGACAATTTTTTCCGTTCAACACTTCGCAAGTCAACGATTTGATTTTCTAGGATTTAGGTTTCAACTTATGTATTCAATTGAAGCCCAAAGAACCTATGAAAAACAGTAGACGATCCTTTTTACAAAAGGTCGGCGTAAGTTCCGCCGCCTTAGCCGCTGCACCATTTGCTGTCAGTGCCGGCACCACTCCTGCACCCTCTTTAGAGAATGAAGACGAGCAGTACCTCCACATTGGAGATGACATTGCTGTAGCAAATACCTCATTTGGGAAAATCAGAGGCTACCAACTCAATGGGGTCTACACCTTTCTAGGGGTTCCTTATGGCGCAGACACCTCAGGTAAAAATCGCTTCATGCCTCCCCAAAAACCCAGCCCTTGGGAAGGAGTCAAAGACACCATTTGGTGGGGAAATACCGCTCCTCAGATCATGGACCGTCGCTACGCGAATGCGCATGCTTCCTTTGCAGATCACTGGAATTACGACGATGTGTCCGAGGATTGTCTCAAACTCAACCTATGGACTGCCGGCCTTGGGGATGGGAAAAAACGCCCCGTGCTGGTTTGGTTGCATGGAGGCGGGTTTACCAACGGAAACGGGATTGAACAGGATGGGTACCACGGAGAAAATTTTGCCAAAAAGGGAGAGGCCGTCTTTGTGTCCATCAACCACCGACTTGGTCCCATTGGATTCACCGACCTCTCTGGGGTGGGTGGTGAAAAGTACGCGGCCTCTGGAAATGTGAGCCAACTCGACATCATCGCCTCCCTGCATTGGGTAAGAGACAACATTGCCAATTTTGGCGGCGACCCCAACAATGTCACCATCATGGGACAATCGGGCGGGGGAGCCAAAGTAACTTGCACGATGGCCATGCCGGCAGCCAAAGGACTTGTGCACAAAGGCGTCGCCTTGAGCGGAAGCATGCTGAAGGCCAATGATCAGGAGTACAGTAGAAAGTTGGGCAGTTATGTACTAGAGGCCGCCGGCTTTGCTCCCAATGAGGTGGACAAACTTCAAGATATTCCTTGGAGAACCTACATCGACGTGGCCAACAAAGCGCTTGATCGCTTACGCAAAGAAAACCCTTTGCCCGGGTTTAGAGGAGGCTTTGGGCCAGTTGCAGATGGAGTAAATGTCCCCAAAGGCGAGTTCTTTGGTAGTTCAACTGACCATACCAATGACATGCCGCTGATGATCTGCACTACCTTCCACGAATGGGGGGCTACACGCACCAACCCCGCTTTAGAAGCCGCAGGAGAAGCAGAAATCATTGAAGCCATGAAGTCCCGGTTTGCGGATAAGGCGGCAGCAGTTTACCAAGCCTACAAAAGCAATTTTCCCGACAAAAAGCCTGCAGAAATCATGACCTTGGCCGCTTCCAATCGACAGAATGCAGTGGCGTGTGGTAACGCAAAAAGCAAACAAAAGGCACCGGTTTACATGGCTTGGTTTGGCTGGGAGCCCAACTTATACAATGGCCGAATGCGGGCCTTCCATTGCATTGACATCTGTTTTTGGTACGACAATACCGATCGCATGTATACCCATACGGGTGGGGGAAAACGTCCACGACTATTGGCAGAGAAAATGTCAGCAACCCTGCTCGCCTTTATGAAAACGGGCAATCCAAATGGAGCAGGACTACCTTCCTGGCCTAAATTCACAGCAGAAAAAGGAGAAACCATGGTGCTCAACGACGTCTCTGAGGTGCAAAACGATCCAGATCGTGCCGCACGAACAGCGCTCCCGAATCCTTAAATGGCAAAAGGTCCCGAATTATGCGGGGCCTTTTTTGTTTTGTTTTAAATTTTATCTTCTCTTCCCCCATTTCCAGCATTTGGTTGTAAATTTCGATTCGCTCACCCCCCAATCACAATGACACAATTCAAGAACTATACTGTTCCATATTCTCCCGTACCTGCCTACTCCAAGTCAGTGGCTTATTTTTCAATGGAATTTGCCATCCACCAGCCCCTAAAGATCTACAGCGGAGGTCTTGGCTTCCTTTCGGGCTCCCATTTGCGCAGCGCCTACGAGCTGAAGCAAAATTTGATCGGCATCGGTATCCTATGGAAATATGGCTACTACGATCAACTTCGCAATCAGGACCAGACCTTGAAGCCAGAGTGGTACGAAAAAAACTATAGTTTTCTAGAAGACACAGGCATCAAGTTTACTGTAATCGTTCACAACCAACCGGTCTGGGTAAAGGCGTATTACCTGGCTCCAGAGACCTTTCAGTCTGCCCCTCTATTTTTGTTGAGTACCGACTTACCAGAAAATGACTACCTGAGTCAGACGATCACCCATCGCTTGTACGACTCGGACACCGCAGCCAAAGTCGCCCAAATGATGCTCTTGGGCATTGGTGGGGCTACACTCATCGATATCCTTGGCTTCAATCCGGAAGTGTACCACCTCAACGAAGCGCATGGGGTCAGTTGCGCCTTTTACCTGATGAAAAAATATGGGAAGAAGGAAGAGGTTCAAAAGCGATTGGTGTTCACGACCCACACCCCAGAAGAAGCGGGCAACGAGAAACACGATTTCCACCTCTGCGAAAAGATGAGTTACTTCTACGGGCATTCGGCAGAGGAGGTACGACAACTTACCGGCATGGAGGGAACCCAGTTCAATCACAGCCTAGCCGCCTTGCGTTTTGCCCGAGCAGCCAACGGGGTAAGCAAACTCCACGGAGAAGTGAGCCGACAAATGTGGGGGGGCTACGCTGGAATCCCGGCCATCCAATCCATCACCAACGCGCAAAACTGGAAATACTGGGCAGACAAGCAATTGTATCGCTTCATGGAAGAAGCAGACAATGCGGCATTTGACGACCGAAAACGCTACCTCAAAAAGCGGGCTTTTGAAATCGTGGCGGATCAAACGGGCAAGGTATTCGACCCCGATGTGCTGACCATCGTCTGGGCAAGACGCTTTGCTTCCTACAAGCGGCCAGATTTAATTGCACGGGATTTGGAAAAATTCGAAGCCTTGGTCAGTAATGCACAACTTCCAGTTCAAATCATCTGGGCAGGCAAGCCCTATCCCATGGACTATGGCGCCATTTCCGTATTCAACTCCCTAGTACACCTCAGCAAGCGCTACAAAAATGTTGCCGTCTGCGTGGGCTATGAATTGGCCTTGAGTAAGCGACTAAAACAAGCTTCCGATATCTGGCTCAACAACCCTCGGGTACCCAGAGAAGCCTCCGGCACCTCGGGCATGACTGCATCCATGAATGGATCGGTCAACTTCAGCACCGATGATGGCTGGATTTGTGAGTTTGCACGTCACGGGGAAAACAGTTTCATCGTTC
>CAZPKI010000034.1:0-15633 GCA_964587015.1 uncultured Limnohabitans sp.
GCTCCTTTGCAGAGGACTAAAAATTGGTCCCCAAGTGGGTGGAGGGTACTCATTCGCTTTCTAACCGAGTCAAAAGGGAGCTCAATTTTTCTTGGCAACTCGCTGCTGAGGTGACGGTATTGCGCCACCGAAATTTCTTTGAGAAGTTGCTCTACGAGGGCCAGTTCGGTAGCCTCTCCAACAGGGAGGTCTTCCGCTGTGATGTGCACGTCCTGACAGAGTCCCATGGCGAGCTGAAGGTTGCTGTAGCCCTCAAGTAGTGGGCTGTCCGAACTCGCTTCTGTGCGCACCACGGTCAATTTATTTTCCGTAAGGGTTCCCGTCTTATCCGTACAAATGTAGGTGACGGCACCAAGGCTTTCCACGGCCGGGAGCTTGCGTACCAGCGCCCTCCCCTTTGCCAGCCGACTGGCGCCCAACGAAAGGGCGATCGTGATCAATGCGGGCAGCGCTTCAGGTATGGCTGCCACTGCCAGGCTCACTGAAAGTAAGAGTACGGAGAGTAGCTCCTCCCCGCGGGCTAGTCCAGCAAGGAAAAGTAGGACACAGATTGCGCCGATGACGAGGGAGATGACTTTGCTAAACCGCTGCATGCGCTGCTGTAGGGGCGTCCTCGGAGAGCCCGATTCGAGCAGGGTAGCAATCTTGCCGATCTCGGTATTCATCCCGATAGCCACCACCATGCCTGTTGCACGACCCTGGGTAATGAGGGTGCCGTTGAAGGCCATGTTGCATTGGTCGCCGAGTGGAAGTACTGTGTCGGAAAGAGTCTCTGGGCTCTTGTCACTGGCGATGGATTCGCCGGTAAGGGAGGATTCGTCAATTTTAAGGGAGAAGGTTTTCAGCAAACGAATGTCGGCGGGCACCTTATTGCCAGCTTCCAGGTGTAGGAGGTCACCCACTACCAGTTGCTTGGAGGGTAGCGTAATGAGCTTGCCGGAGCGGAGTGCCATGCTATGGGTTTCGGTCAGCTTCTTGAGTGCGTCCATGGCTTTTTCAGCACGGTACTCCTGAACGAAGCCCAGCAGGGCATTCAGCACCAAGATGACTAAGATGATTACCGTGTCTGCTAGTTCGCCGATTAGCCCAGAAAGCAGAGCGGCGGCGGCCAGAATCAGGACCATGAGGTCCTTAAATTGACCTAGAAAAAGGAGCCAGGTGGACTGCTTCTTTTTTTCTTGAAGCAGGTTGGGTCCATGCTTCTCGCTTCGGCGGGCTGCTTCTGCCTGGTCCAATCCGGTGGGAAGAGCATCCAAACGGATAAAAAGTTGCTCGGGGGTTTCTTGATAGAAAAACATGGTAGCTATCTGTAGTTTCCCCAAATTACACCTTTCAAAAAGGACTATGTGGAAACAGGCTTAAAAAGATAGCATAAAAAAGTAGGAAATGCCCTCAGGCGTGACCATCTGCTTGTGAAAAGGGGCTAGGTGAAATTGAATAAATAGTATCCGACATCCCCATTCTTAGGAGTAGGCTTTGTGCTGGTTCGATGATGTATCGAAGGGACTGCAGGTTTAAGAAAAAATAGAGGAGCGTCAAATTGCTTAAGACTCCCTTACCCTGTAGCATGGAATCGGATAAAGCATGATGGAATCGTATGGGATTAGTTTTAAACTTAAATTTATTTTTAGGTATTCTCCTGAAAGGAAGGTCTATCTATCTTTATTAATCTTTAGAAGTGTTGTCTTAAGATAAGTTTTTTATATTGCTATTAAACTAGTAATCCAGTCTATGAAAAAAGTTTTATTCCTTCTATTGCTACTTTTTGCCTACTCCCAAAATGGCTATAGTCAATCGGGTGATTACGAGGAACTGAAGGCAGCCTACGATCAATTTCGTAAAGAAGGCAAAAATGACAGTTCCCTAATCGCGGCAAAAAAAATGAATGCTTGGGCCTTGCAGTTTGAAACAGATAGCAGCTTAAATTATGCAGTGAGTTTGAGGTATGTAGGCATTAGTTTTATCAGTTTATCTCGTACTGATTCAGCGCTTTATTATTGGAATAAATCGCTAGAGGTACTGGAGAAACAGCAAAGAGCTGAATCCTTGGATGCTGCTAGTTGCCAAAACAATTTAGGAAGTTTTTATTTTGGTAAGGGCGATTACAAGACTGCTGAACCCTATTACAAAAAAGCTTTAGAAATCAGAAAGAAAGCCCTAGTAGAGGAGCATCCAGATTATGTTTTTAGTTTAAACAGTCTTGGTCTTTTGTATTCAGGTAAGGGCGATTACAAGACTGCTGAACCCTATTATAAAAAAGTCTTAGAAATCAGAAAGAAAGTTTTAGGGGAGGAGCATCCAAATTATGCTTCCAGTTTAAATGATATAGGTGGTTTGTATAGAAGAATGGGTGATTATAAGTCGGCAGAGCTCTATTACCAGCAAGCCTTAGTAATCAGAAAGAAAGCTTTAGGGGAGGAGCATCCAAATTATGCTTCAAGCTTAAATAATCTTGCTTTTTTGTATGAGGATATGGATGATTACAAATCCGCGGAGAACTATTTTGAACAAGTCTTAGAAGTCAGAAAGAAAGCCCTAGGGGAGGAGCATCCAGATTATGCTTCTAGTTTATACAATCTTGGTCTTTTGTATTTTGGTATGGGCGATTACAAGACTGCTGAACCCTATTACAAAAAAGCCTTAGAAATCAGAAAGAAAGTCTTAGGGGAGGAGCACCCAAATTATGTTTCCAGTTTAAATGATATAGGTATTTTGTATAGAAAAATGGGTGATTACAAGTCAGCAGATCTCTATTACCAGGAAGCCTTAGTAATCAAAAAGAAAACCGTAGGGGAGGAACACGCAGACTATGCTTCCAGTTTAGGCAATCTTGGTGTTTTGCATTCAGATATGGGTGATTACAAAGTTGCAGCGACCTACTACAAACAAGCCTTAGAAATCAGAAAGAAAGTCTTAGGGGAGGAGCATCCAGATTATGCCGTCAGTTTAAACAACCTTGGTAATTTGTATTCGAAAATAGGTAATTACAAAGCGGCCGAGCCCAATTACCAGCAAGCTTTAGAAATCCAAAAGAAAGCCTTAGGGGAGGATCATCCAGAGTATGCTTCCAGTTTAAACAATATTGGCCTTTTGGAAAGGGAAATGGGTGATTACAAAGCGGCAGAGCGTTATTTCCAACAAGCCTTAGAAATCAGAATGAAAGTTTTAGGGGAGGAGCATCCAGAGTATGCTTCCAGTTTAGGCAATCTTGGTGTTTTGCATTCAGATATGGGTGATTACAAAGTTGCAGCGACCTATTACAAACAAGCCTTAGAAATCAAAATGAAAGTCTTCGGGGATGAGCATCCCGAATATGCTTCCAGCTTAGGTAATCTCGGCATTGTCTATTCGGAAATGGGCGATTACAAAGCCGCTGAGCCCTATTACACACAAACCGTACAAATTATAAAGAAAGCCTTCGGGGAGGAGCATCCAGGTTATGCGTCCAGTTTAGGCAATCTTGGAAATCTGTATTCTATTATGGGTAATTACACACTTGCAGAGCCCTACTACAAACAAGCCTTAGAAATCAGAAAGAAAGTCTTAGGGGAGGAGCATCCAGATTATGCCTTGAGCTTAAATAATTTCGGGCAACTTTATTTTGATAAAAATGATTTTATCTCTGCTGAACCCTATTTCAAACAGTCCGCCGAGATTTATAAGAATGCCTTAGGCGAGGAGCATCCAGATTATCTGGATGCCTTAACTTCCTATGCCTATGTATTGGAAAAAATCAATCGGGAACCAGAGGCTTACGCGATTTTACAGCAAAATTTCTCGAAGTTAGCGAAGCAAACTGCTGATAATTTTGAATGGCTTACTGATAACCAAAAGGAAGCGTATTGGAAAAAAGAAAGTTCATTCTATGAGGATTTGTCAGAATTTGCAAACGAGGTTTTTCAAAAGGTGCCTGAAGCGGTTGGTTTAAACTTTAACGCATCACTTCTAGCGAAGAGTAAATTGTTGGAGGTCAAGATTCTTAGTAATGATCAATTGAGTCAAGAAGATAAAATTGATCTTGAGACTCAAGAACTCCGCGAAGAGTTAGGTTACCGTCGAAGATTGTTGGCGAAGGTGGAATCTGATGGCTCGATTGAAAAAGAAAAATTGGATAAATTAAAATTTGAGGTCGATTCCTTAGATAAGGGATTGTCACTGACCTGGCCAGAGTATGCCCAGCAGAAGAAAAACCTATTGATCACCTGGGATCAAGTCCAACAAAGTCTTGAGGAAGGGGAAGCGGCGATCGAATTTGAACGATTTAAAAACAAGTCTGATTCACTGATTTACTACAATGCCTTGGTGCTCAAAAAGGGTGATAGCCAACCGAGGTTAATCCAACTCTGTGCAGAACGGGACTTGCAGGCCATTAACCCAGAAAAGGGATATAGTGCGTACTACGGGCTAGTTTGGCAACCCATGGAAAATGCCTTAGAAGGCATCAAGACCATCTACTACGCCCCCACTGGAGAGCTATATAATGTGCCCTTCCATGCGATCTATGCCCCCAAAGATACCGGTGATGAAATCGTGCCAGAAAAGTTAAACAATAAAAGGCAAGTGATCTATCCGGAGTATGCAAAAACCGAGCAGGATGCCGCCTATTTGATGGATCGCTATACCTTGCACCAATTGACTTCTACTCGTTATTTGGCCTTGGGCTTAAAGCAAAAGGCCACAGAGCCGGTGGGGACTAACTTAGCTATGGTAGGGGCTGTAAACTACGATTACTTGCCTGAAGGGGTCATAGCTCCTACAAAGAATAAAATAGGGGAGACTCAGAATCTCAGCAGCAACAATGCCTATGGAAAGCTGGACTACCTAGAAGGAACCAAAATAGAGGTGGACGTGATCAATCAGCAGGTGAGTACGGCAAGCTGGCAAACTACTGTATTGGAAGGCAATGATGCTACGGAGGAAAAGATTACCAAAATGGAAGGGAAGGAGTCTAGGGAGATATTGCACTTGGCTACTCATGGGTTTGCGTTTCCAGCATACGATTTTCAAGACACGACCATTAGCCAAAACTCTTTGAAATACAGTTATCGATACAGCACCAACCCCATGGTGCGTAGCGGGCTTATCCTTGCTGGGGGTAATTGGGCCTGGACAGGAAGTGATACCCTGACTAGGGTTGGCGCGGAGCAGAACGGTATATTGACGGCCTTGGAGGTCTCCCAACTCAACCTAAAGAAAACCAAGTTAGTAGTGCTATCTGCATGTGAAACAGGACTAGGTAAAATTGAGGGGAATGAGGGGACTTTTGGACTGAAGCGAGGCTTTAAGCTGGCAGGGGTAGAGCAGTTGATTGTGTCCTTGTGGACCATTCCAGACAAGGAGACGCAGGAACTCATGTCTTTGTTCTACTCAGATCTCACCCAAACGAAGAGTCCAACGCTTTCCTTCCAAAAGGCCCAGCAGGCCATGAAGGAAAAGTATCCGACATCCCCGTTCTTATGGGCAGGCTTTGTGCTGGTTCGATGATGCGGTTTAACTCCAGCTGTTGCTTTTAGATTGTCAGGGTTGCCCTAAGTCTGGACCAATTAAAGTCACATTTCTGTAACTAACCGATAGATAACAAATCTGTTTGATTGCATTGAATCGCAAGGCAGTAAGGCAACAATAGGATTAAGAATATATCTTATTTCTGACTATCCGCTTTTTCACCACCAACCAGAGAAAAAAAGGTTTGAGGTTCAATTAGGTGAGCTGTGGACGGTCGACAGCCTGTGGGCCGTGGTCCATGGTCCGTTGACAATTATCCGCAGTTTTAAATAGGCGAGCTGAGCTACTAGCACTATTGCGGATAATCATAATATTATTTGTTAACTTTTCTGTATTTAAAAAAAAACGAATTGAGCCAATAAATTCATATTCCTATTGGTCAATATTTATTGACTTGAATAATTCAGCAGCATCGATAAAACAATTTTTTGCTTCCAAATAAATAGCTTTCGCTAGGATTTTATCATTTGGATTTTTAAGTAAATCGTTGTCATTTTCAATTTCTAATAATTCAGCATTGAGAATGGCTTTTTCGGCATCACTTAGGAACATTAAATCAACACTGTAACTGAAACTACGCCACTTGCAGGTCATGACTAGCGGAGATGCACTATCCTGGACCTTAGGAAGTTGAAGTGTATCACCTTGTTCAAGAAATGACTCCGAAATAATCTTTTTGTTCTGTGAAATTGAAATGTAGAACTTATTTTCAACAACAGACAGGGCAGAATCAAATTGGGGTACAAAGCTTTCATTTAAATAAATGTTTGTTCCTGGCCAGGGAAAAAGCATAGGTTTCTTAGATACCCCTCTTGTAGCCATACCGACACTCGAATAATCTTTTTCTTCATGAAACCCCTTTCCTTTTTCTATGAAATTGGCTAACACGTAATCAATTGTCTTATTTGCAGTAGATGGGGCTTCTACGTAATTTTTTACAACTTCCCTAATTACAAATGGCTTTGCTTGTGAAAATTGGTAAAGCTTCTTGGTTTGAACATTTACCAATGAAATTCCAGACTTTGCACCCAGACTAAGTTTGTCAAGTTCGAGTACTTTATCAAGAATTTTTAATGGCTGTGGTTTGTTATTTCTTAACACAGAAGCAGTTCCCGTAATCGAATAGACAAAATATTGTCCCTGAGCTTGTAAAGAAGTTACAGAAAGAATGACTGCGATAATGAGGCAATAAAACTTAATTTTCATAAGATTGAATGGTTTTTTATGAAGAATTTCTTGAGAAAAGTTTCGTTACAAAACGCGTAAAGTCCTTGCTAAGCAATTCAATAGGTCTATAATCTCCTGCTAGTTCAAAAGTTAGAACCAAGGCCGTTAATGCTCCACCTAGTGGAAATTCGAAGAGAAAGTTATCCATTAAGAAAATATACAATAGGGTTATCAGTAAGGACCCTACAAAAATGTATAATTTTGCGATCAGTCTCAAATATCGGCTTTTGGTATTTTCCAAATTCACCATGACAAGAAGAGTAATAATGAAAATAATTGCGAAAAAAAGCCAATTAAACATGCTTGAATTTTTGATTATTTTTTCATCTAGCAGGTTTGAAATCGCTATGGCATGAATAAATGGGCCGCTGACTTCTGCATAAAAATTATCTTCGTCTTTGGTTAAATTGTATGAGGCATTGGGTACTAAATGTATGTCTTTCCCATTGTCACTCATACTACCTATAATCACTATTTTATCTTCTAGATAGCTTAAGTAAGTGTTCGTTGAATCAAATAACAATTCCTCTGCTTTGATAACTACTGGCAAATTTTGACGCTCAAAATTTATGTCGATATCTTTTTTTTCGGCAAAGTGTTTAATACTCTTATTGTTTGGCGCAATAGTCTTTACAATTTCATAGGCAAAAGAGTGCGTTCCAGGCTCAGATTTAGAGATGTTTAGCAGAGAACGGACAGGAAAATCCTTATCTTCTTTCCCAAGATTTGCGAGCCCTTCTTTAATTTCTTGTCCATCATTCATAAAAAATGATCCACCAATGAGTTCATCTTTGCCAAAAACTACTCTAGGAGTTGTCAAGGCAAATTCTTCCAATAGACTGTCTGTTTTGGGATCATTTGGACGTCTGGCATCAAATCGAATATCAATACCCAGGACTTTGTATTCGATTTTTTTAATTTTATAAAACAGGTTTACGATGTTTGCTCTTTTCAGGGTATCTCCTATATCTACAATAACAACCCGTTCATCAGATTTAATTTCTCCTCCTTGTATTTTTGAAAAGTAAATATCCCGGAAACTTACTTTTTCCAAAGCGATGTTGATAGGGTCAAAAAAAGAGAAATTGAATTGAAAGAGTAAAATACCACCTAAAAGTATGGTCAGAGCAAAAATTCCTGGTTTAAGTATTTGTTGGAACTTTTTAATGAAAAACATATCTTTAAAAAACATTAATTTTACTTTAGTAAATATTGCTTTTAATTTTTGACAAAAGAATTTAATCTAAAGTTATTTTAATAACCCCCCCCATTAAATCCTTTTTTTGAAAAGTGATTCGCTTTTTAATCTTCAAATTAAAAAGCTAAGTTTAATTCTCTCACTTATTATTTCCTCACTGGTTTGCTCAAAAAAAAATAGATGCCTGGAGTAAGGGGTTATGCTAGCCAAGGCTGTGATAAATCAGAACTTCAAGGAGTCCAAGTAAATACAAGAGTTGGCAATTTTTTACCGTCCAGTTATTTCTAAAGAGAATATAGTTGGAGCGCAAGAAGGAGGAACATCCGTAGGTTGAGCGACTGCCTATGTCGGCCTTCGTATTCTTGAAAATATAAAATTGAATAATTGAAATGATTTTTTAAAAACTGAAAACGCATTCTCTCCCTACTTTACCTATACGCTCAGCAAGTTTGATGCTGATAATGAATGTAGAGAGGAGTTGCCTAAATAAATGGTGCTTAATACTTTACAGGATGTGGGTGCCTTAAGAAAGAAGGGGTTTAACAGTGTTTGTATTTCAGTTGAATCTTTGGATGGTTAAGAGAAGATTTTACAAGATTCCACTGGCTCAATAAATGCAAACAAATTAATTCCTGAAATCAAAAAATAATAGATTTAAGAGTTTAATCCTCATTTTAGGGGTTGACTACTTATCTAAACATTATAAAACTTAATAGGCCACTTTTTCGGTATGGGGTACTTTCTTTTTTACATAAAATTCTTTCAGTTTGGCGTCATAAAAATCCGCTGCTGGTAGCTGAAATTCAAATGGCAAAGGACATTGCCAAAGGCCTCTGCTGCTTCGAGTTGCTGCTCGCTGACGGGTTTGCCGAGTAGGCGACAGAGCAGGAGGCCATATACCCCATTTAAGCAGATTTGAATCTCGTTTCCTACCTCTTCTCCTGCAGCAGCGTCAATTGCTTCGAGTAAATGGGGCTTGACTTGGTGGAAGGTTTGTACATAGCCCGCATCAGATTTAAGCAAGTGGTAATGCAATTCTAGCAGCGAATTCACGATTTCCTGTAGGGATTTGAGGTGACCTTTCTTCAAAAGGTCTTCAGCGTGCATTTGCGAAGCGAGTTCTCCAAACCAGGCTTTTATTTCCTGCTTTTCTTCTTCAGGGACAGGGTAGTGGGAAATCACGTAGGTGTAGATCTCTTCCAAGTTGCCCTGGTAGGAGCGAATGAGGTCTTCCATTTGGTACATGTACACAAGGTACTCGCCTATATTTTGGGATTTTTTCCGTTCTGCAATGGTCTGCATGGGATAGGGATAGGTTGGGATGGTAAAGGTAACTTAGAAAAGAAAATAGCCGGCAATCACCCTCCAAAAAAAATAGCTGGAACTCCTGAATTTTACTCAAAACAAAACGGATGAACAGGAGATTAGGATAGTGACCAAAGGAAGGAGAAAAAAGCTTGAAAATAGGATGGTCTATTTCTTACCTGTCCTAACCAATAAAGCTTCTTTTTTCCTACTTTTGTATGACTTAAGCTTATGAAAAACACTCGAAATTTCTGCATCATTGCCCACATTGACCACGGCAAAAGTACTTTAGCGGACCGGTTGCTGCAGACGACCAATACGGTTTCCGACCGTGAGATGCAAAATCAGTTGCTAGACGACATGGATCTGGAGCGCGAGCGTGGCATCACGATCAAGTCGCACGCCATTCAGATGAAGTATACTTACAAGGGAGAGGAGTACATTCTCAACTTAATCGATACCCCAGGTCACGTGGATTTTTCATATGAAGTGTCGCGATCTATCGCTGCCTGTGAAGGAGCATTATTGATCGTAGATGCCTCTCAAGGCGTGGAAGCACAGACCATTTCCAACCTATACCTAGCCTTGGGTCACGACTTAGAAATCATTCCTGTTTTAAATAAAATTGACTTGCCTGGAGCAGATCCTGAGGCCGTGGCCGACGAGGTCATCGACTTGTTGGGTTGCGATCGCGAGGATATCGTCTTAGCATCGGGTAAGGAAGGGATCGGCATTACAGATATATTGGCCAAGGTGATTGAGAAAATCCCTGCACCCAAGGGAGATCCTGCGGCGCCACTTCAAGCGATGATTTTTGACTCGCAGTTCAACTCCTTCCGTGGGGTGGAGGTAATCTTCCGAATATTTAACGGTACCCTAAACAAGGGTGACAAGATCAAGTTTGTGAACTCCGGTAAGGAATATTTTGCTGACGAGATAGGTATTTTGGGTGTCAACCAAATCCCACAGCAAACCATGAGTGCTGGCAACGTGGGCTACCTGATTTCCGGTATCAAAGTTGCCAAAGAAGTGGCTGTTGGGGATACAATCACACACGTGAAAAACCCATGCTCAGAATCCATCAAAGGCTTTGAAAATGTGAAGCCCATGGTTTTTGCGGGTATTTACCCTGTAGATACTACTGAATTTGAAGAGCTGCGTGCGTCCATGGAAAAATTACAACTCAACGACGCTTCCCTGGTCTGGGAGCCTGAGACCTCTGCGGCCTTGGGCTTTGGCTTCCGATGCGGATTTTTGGGAATGCTGCACATGGAAATTGTGCAGGAGCGCTTGGAGCGTGAATTTGACATGACTGTCATCACGACGGTACCTTCTGTGCAATTCAAGGCGCTCATGACCAACGACGAGTACCAGGTGATCAATGCGCCTTCTGATATGCCAGATCCTACGCGATTTAAACATATCGAGGAGCCTTTTGTAAAAGCATCCATCATTACTGCCGCGGAATACGTGGGGCCTGTGATTTCACTTTGCATGGACAAGCGAGGACAAATCAAAAACCAGGTATATTTGACTTCAGATCGAGTTGAGCTGCAGTTTGACATGCCTTTGGCAGAAATTGTATTCGATTTTTTTGATCGTTTGAAGACCATTTCCAGAGGCTATGCTTCCTTGGATTACGAATTGAAAGGATTCCAGGAGTCAAACATGGTGCGCTTGGACATCATGCTCAATGGGGAACCTGTAGATGCGCTTTCGGCAATTGTACACCGGGATAAAGCCTATGATTGGGGTAAGCGTCTTTGCGACAAGTTGAAGGAGCTGGTGCCACGGCAAATGTTTGAAATCGCAATTCAAGCGGCAATTGGCCAGAAAATTATTGCGAGAGAAACGGTAAAGGCGATGCGTAAAAACGTGTTGGCCAAGTGCTATGGGGGTGATATTTCGCGAAAGCGTAAGCTTTTGGAAAAGCAGAAAAAAGGGAAGAAGCGTATGCGCCAGGTTGGTAATGTAGAGATTCCTCAGGAGGCCTTTATGGCGGTGTTGAAACTAGATTAATAAAATGAGGCCCTAGTTTCAGGCCTGTTTCTTCTTCGTTCTTTATTCTTCATTCGACATTCGGAGTTTAACACTTCGTTAAATTGCATTCTGTCCAATAATGAATTCTATTTTTTTATCAATTACACCTAATTTTTTTACTGAAGTTATGATGGAGAAAAAGTTTGATTTGGAAGAGCGATTAATTGAGTTTGCGGCTCAAATAATCCGGTTTACAGAAAGTATGATTTCCAGCAAATCCGGAAATCATTTAGCAAATCAATTACTCAGAAGCGGAACAAGTCCTGCTTTGAATTATGGGGAAGCCCAGGGCGGGGAATCGAGAAAAGATTTTATACATAAGTTTAAAGTCATTTTAAAAGAGTTACGAGAGACTTTAATAGGATTGAAAATAGTAGAAAGAGCAGGCCTTCATCGAGATAGTTTGTTTTTGTTTAGGATGAAAGATGAATGCAATCAGCTGATTTCTATTTTTGTCAAAAGTGTATTAACTGCTGAACGTAATCGCTTTGAGTAGGGTAAAGCTTGAAGAATTGACTTGATTGATTTTAGTCAGCTAATTCTAAAGTGTTGGAGTGTAGTTTTTAAAAAATAATAATGAATGTCGATTGAAGAAAATCGATTGAAGAATAAATAGAATACGAGACCCCATGTCAATACTAATCGATGGCAAAAAAACCGCGCAAGATATAAAAAATGAAATTGCAGCGCGGGTATCAGAAATTAAACAAGCAGGCGGAAAGCAGCCTCACCTAGCAGCCATTCTCGTAGGAGAAGATGGTGCCAGTCAAACTTATGTAGGAGCCAAAGTGAAGGCTTGTGAAGAAGTTGGATTTACTTCTACGCTGGTTCGCCTTGCTGCGGAGGTTTCTGAAGAAGAATTACTTCGCACCGTAGAAGAAATCAATCAAAACCCGGATATCGACGGATTAATTGTGCAACTTCCTTTGCCCAAGCATATTTCGGTAGACAAGGTGACCAATCGTATCCGACCAGAAAAAGACGTGGATGGCTTTACTCCTGCTAACGTGGGAAGAATGACCCTCAACTGGCCTGCATACGTGGCTGCAACTCCTTATGGGATTGTCGAGCTACTCAAGCGCTATCAGATCGAAACCTCCGGTAAGCACTGTGTGGTCATCGGCCGCAGTCATATTGTCGGTAGCCCAATGAGTATTTTGATGGCTCGAAATGGATATCCTGGCAATGCCACCGTTACGCTTACGCATTCCAGAACCAAGGACTTAGCTATCATCTGTAGAACAGCAGATATTTTGATTGTGGCGATCGGGAAGCCCGAGTTTGTAACAGCCGATATGGTGAAGCCAGGCGCTGTAGTGATTGACGTGGGTATCCACCGCATCGCCGATGAGTCTAAGAAATCCGGATTTCGTTTGATTGGGGATGTATGCTACGAAGAAGTAGCGCCGATTGCCTCGGCCATCACCCCTGTACCGGGTGGCGTGGGCCCAATGACTATCGCTGCCTTGCTTTACAATACCCTTCAGTCCGCTGAAAAGAAGGTTTTTGGTTAAACTCTAAAAAATATAAAGAAAAGCGAAGAGAAGCTTTGCTTCCCAAAGCTCGGTTTTCTACTTTTGCAATCCCCAATCGCGCACGTGGTGAAATTGGTAGACACGCCACTTTGAGGGGGTGGTGCCCGTTCGGGTGTGGAAGTTCGAATCTTCTCGTGCGCACTCCAAAAAGAAAGGCGACTCCGCAAAGAGTCGCCTTTCTTGTTTTAAATCGACCTAACTAGTAATTTTTTTAATTGAAAGGGCTTCCCCATTTTTCATTAGTATAGACGTCTTTGCCTGAGAGTGTTTGTAAGAAGGCGACAAGGGCACTCATTTCGGCACCTGTCAAGTTTAATTTTTGTCCATTACCTCCTGGTACCAAGCGTGGGTCTAGGTTCGTGTTGCCTGGTAGGGCGGCGATGTTGTTGTAGTGCCCTACCGCATTTTGGAGAGTGGTTAGCACCCCTGAATGCATGAATGGACCATTACTCCCGCCACTCGCATTGACCGCGTCGCGGAGTGTAGGGGATCGAGTGATGGAAAGTTCTTGTCCTGCTCCTTGAGAAAGGGGACGGATGATTCCATTGTTTCGGCTATTGGGATCGATGTCAAATTCAGGTGCTTGATGACAGCCTTGGCAACCAGCACCACCATTTATTCGAGTGCCGTTTCCATCAAATACAGGTGGAGTTAGGAACAACTGCTTTCCTAAGTTTTCCTGTGCTGTATAATTTGGAAAGGGAGCCGCGTCATTGTTTACCTGCGCTCTTCCTAGGTCGTATTTGCTATCAAAGGATTGAATACTTCGAATGAAGGCAGCTAAGGCCTGCTGCATGCGTGGTTCGGTGATGGCCGAACTCCCGTAGGCAAGTGTGAATAATTCCTGATAATAGGCAATACCGCCCAATTTAGTAAGCAGAGCAGCGAGATTAGGTCTGCCATTTTGCCCACTAAAGCCCATTTCTGCATGGTCCTGAATTGGCGTGGTAACTTGAGCCTCTAGGGTGGCAGCGCGCTCATCCCAGAAGAACTTGGATTCAATGGCAAATCGTGTATTGATCAAGCGCATGGAATGGCGGGTTGTCAGACCTCCTTGAACTCCTTGGCTGGCAAGGGAAGGGTCGCTGAATCCAAATGCTTGTTGGTGACAGCTGGCACAAGAGACCGTATTGTCGATGCTGAGACTTTTGTCGTAGAAAAGCACTCTCCCTAAAATTGCTTTTTCGTTGGTGATCGAATTGATTCCGGTATTGTCCTTACGAATGTAGTTGGGGATAGTTTGATTGGCATAGTTCGGCAAGGCATTGGGATTAATTCTGGTTCCAAACGTCTCTAAAATCGCTTGATTCGGAAGGGGATTTTCAGTTTGGGTTTGAGGTTCACAAGAGGCCAGCAAGCCAAGAAATCCTACACAATAGAGAAGGATGATTTTTTTCATAGGGATCTAGGGTAGGAGGAGTAAAACAGATTTGTTTTTTGACTTGGTTTGAGCAAGTAAGTTTAATCTATTCTTTTGAATCTAATCTGTTAACTTTTCTAATCTGAAGAAAAACTCTAAATCCCCTTATTACCAAGTGTCAGAAATTTTATTTCATTTTAAGAATTAGGATTAGTTAAAATCCTCATAGTATTTCATAAGCAGGGGATTATTGTAAATACTTTATTTTCATCGCTCCTTTATTTTAGTGTGCCAAAGGTTAAAATTCAAGGTTTCATTTTGAAAAAAATAACTAGTTTAGCCCAAACATCATTTCTATGCGCTCTACTAAATCTTTACTCTTTGTTGCGGCGGTTTTACTGCTTTCTTTCTCTGCTCAGGCACAGACCCCTCAATTCCCCATCGTGAAAGGCTTTGGAGGAATCTATGAAATCCCAGATGCCACCGAACGTCCAGATGGAACTTTGGATTACAAAATACTAGTTGACCTGACCTCCCCTTCGGAAGATCCCAAACAGATCTCAAGATTTGTAGATAATGTAGCTCGTCTGATGAATCTTCATGGCCTTGCAGGAGTGACCAAAGACCGGATCAAAGTCAAGGTGGTCTTGCATGGAGGAGGAATTTTTTCGGTGCTGAATGACGAAAATTACAAGAAAAGATACGAGGTAGACAATCCCAACCTGGCCGTATTTGCCGCTTTGGAAGAAGCTGGAGCAGAAATTTTAGTTTGTGGGCAGTCGCTGATCGCAAGAAACTTAAAGACTTCAGATCTCTGGCCCGGCGTAACCATCGCTCATTCCGCGTTGACTACCATCACGACCTATTCCATGAAGGGATATATCGTCTTGAAATTCTAAGGAGGGGGCAAGTCTGGATTTTTGGACTTTTTTTAGGAATTGGTCTTTTTCAAATCGGTAAATCTTTTGAAAAAATGTACCTTTATTCCTTCCTATAAACCCATCCTCTTTTTCCATGAGTGACGCTATCAAACACGAATGTGGAATTGCCCTAATTCGGCTCAGAAAACCTGTTCAATACTACATCGACACCTACGGAACGGCTGCATTCGCAGCAAACCGACTCTATGTGTTGATGCAAAAACAGCTCAATAGGGGACAAGATGGCGCTGGGGTAGCCAACATCAAAATTGGCACCAAGCCCGGCACTCGCTACATCAGTAGGTACCGCTCCATCGATGCCTCCGCAGTCAACGACATTTTCGAAAAAATCACGAGTAAGTTTAAGAAAGCGAAGAAGTTAGGTGGCAAGAAAGCACTTTTCGATGGGGAATGGCTCAAAGAAAACATGGCCTTCTCTGGGGAGGTTTGGCTTGGTCACTTGCGCTACGGAACGCACGGAGAAAATAGCATTGAAACCTGCCATCCCTTTCTGAAGCAGAACAATTGGAGAAGCCGCAACCT
>CAZPKI010000035.1:0-15507 GCA_964587015.1 uncultured Limnohabitans sp.
TGGGTAACTGCCCAAATCAAACTGTATTGATGAACCGCTATACCCGTCAGCAGCTAGCCCTACGAAATGGTCAGGATAGGCCTGAAATTTGGGTAGCTTTTCAAGGAGTCATCTACGACGTAACTTCTTCCAAGCTGTGGAAAAATGGAACCCATTACGAACATTGGGCGGGTCAGGATTTGACTAAGGAACTAGGGAAAGCTCCCCATACTGAAAAAGTATTTGAAAAATTTGAGGCCATAGGCCAGCTACATCCAGATGATTTTAATAGCAGATAGCGGTTCAAGTAAAACCGATTGGCGGGTAATCCACAAGGATGGCCAAATCAGTCAATATCGGGGGATAGGATTTAATCCCTATTACCTGAGCGTGGAGGAGATGACGCAGCAGTTGAAGCAGGAATTTTTGTTGAACATCTCTGAAGAAATTGAAGAGATTTATTACTACGGGGCTGGATGTGCTGCTCCGGAAAAGAAGGTAGAAGTAGAGCAAGCACTGCGCGCAATTTTTGCAAAAGCCAAAATTCAGATAGACCATGACCTCTTAGCTGCTGCCAAGGCTACCTGTGGCCATCGTGCAGGGATTGCCTGCATCTTAGGTACAGGATCGAACAGTTGTGATTACGATGGCAAAAACATCCTTGCTTCCCGACCAGCTGCTGGCTACATCCTCGGTGATGAAGGAGGGGGAAGTGATGTGGGAAAAAAGTTCCTCCAAGATTTCATTCATGAAGAGATGCCTATAGCTATTCGCCAGGAGGCAATCAATCGCTTTCAGCTCTCCCAATATGGGATTCAGGAGCAAGTGTATCGAAAGCCCTTTCCCAACCGCTACATGGCGAGTTTTTGCCGATTCATTACCGAACATAGATCAGATCCGTATTGCTACGGCTTGTTTTACGATGCGTTTCAAAATTTCTTTACCAAGCATGTCTGCAAATACCCAGATTTTCAAACCAAGCCAGTTCACTTCGTAGGATCTATTGCGTTTTACAATGCGGATATCCTGCGGAAGGCAGCCACAGATCGCTGTATGCAGGTAGGAATGATTTTGGAAAGCCCGATTGCAGGACTCACACTCTATCACCAGGAAATGCGATGAAAAAAATTACCGAAAGTAGCTCCAGCTATGAAAATTTGGAGCAGATGAGCGCTCAAGAATTGGTAGAAAAAATCAATGCGGAAGACCATAAAGTAGCGCCAGCAGTCAAAGATAAGTTGGAGCAGATCGCGGCCTTGGTGGATCAAATCGTGCCTCGAATGCGTGAAGGGGGCCGGCTAATATACATAGGCGCAGGGACGAGTGGGCGATTGGGGATCTTGGATGCTTCAGAGTGTCCTCCTACCTATGGTGTTCCTCACAATTGGGTGATTGGGCTTATCGCAGGAGGTGATGCAGCCATTCGAAAAGCGGTAGAGCATGCCGAAGACGATGTGGAGCAGGCATGGAAAGATATTCAAGCCTTTGGCTTTTTTGTCAAGGATACGGTCATAGGCATTGCTGCCTCGGGAAGTACCCCCTATGTTTTGGGAGGAGTAAAGAAAGCAAAGGAGATGGGCTTGCTCACGGCAGGGATTACTTGCAACCCAGATTCACTACTTGGCCAGGCGGTGGATTACCCCATTGAGGTGGTGGTCGGACCTGAATTTGTGACTGGAAGTACGCGTATGAAATCGGGTACGGCTCAAAAACTGGTGCTGAACATGATCTCTACAGCAGTGATGATCAAACTGGGACGCGTCAAGGGAAATAAAATGGTGGACATGCAATTGTCCAATGAAAAGTTGGTTGATCGGGGAACCAAAATGATTGTAGAAGCTACTGGGGTATCCTATGAGCAGGCAAAGGAGCTGCTACTAACTCAGGGTTCTGTACGGAATGCCACAGAATATTATTATAAAAACGAAGCTAAAGCTTAAGGAATATTTTGGAAAGTAGCTCAGTATTGATTCCTTTCCATGTATCTTTGTGCCCACTTTACACCTTTGGTAATCAGAAGGTAAATTCATTTACAAAACTACAGCAGTGATGTTGCAACAGCATGAAAAAAAATAATCCTAGAAAATCATCTTTTGGTGAGGGAAATAAGGGATCTGAGGCTCCCAAAGGGGGTAGATCGAATAGGGGAGCGTCTTCCTCAAGACAAGAGGGGACGGGACGAGGAAATGGGAAGTCTTTTGGGGACGACAAAAAGCCCTACGACAAAAAAGGAAAAGAGGGTTTCTCTTCTTCGAATTCTTCGAAAGGTAGATTTTTTAAAGGCCAACCAGAGGAGCGGAGCGAGCGTCCTTCCTTACCAAGAGGTGGAGAAGAAAGGGGAGAAAAAAGAGGGTTTGGCAGCAAGTTTGCCGGTAAAGAATCAGGTGGCCCTAAGAAATGGGAAAGCAAAGAGTCTTCTTCTTTTTCCAAGAAGTCCTTTGGCGATAAGCCAACTCGATTCAAAAAAGATACTGGGTCAGAAAAAAAGTTTGACGATACGTCACGAGCTAAAAAGCCTTTTGGCGAAAGAAGCAGACCTGGGGATAAAAAACCGTATTCAGAACGCGGTAGTTCCAACGATAAAAAGCCCTATTCCGAACGCAGTAGCTCCTACGATAAAAAGACCTATTCAGATCGCAGCAGGTCTGGAGATAAAAAAGAAGGTTTTTCAAAGGATTCTGGCTTCGGCAAGGAAAAGGGATTCAAAAAAGATTTTTCTTCGGAAAAACCCAGTTTAGCACCTGGCGAAAAACGAGTTTACAAAGGAAGAGGAAAAGACCAGCAGCCTGTTTATGCCATTGAAACGAAGACTTTTGGCGCGGAACCTAGCGGTGAAAAGCGGGGATTTGGCAAAAACAGAAGCAAGTTTGTGGAGTTGAACTCCGACCGCCCGGACTACAATTTTGATGCCCTTCCTCAGAAAAAGAATAAAAAGGAATCGGCAGATCTGATCCGCCTCAACAAGTATGTGGCCAACTCGGGCATTTGTGGCCGTAGAGAAGCCGATGAGCTGATCTCCAAGGGTCTTGTGGTAGTCAACGGGGAAGTGATCAAAGAGATGGGCTACAAGGTCAAAAAGACCGATAATGTGGTCTTTCAGGGAAAGAAAATCAATCCTGAAAAGCCGGTTTATGTCTTGTTAAACAAGCCCAAAGATTTCATCACCACTACTGAAGATCCCATGGAGCGCAAGACGGTCATGAAGTTGGTTGAAAATGCCTGTGAGGAGCGAATTTTCCCAGTAGGTCGTTTGGATAGAAATACAACTGGCTTGCTCTTGTTTACCAATGATGGAGAGTTGGCAGCCAAGCTTTCACATCCTTCGAATGAAATCAAGAAAATTTACCAGGTTACCTTGGATAAGGCTTTGACGGCCAAGGATGAGGAAGATATTTTGGAAGGGCTTACCCTTGAGGATGGAGATGTCAAGGTAGATGATTTGCAGGTGCTTTCTAAGGATAGAAATATCCTTGGTCTAGAGATCCACGTGGGCAGAAACCGGATTGTCCGTCGAATTTTTGCGCACCTGGGTTACGAAGTAGAAGCCTTGGATCGGGTGATGTATGCGGGCTTGGACAAAAAAGATTTAAAGAGAGGACATTACAGGTTCTTGAGTGAACAAGAAGTCATCCGTTTGAAATACTACATCTAAAGTAAAAGGCCCCGCATTTGCGGGGCCTTTTTTTTATACAAATGCCTTGAGTTGCTTCAGCAGTTCTGCGCTGGTGATGAGGCCTCCTTTCCTCCACAGAATCTTTCCTTTTTTGAATAGCATAAGGTGGGGAATGGAGCGAATGGCAAACTGTTGCGAGAGCTGTGGATGCTTGTCCACATTGACTTTGTAGAGGCTTACCTTACTCTCTAGTTCGGCCACTACCCGATCTAGAATTGGTGCTAATGTCTGGCAGGGGCCACACCATTCTGCATAAAAGTCAACTAGGAGTAGTTCTTGACTTTTGAGTAAGACTTCTTTAGGAGATTTTTTAGGCATAAAAAAACCGGTCAATGGACCGGTCTGATTTTTATTTTTGAGCTGGTTTCTGAGGAATTGGGATACCCAACTTGGTCAAGACCAATTCAGTAAATTTATCTTCTTCCTTGGTGTATAGAAGAATTGGTGACTGTCCAGCAGTCTCAGCAAAGATGTGCGTGTAGTTGTTCTCTGCTGCTACAGCATTGATTGCATTGATTACTTTGGTTTGCACGGGCTCCAAAAGTTCACCTAATTTTCTTTGGTAAGAAGTCTGAGCATCTTGCTCGTATTTTTGTAGATCGTCACGAAGCTTGGTTAGCTCTTGCTCTTTTGTTGCTCTTGCTGTTTCAGTCATGGTAGCAGCAGCTTTTTGATATGCTTCTACCTGCTTTTGGAAATCAGCAGCTTTTGTTTGAATGTTGGTTTGCAGCTGTGTCTGGTAATCCTGTACGTCTGCGCCAATTTGTTCCATTTCTGGCATCAAATCCATGATCAATTCTACGCTGGTGTAACCGATTTTTACAGTGCTCTGAGCTTGGGCGGTGAATCCTACCAATAGCAAGGCCATTGTTGCTAGGATAACATTTACTTTCATCATTTTGGTTTGTATTTATTTGTTGTCTTCAATTCCTAATTCTTCCAGGACAAACTCAGAATAGTCATGTCTTGGATCTGTGTAAATGATTGCAGAGGGTCCTGCTGCCTTGTCAAAGAGGACGGCGAGGTTATTTCTCCGAGATACCCGTTCGATAGCATCGTATATTTTGGACTGTAACGGCTGAAGTAACTCGGCCTGCTTTTGGTAGTACATACCATCAATCCCAAATATCCTACTATTAAACTCTTGCGAAGCCTTTTGCTTTGCCTTGATTAACTCTACTCTCTTTTGGTACATTTCTTCGGTGAGCAGGACTTCTTCAGCTTTAAGCTGAGTGGATAGTTCTTTAATCTCTTGATCCAAATTTTGTGCCTCTTTTTTCCATTCTTCACTCTGCTTCTTCAGTTCATCCAGCACCAACTTGTAATCTGGGTGCTTGTTCAGAATGTATTCAGAATCGATGTATCCAAACTTTTGGGCCGCAAGCGGTCTTGAATACAGGATAATGAAAAGTAAAAGTACAATTTTGAATGATTTATTCATGCGTTCTTCCTGTTTTTGGATTAGCTCTAGCGAACAAAATTTAGTCTTTTCCTAACATAAATTAACAAACGCAGCGAATTCCAAAAGATTATCTGAACTGTTGCCCAATCGTAAAGTGGAATTGTGGTCCACTTGGCTTTAAAGCACCAGGCATCGAGTCAAACCCATATCCCCAATCCACGCCCAATAGACCAAAGGCAGGCATGAAAATTCTGGCGCCTACACCTGCTGACTTTTTAAGGTCATAGGGGTTGAAATCCTTGTAATCTCCCCAGTTGTTGCCTGCCTCTGCGAAGGTGAGCAAGAAGATGGTTGCAGAAGGGTTAGGGGAAACTAGGAATCGGAGTTCCATCACATATTTATTGTACACGACCCCACCGTAAGGTTCGGGATCAGCTGTGCCTCTGGAATCTCTTCCTGGGGTGATGGTTTGATTTTCGTATCCTCTCAAACCTACAATCTCTTGACCGAGTGCAAAGTTGTTGAAGTTCATGCCATCTCCACCCATCACAAAACGCTCCAAAGGAATGATGCCAATCTTATTGCCATAGGAGCCAAGGAAGCCCATGTGTGCACGAGCACTTGCTACAAACTTATTAGATCCAAATAGAGGAGTATAGAAGGAGGCATCAAACATCCACTTGTGGTATTCAAGCCACTTGTATTTTTCCTGATCTCCAGACTCCTCGTTCAGTGATTTATTCAAAGAAGTATAAGGAGGTGTCAAATTCATGGAAAGGATGATGTTGGATCCTTGTCGTGGATAGATGGTGTTGTCCACGTTATTTCTGGCCACGGTGGTGTTCAAAATCACACTTTTCGAGTTTCCAGTAGGGTAGCTCAATCCAAATGAAGTTCCAAACTGGTTGAACTCGTAGTTTTGGAACTGAAGGGAGTTACTGATACTGAAGTAATCATCAGGCCAAGTGATTCGCTTGGATAGTCCAAGTGTCACCCCGGTGATTTTGAAGAAGCCCAAATCCCCTCCACCTGGATTTTGGTTGAAGAAATCTACCTGTCGCTGCACAGAGTGGTTGAAAGCAAAGCTCAGTGAGTTTGGCTTTTTGCCACCAAACCAAGGCTCGCTCAAGGAGAGGGAGTAGTTTTGGAAGGCTTGTCCGTTGGCCTGTACGCGTACCGAAAGTTTTTGTCCATCACCTACTGGGAGTGGATCCCACTTCTTGAAATCCCCAATGTTTTTGATGGAGAAGTTGTTGAATACCAATCCTACAGTCCCTACAAACCCAAAGAATCCTCCCCAGCCCCCAGACAATTCAATCTGATCGTTTGGTCGTTCTTCCAATTCAAAAATAATGTCTACGGTCGCGCTTTCGAAGTTGGGACGAAGGTCTGGGTTGATTTTTTCTGGGTCAAAGTAACCTAGTGTAGAAAGTTCACGAATGGTACGAACGAGTAAACTTCTGTTAAATTTCTGACCTGGAAGAATCCGGATTTCTCGCATCACCACGTGATCGGAGGTCCGATCGTTGCCCTTGATGCCGACACTATTCACAGTTACCTGAGGGCCTTCAAAAATTCGCATTTCGAGGTCAATCGAGTCCCCGCTTACATTGATCTCTACTGGGTCAATACTAAAGAACAGATATCCATTGTCTTGGTACAAGGAACTGACATCATCCCCTTTTTGAGGGTCGTAGTTGAGTCGTTTGTCTAGCGTCTCTTTGTCGTAAACATCTCCCTTTTGGATGCCTAATTTGGCAAGTAGGACTGCATCTTCGTGGATATAATTCCCCGTGAAGGTGATGTTGCGGTAATAGTATTTATTTCCCTCTACTAGAGAGATGTCGATATTGATCTTGTCTTCGCTGAATTTATAGATGGAATCCTCTAGGATTTTTGCATCACGAAATCCCTTGCTATTGTAGAAGGAAATTGCCTTTTCCTTGTCGCTTCTGTATTCTTTAGGGATGTATTTGGATCCATTAAAGAAATTGAGCTTAAAATTTTTGTTGATGTAGGAGTTTACATCTTCCGATGTGGCCACCTTACTGGAGAGAAGGGATCGGGTAATGCTTTCTTTATCTGCATCAAGCAGGCGGCTGTATACATCTTTGAAGATGGATACGCGAGCATGCTCTTTTGTTTTTTTCATCTTTCCTTTCAGCGCACGATCGCTGATTTCATCATTTCCATAAAAAGCAATCTCGTTGATTTTTACCTTGGATTTGGGATCGATGTCAAAGCGAAGTTTGACGCTATTGGGCAATGTCGTGTCACGGTCCTGAATGATTTTTACCTCGGTATTGAGGAACCCTTTGTCCAAGTAATACTTTTCAATATTTCGTTTGGCGGTATTGAGTACATCATCACGTACCACTCGACCACGAATGTTTACCTTATCTCGTAATTCACCCTCCTGAGTTTTGTTGATACCTTCAAATTCTACACGGGAGAATCGGGGTCTTTCGGTAAGGTCAAGAAGCAAGTAAATGTCTTCTCCTTCAATTTTCGTCACCAAAATTTTGACATCCCCAATGATGCCTTGACCCCATAGTTTTTTTAACGCACCAGAGATAGCATCGCCAGGCACATCGATCCGATCGTCTACTTTCAAACCCGATAAGGAAATGATCGCTACTTCGTCTAGTGTCGAAAGCCCTACCGCCTTAATCTCAGCGATTCTAAATTTTTGAGGCTTTGCATAGTTCAATTCCAGTATGTTGACTGGCTTGGAGGAGGCATAGCGACTTTGGCCCAAACGGATTTGCGCCATAGAACTTGCCGACCAAATCAAACAAAACAGAATGAGTATACTTCTTTTCATTAATACTTAGGGTTTAACTTGCTCACCGGTTTTTCCAAACCTTCTCTCTCTCTTTTGGTAATCTTCAATTGCGGCAAACAGGTCTTCTTTTCTAAAATCAGGCCACAACACCTCTGTAAAATACAATTCGGTGTAAGCCAGTTGCCAGAGCAAGAAATTACTAATTCTAAACTCACCACTCGTACGAATCATCAGTTCTGGATCTGGGATTCCTGCGGTATCTAAATGATCCGCTACTGTGGCTTGGGTAATTTCCTCTGGGCGTAATCTGCCTTCAGAGACTTTTTGAGCAATGCGTTGGGCAGCCTGAGTAAGTTCCCATTGTCCACTGTAGCTCAAGGCCAAATGAACTGTGAGCCCTGTGTTGGTGGATGTTTGGTGCATTACCTCGGTCAATTTTTCGTAGGCAGAGGTAGGTAAGCTTTTTATGTCTCCGATTGCATTCAATCGGACGTTATTTTTCATCATTTGAGACAGTTCAGCTACAATTGTCTCTACGAGCAGTTGCATCAGTGCCTGAATTTCATCTTGAGGGCGAGACCAATTTTCTGTAGAGAAAGAAAAAAGGGTGAGGTGTTGAATTCCCAGCTCTCCCGCTCCTTCAATGGATTCACGAACGGCCTGTATTGCATTCCTATGACCAAATATACGCATGGCCCCTTTCTTTTTGGCCCAGCGTCCGTTCCCATCCATAATGATGGCAATGTGTTTTGGTAAGTTGTTTCGGTCTATATTTTCCTTCATTTCAGCGGCTGGAATACCTACTTTTTTGGAGGTACAAAAATGGGATTTCTTTTTCAATAAATATCCCCTCTGTCCAATAAATTAATAGGTGTAGCACCTGGCCTTGGTGAGAGTATAGCTGATGTTAAGGCCAAGAAAATAGTACCAATCCTTGCTATTGGGGTTCCCAAAATTCAGGCTTTGAGGAAGCGCTTTGGGGTCAGGCCCAAGGGGAGTCTCGTACCGCGGCAGGGGAGGAAGCGTACTGCTAAGCTGATCCAATTCGTCTGAAGTGGTTGGGTGAAAGCCAAGTTCCAATCCTAAGTTGAGCTGATTTGTGAGTAAGAACTTAAGTCCTCCTCCAAATGGAATGACCAGGCTACCCGTTCGGTATTCTTGTACAGGTGTACCGGCATTCATCCGCCCTTTTGCATTCACAAACGCGTAGCCCATGCCAAAGAAAGCATAGGGTGAAAATCGAAATTCACTCTTGTGGTTGACATAATCTAGGAAGTTGAACTCCATGATTGCAGAGAGTTCGGTGACCCGACCTGTAAAATGTCCCTGCCGAAGTGAGGCCAATGCATCAATGGGACGGATGCTATCCGCCGCCATGAGCTCCGCTAGGTTGACTCCTACTCTTAAGCTCCAAACATTGTCAAAATTTCTCTTGCCAAATAACGTTCCTTGAAGGCCAGATTGGCGCGTATCAATTTTTCGAATCATATCACCCGAATAGACAGCAGTACCTATACCACCCCCTATCTCATAGCTTTGTGCAACAACTAGTGCTGCTGGGCTACATACCAGGCAAAAACCCAGTACTAAGGATCTAAAAATTTTAAAATTGATCTTTTTCAAGACGATGCAAGTTATGAACTACCTAACGCTAAAAAAACGAGGTCTGGTATTTAGGGGGTTAATAATTGTTAAGCTTGTAAAGGCATACGAATCAATTTCTTAGGTCCAAACCCCAATTCAATTTTTGGCGTAAGGTGTCAAAGAAATGATAGCTTGGCAATTTCACCAATTTAGCGGAGAATGCTTCCTTTTTTACGCTTAATTTCACCTCGGAGGCAATTGAGGTGGACCTAGAGTCTAAAGAAATCATAAACTTATCCGTACGGCCTTCAATCTCAAAGCTAATTTCTGCCTCATCGGATACGATGATGGGGCGAACATTCAGATTGTGTGGGCTTACGGGTGTAATCACGAAATTTTTGGCACCAGGAGTGATTAATGGACCCCCACAACTTAAGGAATAGCCAGTGGATCCTGTCGGGGTAGCCACGATTAAGCCATCTGCCCAGTAGGAGTTGAGGTACTTGCCATCGATGTAGGTGTGAACTGTAATCATCGATGAAGTATCCTTTTTGTGGATGGTAAACTCGTTTAGGGCAAAATTGACCCCATGGAATAGTTTTTTGGAGCTTGTCAAGGATAGCAAAATTCGAGACTCAATTTGGTAATTGCCCTTGGCTAATTCTTCAATTGCTTCTCCGATTTTATCGGTGGCCACATTTGCTAAAAACCCAAGTCTACCAGTATTGAGTCCAAGAATTGGGATTTCCTTTTTTCCAACCATACAAACCGAGTCCAGCAGCGTACCATCACCTCCGATGGAAAGAAAAAAATCTAGCCCATCGAAGTCTTCGGGACGCTGGAGAATTTGATAGGCAGGAGTTAAGGGGCTTAGAAGTCGCAGCTGTTGATCCAAAATAGGGGTTAAGCAGATCGAAATCCCTAGGGATTGTAGCTTTTGAAAAAGGCCTCCAAGAATGGGTAGAAATTCTGTCTTTAAAGATAAACCATGGATTGCAACCCTCATTTCTAGATGTCTAAAAACCGCAACAAATTACCTATGCGTTCCTCTTCCGCGCTTTGTCCAACTTCCTCCTGAGCAAAGTCCTTGACCTGGTATCCAAATCTAACTAGGGTAGCCTTTACATGACGGGTATCTACCTTGTCTAATTTGAGGGTGACCTCCAACATTTGCGAATCCAAGGGGTCGTTGTAAAGCTGGCAACTTAAGATCTTGGTATTTTCTGATTCGATAAGTCGGGAAATTTCGGAAAGCTGGAAGTCTTTCATCTGCAAGGAGATGACCAACACACTGCCTTGGGAATGAATGGACAGATTGTTGGCATAGGCAGTTAGTGCATCCTGCGTAGGAATGACCCCAAGGTACTGCTGGCCTCGTTCCATCACGCCAACCCATTTGGTCTGATGCTCCCCGGCCACCCGAAGTACATCATATAGATGCTGGTCCGCATACACCCAACAGGAGGCACATTCAAGCTCTATCTGAGCGATATGAATATCTAAATGGTCTTGCTCTAGGAGAATTTCATCCTCTACAAATCCTAAAAATACGCCACCTTCTACTACGGGTAGGGTAGTAAGCTCGAGCTCCTCCATTTTTTTTAATGCCGATCCTACTGGATCAGAAATCTTGATGGATGGAATGAGTGGGTGGATAAAATCTGCAGCTTGCATGATTGAAAGTTAGGAAATCAATTCAAAACTCAAAACGCTTTTGTTTGTGAACTTGTTCCCTTTCTTTTTTTGGAAGGACTAGGCTAGGAAGTTTTGAAACAAAATACCCAATAAAACACCTCCTACCACGATAAGGGGGGAGGATATTTTGGTGAATTGGAGTAGGGAATAGGTGACTAGAATAAAAAATATATGGAGAAGATTTGCCTCCAGAGGCTCGAAAAGTAGGTAGGCAGCTGCCAGTAACATGCCGCAGGAAACAGCATTGATCCCTTCTAAAGCTGCGCGAACGGGACGGTATAACTTGAGCTGATCCCAAAATCGAATGACGAAGAAAATCAAAAATATCCCAGGAAGAAAAATCCCTGCTGTCGCAATCAGTCCTCCCGTCACAAATCCCATCAGGCCAAATTCCCGCATGGAAAGTGCACCAATGTAGGAGGAGATGGAAAAGGTAGGCCCTGGGATGCCCTGGGACAAGGCATAGCCGGTCAGGAATTCTTCCGAGCTCAAGAAATGCTTTAAATCCACAAATTCAGCATACAAATAGGGAATCAATACCTGCCCACCACCAAATATCAAGCTCCCATTGCGGTAAAAATTTTCGAAAAGCAAGATGGGCTGGGATTTGGTAATGGCTCCAGAAACAGCCGCTACCATCAAAACCCCTCCCCAGAGGTAGAAATTGTTCCATTTGATATGCAAAGATTTATCCTCTTCAATTTTGGGTTGGTTTTTATACTTAATAGAAGTGCTGAGCCCTCCTAAGAGGAGCATTACTGGAAAAATGTAGGGGGAACTGTAGAAGAAGGAAACAAATGCCGAAAGCAGCATCAAGACGATGGCTTCAGGAGTTTTGATCATTTTGGTGATTGTTTTTTGCGCAGCAAAAATGAGGAATCCAATAGCCATAGGCTGGATAAACTTGGCGAATTGGAGTGCTTTTGGACTATTTTCTTGCAAAAAATGGATTAGAATGGCTGCTAAAATCATCGCAATTGTTGCGGGTAGGATCCAGACTAACAGAGTCAAGTAAGCAAGTCGAGGGCCACCCACCCGAAATCCAATTGCAGATATTAATTGGGTGGAGGAGGGACCTGGTAGCATGCTGCAGAGCGCATTTAATTCCCATAGTTCCTCCTCTTGTATGTAACCCCTTTTTTTAACCATGCGCTCGAGTATCATGGCAAGCAACACCTGTGGGCCACCAAAAGCAGTCAGAGATAGGGTCAAGGTATCTCTTAAAAAGACTACATATCGGACCGCCCGAATAGACATCCTATTTCCGTAGTCCTAGTTCACGTAGCCTTTCCTCCAAAAACTCACCTGCGGTAATGTCCGTAAATTGCTTGGGCTCAGTTTCAGAAATACAGCTAGGCAAACAGCTGAGATCCATCTCTGACCGTGGATGCATAAAGAAAGGGATGGAATACCTGCTGGTGTGCATTTTCTCGCGAGGAGGGTTGACCACGCGGTGGATGGTTGATTTCAACTTTTTGTTGGTAAAACGCTCCAGCATATCTCCAACATTCACCACCAACTGGTCAGGCAAGGCGGTGATTGGAATCCATTTTCCATCACGACGAAGTACTTGAAGGCCATCTGCACTTGCACCCATCAGCAGGGTAATCAAGTTGATGTCCCCATGCTCAGCTGCCCTTACGGCATCGGCAGGCACCTCATCTGGGTTTTCTATTGGGAAATAATGAATCTGGCGAAGGATGGAATTGCCATGTATCACCTTATCCTCAAAATAAGTTTCCTCCAACCCCAAATTTAATGCAATGGCACGGAGCATTTGCCGTCCGGCATTTTCCAAAGTTCGGTATGCTTCCAAAGCATCTTCCCTGAATTGCGGAATTTCTTGTGGCCAACAATTGGCTGGATACTCGGATTTGATGGGATCTGTATCTGGGATAGCATCCAGGTCCTGTCCTACATGATAAAACTCTTTCAAGTCTCCTGTGTTTCTTCCTTTGGCATGCTCTTTTCCCTTGCCTGTGTAGCCTCTTTGGTATCCGATTTCTGGCTTTTCATACTGTGACTTTACAGCATCTGGCAGCGTAAAAAACGTAGTAATGGAGGAATAAAGCCGATCTTGGAGATCCTTACTTAATCCATGGTTTTTGATAGCCACAAATCCAATGTTCTGGTAAGCTTCTCCAAGCTTGCGAACAAACTCGGCCTTTTTTTCAGGATTGCCAGAAGTGAAATCGGCTAAATCCAAACTCGGAATTTCATCAAACAAAATTTCCATAGATGCGGTAGATTAAGTGGTACTTCCTTTAAATTCTTCAAAAATAAATATCTTTAACCTCAATTGATGCGATTCCATGAATAAAATCCAGATTTCCCTACTGATCGTAAGTTTATGGGTTATTTCTTGTTCCTCAGGCCCTAAGGAAACTAGGGAATCGCCAGCCGTGGTAGAGGGAACGCCCACTCAACCCGAAGTTGTTTCGCTGCCAGTCACTTTTCTGCCTGTAGACTCCCTTACCTTGTTTCCAGACGCAATTTTAGAGCTTAATACTCCCTTAAGTAATCAGGTATTCAGGCCAGGAAAAGTTCCGTTTGAGTTTAATATCAAGAATTTTTCACTAAAAACTAAGGGGGTTTCAGCACCTCGACTGCTGATGATCTTGAATGGAGGGGACTCAGAAGGATTTTCAGCCCCCATATTTCAGCGGGAACTCGCCCGAGGCACCTATCGAACAGTTGCTTTTTTGGTAGATCAAAAGGGGCTATCCTTAAAAAATTTCGGGAATTACCTGGACCGAGACTTTTTAGTGGGGGATTCTCGTCCCTTTCCTTATTCTGCCGAACCCTACTTGGCCATCAACTTGCCGCGAAATGAACAAATTGTTCCCTTTGGCCAAGACCTGATTTTGGATTTTTTGGTGCTGGGTGGTGATTTAAAGTTGGATGGCTTGAAAGTCAAAATCTGGGTCAATGCCTACCAAACAGAGACGGATGCAATGGTGCCCTTGCGCGTTTCGAATCTTCCGATTGGAGATTATCAAGTAAAAGTACAGCTCCTTCGAACTACTAATAAAGAGTTGGAGGGCCCTTTCTCTAGCAGTACGAAGACCATCTATGTTCGATAAGTTCGTATCTTTGGGCGATTAAATCTCTAGTTCACCATGCTTTTAGTACAACATATCCGTGATCATTATGACCAAGTGCTCCTTGGCCTCAAAAAAAGAAACCAAGTGCATGCAGATGCCACTTTGCAACAGGTACTTGCCTTGGATGAATTGAGAAAATCTTCCCAAACCCAGCGAGATCAGTTGCAGGCTGAAGCCAATACGATTTCGAAGGAAATTGGGATCTTGATGAAGGAGGGTAAAACTGCGGAGGCAACAGCCGTTCGAGATCGATCTGCGGAATTAAAGACCCAGATTAAAGAACTCGAGGAGCAACATGAGCAGGCAGAAGAAGAGTTGAAGGCTTTGCTATATACCCTTCCGAATGTACCTCATGCAGCTGTTCCGGCAGGAAAATCTGCGGAAGACAATGAGATAGTCCTTACACATGGTGAGATTCCAACACTTCCTGAAGGCAAACTGCCTCATTGGGACTTAATTAAGAAATACGACATCATTGATTTTGACTTGGGTGTTAAAATAGCTGGGGCAGGATTTCCAGTGTACAAAGGAAAAGGGGCAAGGCTGCAGCGTGGGCTGATTAACTTTTTCTTGGATCAGGCTTTAGCCGCTGGGTACATGGAGGTACAGCCTCCGATCTTGGTAAATGAGGATTCTGGCTACGGTACAGGGCAGCTTCCAGACAAGGAAGGACAGATGTATTATGCCACTGAGGACAAACTTTACCTGATCCCGACCGCAGAGGTGCCGATTACCAATCTTTACCGCGATGTTTTAGTGAATGTCTCTGACCTCCCTATCAAAAATGTGGGTTATACCCCTTGCTTTAGAAGGGAAGCAGGTTCTTGGGGGGCGCATGTCCGAGGCTTAAATCGATTACACCAGTTTGACAAGGTGGAAATCGTCCAAATCACGCATCCCGATCATTCGTATGAGGCCTTGGAACAGATGAGCAGCTACGTCCAAGGCTTGTTGCAACAGTTGGAACTACCCTATCGAGTACTTCGACTTTGTGGAGGGGATATGGGCTTTACGTCTGCAATGACCTATGACATGGAGGTGTATTCAGCTGCACAAGAACGCTGGTTGGAAGTAAGTTCGGTGTCCAACTTTGAAACCTATCAGGCAAACCGACTTAAGCTACGGTTCAAGGGAGAGGATAAAAAATCGCTATTGGCACATACCCTAAATGGAAGCGCACTAGCGTTGCCTCGAATCGTAGCGTCGATCCTCGAAAATAATCAGGGTCCTGATGGGATCCGGATGCCGAAAGTATTGCACCCCTATTTAGGCTTTGATCGTATTT
>CAZPKI010000036.1:0-15236 GCA_964587015.1 uncultured Limnohabitans sp.
CGTCTCGTAACTTCTTTGGAACATTTTTTAATGTGTTTGTTGGAATTTAAATAAACAGACCGCAAAAGTAGTAGAATTCAGGCTACCCTCCAAATAATTATCTAGAATCTAGGGGTATAAATCAAAAAAATATGCAGGATTCTACTTATTCAACCACAAATGAACTGCTTCCTAAATACTGCTTGTCCACATAGAGTTTAACTTCATAGTTACCCGGGCCAAAGGGACTGCCTTTCTCGTAGAAAAATTCGAGGGTCTGTTCCTTGGTATCAAACCAAAACTCTTGCTTTGCGGTGTAAAACTCCTCTTTCCCTGTCCAATTCGCTGTTCCAGATCCCTTTGCAAGGTCAAAAATAGGGAGTTTGTTGGGACCAACGACCTGGAGATAGGCAGTTCGACTTCCTTTCTCTGCCACCGAATTATCAGCGAGTTGGATCAGTACCTGAAGTCCTTTGATTTGTTTCTTTTTAAATGTTTTACCCTTGCCATCCAAGGCTTTGCCTCTGGAGTTCATTCCAGATACGCGAATTCCTTTGACTTTCAGTTTGGATGCTTCCGCCACCTTTGTAGCTAATTCCTGTTTTTGCAAATTGATTTCAGTCACTTCTTTCTCTAGTGCAGACTGATTGCTCCTGAGCACTTCATTCTCTGAGAATACCATTTGAAATCGTTCCTGAAGAAGACGAATTTCATCGTCTTTCTGAACCAGTAGTTTTGAGAGATCCTTGATTCGTTGATTCAATGCATCAATTTCTCGTCCAGTCCGCTGTGTATTGGATTTTTTTTCTTGAATCAATTGGTCTTGCAAAAAGCGAAGTTCCGTGACATTGGCGCCTAACTTTTCCAATTCTTGAATTCGAATCTTCAGTTGTTTCTCCACTGAATCTAGTCGAGTACTTAGCACTTGGTTTTCTGTGGTTAGTGCTGAGATTTCGGCCGTTTGTTTCGTGCTGTTTAGGTGATCTAGGTACAGTTTTGTGCCGCTGATTAAGACCAATAGCACCAAAAACACCAAAATTAAGTTTTTGCCTAATTCGGGTTTTGGGGACTTTTGATCTTTGCTAAACTGGTCCATGATACAAGGGGATGGAAAAGAGGATTTATTCGCTGGTAATCGAGGCAGGTTAGAATCTCAGCTTCGAACAAAACTCTTTCCTTCTCTTTATCAATATCTTTGCCAATTCTTGGATGGACTAGATAAAGTTTACTAAGGTGGATTAAGAAAGGATACCTTTCACCCAAATCTTGACTTCCTAAGAATTTCACTCAACTCCTTAATGCCCTAAAATGAGATCGGATTTTGGTCCTGAATAGTCAAAAAATAGGAATCCGTAATCAAAAAAATCGAGGCTAAGCTTCACGCTATCCTTTTTACAAACCTCCTTCCAGTAAGCATTCATCTCTTCACTTTGGTGAATGCCTCCGATTGCAAGAATCCCTGTGGATTGCATTCGAGGGATGCAGGTGGAAATGACCTCACGAATCCATGCTTGTGAAAACTCAGGTTGGATGACCAAAAAATCGAGGGCATCCAAGTCTTGGAGTAGGGTCTTAAATTTTGCTACTGTTACCTCAGGGATTACCCTGGTATGTGAAGAAAGGCCGTCCTTTGCATCAGAAGAACCCCCTTCACTGAAGGTGTAGAGATGCCCTTTCGTTACTTGATCCAAAAGCCGAGTTACAACTCCAGTTCCCGTTCCAAATTCGATCACCTGTTTAGCAGCAGTAGTTTGGCAAAAATAGGAACACAGCAAGGCCGCTTTTTTGCGCGGTTTCCAACCTTTTCTAGGGTTTTGATATTTGCTTGAACCGATTTTTTCAGCTCCAGATGTTCTTTTTCCAGTCGCACTTGAGAAAATTGAAGCGCTAAAATCTGTAGCCTTCAAATGGAAAAATTCGGGACTTTTTAAATAAGCAATTAAGTCCTGGTAACGTGAAAAAATAAATGGGGATTGTTGGCTGTAAAGGTCCTCTTTTCGAAGCCAATGCTGAAAATAGGCAAATGCAAGGCCAACTGAATTCCGAGGCATTAATTTTGAAAGAGGGTGGAAATCAGCTGAAACTCAGGGATGACTATCTCCAAGAGCTTACCATCCATTAATTTCTCCAGGGTAAAGGTCCCGCGCATTTTGCCAATTCCTGACTTTAAGTTGCATCCGGAAACATAGGTATGAAACTCACCTGGCTCCAGGATCGGTTGCTGGCCGACAACCCCATCTCCTTCCACAATTTTACGGCTTTCAGTAGCATCATAAATCTCCCATCTCCTCCTTAACAATTGGACGGTATGGTTGCTTTTATTTTCTATGTGTACCTTGTAAGTGAATACATAATGGTGCTGCTGTGGATTCGAAAAATCCGGCTGATAAGTAGTTTCAACACTTACTTGAATTCCTTTGGTAATCGCAGAGACCATGGCATCACTATTTCAAGCATAAAGTTAGGATTTCTACTTTTCAAACCAACTCTTCTCCCATGGATGTTGCCTTAGAACCCACATGGAAAGCGGCCTTAAGTCCAATTTTCCAAAGTGACACCTTTTTGAAACTCACTCAATTCGTCAAGCAGGAGTACCAAGAGCACCGGGTATTTCCTCCTGGTAAGCAGATTTTTTCTGCTTTTTGGCATTGCCCGCTTCCCAAAGTCAAGGTGGTGATTCTGGGCCAAGACCCTTACCATGGAGAAGGGCAAGCCAATGGACTTGCTTTTTCGGTTGCTGCGGGGGTTCCTTTTCCCCCAAGTTTGCTCAATATATTCAAGGAGCTTAAAACTGACCTAGGGATTCCTCTGCCCGCACATGGTGATCTCAGTGGCTGGGCTTCCCAAGGTGTATTCTTAGTAAATGCTACCTTGACGGTTCGTTCAAATTTGGCTGGATCCCACCAAAACCAAGGTTGGGAGGCATTTACAGATGAGGTGATTCGAACGATTAGCCGTGAGCGATCACAGGTTGTGTTTTTACTGTGGGGTGCATATGCACAGAAGAAGGAAGAATTAATTGATTCGAAAAAGCACTGCATCCTGAAGGCTCCTCATCCTAGCCCTCTGGCAGCTCACCGCGGTTTTTGGGGCTGCAAGCATTTTTCCAAAACCAATGAGTACTTGATTGCTACTGGTCAAACTCCCATAGTTTGGTAAAAAAAAAGGCCCCGAATTTCGGGGCCTCTTGCTTAGGAGATTCCTTTGAAGAATCTATTCCATCGAATTTTTCCGAACATGGATTCAAACTTGTCCAAGGATAGCCACAAGAACCAGGCTTTGCCTACCACATGGTCTTCAGGTACGAAGCCCCAGTAGCGCGAATCAAGTGAATCATGCCTGTTATCACCCATCATGAAGTAATAATTCTGCTTGAAGGTATAGCTGTCTACTTTTTTACCCTCGATGTACAAGGCGCCATCTTTTACCTCAACTTTTTCATGACCCTCGTATTTTTCTATGGTAAAGGCATACTTCATGACATTGTCAGGAGTCATTTCTAGCGTCTGATCCTTGCCAGGTACGAGTAGCGGGCCATAATTATCTCTGTTCCAAGTTAGGTTTGAACCGTTTGGAAAAATACCAGACTCTGCCTGACCTTTAGGCTGAAGTGATTTAGTGACAGAGGTGATTACTGGTGAAGATTTAAGCTTTTCGATGTTTTGATCTGTAGTCCAAATCAGGTAGCGGCTGCCATCTGGAGCAGCATAAAAGCTCTCTTGGTTGATGCCAAAATCCTTCAAGAAATCTGCTGTCAAACTTCTATTGGTGGTAATTTCATAGGAGTACTGCATTTCCTCAGGCTTTGGAGATGCTTTTTGATTGACAAAAAGTTCTCCCTCCCGAACTTCAATTTGATCCCCAGGAACGGCTACAGCTCGTTTGATGTAATTTGTTTTGAGATCATTTGGGTAGTTGAACTCTACTGGATAGTTAAACACGACCACATCATTGCGCTGCACGGAGGTAAATCCAGGCAGACGAAGATAAGGCAGCTGAACAAGATCTGTGTAGGAGGGGATTTCAGTGCCCCAGATTTTTTGATGTGTCAGAGGAACCTGCAAAGGTGTTTTTGGAATTCTAGTTCCGTAATGCACTTTACTTACAAATAAAAAGTCACCAACGAGAAGAGTCTTTTCCATCGAGGCAGTGGGAATGGTAAAGGGCTCCAGAAGTAGCCAGCGGATTAAAGAGGCTGCAATTACAGCGAATACTAACGCATCAATCCACTCACGAAATGCCGATTTTTTTGGTTTAGTTTTACTCATTGGTTAGCGGTTAACTTAAAATGATAGGTAATCATCCATCGAAAGTACTCCTTTTTTTCCCAAAATCCACTCGGCAACTTGGATTGCTCCTAGGGCAAAACCTTGCCTGCTGTGGGCCGTGTGAATGATTTCGAGGTCATCAATCGCAGAGGTATAGCGAATGTGATGGGTGCCAGGTGCGGGATCGATACGCTTTGAAGTGATTGGCAAAGAGCTTGGGCTGCTGGGAGATTCTCCCACCAAGTTCCATGCCTTTAGGTGCGAATAGTGCTTCAGTATCCCTTCAGCCAAGGTGATGGCAGTTCCGGATGGGGCATCCTTTTTTGCTGTATGGTGAATTTCTTCTACAGCCAATTGGTAGCCACTGGTCTCATTCATGAGCTTGGCAAGTAGTTCATTTACCTTGAAGAATACGTTTACACCAATACTAAAGTTGGAGGCATAAAAGAAGGTTCCTTGCTGTTGGTGGGTCAAGGCTTCAATCTCTGGAAGCTGGGACAACCAGCCGGTGGTTCCTGAAAGTACAGGGATCCCATTGGTAATCGCCCATCGTATATTTTCAATGGCGGCTTCTGGCTGACTGAATTCGATGGCTACATCGATGGTTTTTGGGTCTAAAGAATTTCGTAATTCTTGGTTTTCCAGATCGATTTTAGCGATGATCTGGTGACCTCTTTCCTCAGCTAACTCACCGATTAGCTTGCCCATTTTTCCGTATCCTAGAAGTGCAATGTTCATTACTTGAATTGGAGTGTGAAAGAAAGTCCCGTAGTGGAAGAGGCAGAAAGTGTGCCAATTTGCGGGGCGATCTTTAAGGTTAAATCTTCAGAGATGTCAAAACCAGATAGGTGTGCATCTACATTTGCATCTACTAAGTTGAGGGCATAAATACCGAGCATCAGGAGCAGGGTTAGGTCCCTATTTTGCCTCCAATAATCCACATTTCGGACCAATGATGCACGATTTAAAGAGGGAAATTGGTTGGGTTCTCCCTTGTCTAGCGCAAAAAGTGCGTCTCGAAAGCGTTCATACCGCTTGTGATTGTACTGGATAAAGTAGACATCTGTCAGTATACCTGCATATAGGATGGGTACCTTCCAGGTTTTTCCATTGTATACTTGGCCGGCTCCAGGCAGTATCGCGGACAGCATGGTCGCTTTCTTTGGATCCTTTGGAAGTAAACTAGGGGAGTCCGCTACTTTCTCCAATTTTTTTTGGCTGGTTTGTGCGCTTGAGTCGGATTGACCATAAGCAGTGCCTGTTCTCATTCCCAATATGCAGAGCGCTACTAAAATAGACCAAAGCAGCGTTTTGGAGGGTAAAATGGAAGAGGAAAAGGCAAACACAATTAAATGATTTCTAATATTTCAAGAATCCGATTGAGATCCGAAGCAGAGGTGAAGGGAATTTTGATTTCTCCTTTGTTTTTTTGGTTCGCCTTTAAGGCTACTTTCGACCCAAAATGAGTTGCAAGCCGCTGCTGGATTTTTGAAAGTTCATACTTTCGAACAGGGCTAATTTCTGGCTTCGTGCTTGGTTTTTCTGGATTTCCTTCATTCAATCCTTTAACCAAAGCTTCTACCTTTCTTACGCTAAGCTCTTCGTCTAGAATTTTCTTGAAGAGTGCAAGCTGCTTGTCTACATCTACAATGTTGATCAATGCACGTGCATGACCCATGGACAATTGCTGATCTCGAATGGCTGCTTGGATACTTGGGGGAAGCTTGAGTAAGCGGAGGTAATTGTTGACTGTAGTTCTATTTTTTCCAACTCTGTCTCCAAGTTCTTCCTGCTTTAAGTTGCATTCAATTAGCAATCTTTGGTAGGATTGTGCGATTTCGAGCGCATTGAGGTTCTCACGCTGAATATTCTCAATTAGAGCCATTTCCAGCATTTGCTGGTCATTTGCCTCACGAACGTAAGCTGGAATTTTAGTTAGTCCAGCGAGCTTGGATGCCTGAAATCTCCGTTCACCTGAAATAAGTTGGTATTCGTTTGGTGCCAGCTTCCTGACCGTGATGGGTTGAATGATTCCTTGCACGCGAATGGACTCAGCCAATTCTTGCATCGCCTCCTTATCGAAGTGAATTCTTGGCTGATAGGGATTGACTTGAATTTCTGTTAAAGGGATTTCGAAGATCCCTACTTTTTGAATCTCAGGCAGAATTTCTTGTGACTTGCCTTTGACTGGACTATCTTCCAAAAGAGCGCCTAAACCTCTTCCTAATGCGTTTTTTCGTGGGGATTTTGAATCTGACATGATCAATTCGTTGATTTTTGAAGTCCATTTCGTTGTACAATCTCCCCTGCCAAATTGAGGTAGGCGATGGTGCCTTTTCCATCGGCATCGAAGGAAATCGCGGGTAGTCCAAAGCTTGGGGATTCGGAAAGTCGGACATTTCGAGGAATAATAGTTTCGAATACCATATTCTTAAAGTGGGTTCGAACCTCCTCTACTACTTGGTTGGAAAGACGAAGACGGACATCGTACATGGTCAATAAAATTCCTTCTATGCCAAGATCTGGATTAAGTCGCGTTTGAATAATCTTGATGGTATTTAATAGCTTTCCTAGTCCTTCCAATGCAAAATATTCGCATTGAACAGGGATAATTACCGAGTTTGCAGCAGTTAATGCATTGATTGTGATCAAGCCAAGGGAAGGGGAGCAGTCAATGATGATGAAATCGTACTGATCCTTCAAGGTAGAGATCACTTCTTTCATCTTTTCTTCTCGGTTGTCTACATTGATCATCTCCACTTCAGCACCGACCAAGTCAATATGAGAAGGAACTAGAAACAAATGTTCCAAGTTGGTGGGCAGGATAATGGATTGGATATCCACACCATCTACCATACACTCGTATATGCTAGCTTCTATTGATTTGGGATTATGGCCAAGACCTGAAGTTGTATTTGCTTGGGGGTCAGCATCAATAATTAAGGTTTTGAATTCTAAAACAGCGAGACTTGCAGCCAAATTCATTGCTGTAGTAGTTTTTCCAACCCCACCTTTTTGGCTCGCAATGGCAATAGTTTTTCCCATGGTGTGTTCGTTACCGGAATTTAGAAATCAATATTAAGCAAATTCAGGTCCATTTTTGGCAGGGCTCCCCTTTTTTTGCAAGGTTTATAACAAAAAATAAGGTGATAAATCACAATTAGGAAATGAAATAGCATCAACTCGGATACAGTAACCAGTCGAAAGCTGACCTTAACAGGTCCACACTATATTCATGTCACTAGCAACATTCAGGTAGATATCTGCTACATGAAGCAGTACTTGCAAGGGATAAAAAAGGGGGCACATCATTATGATGTGCCCCCTTTTTTTATTTTTTCTTGTTTGCATCTGCAGCTTTCATTGCATCTTCTAGTCGTTGTTGGAATTTTGACTTTTTCTTGTCTACATTCTTCACCTTATTTTCTTCTACTTTTTGACGGATTTTAGCATCATCAACAAATAGTTTAATCAAGGCTTGCTGCCCAAATGTAAATATATTGGATACAAAATAGTAGAAGCTAAGTCCTGCAGGGTAGGAGTTTAGGACAAACATAAACATAACTGGCATGATGTATCCTAAGTTTTTCATAGGGCCTGTTGCAGTAGTCAGCTGGTTATTGAAGTGTGCGTAAAGCACTTGAGAAACCGTCATCAGGAGGGTAAACAAACTCACGTGAGCCCCATAAAAAGGGATGGTGAACGGGAGCTTGATGAATTCATCGTAAGTGGAAAGATCTTCTGCCCACCAGAAAGATTCCTGTCTCAGTTCGATCGCATTTGGGAAGAAGAAGAACATGGCAAATAGGAAAGGCATCTGCAACAATAAGGGGAGGCATCCAGACAAAGGGCTTACTCCTAATTGAGAGAAGAGCTTCATTTGCTCCTGTTGCATTTTGGTGGCATCGTCTCCATACTTTTCCTTCAACTCATCAATTTCGGGCTTAATCACCCTCATTTTTGCCATCCCGATGTAGGATTTATAGGTTAGCGGCGATAAGGCTACTTTGATGAGAAGCACGATCAGGATGATAATTATACCATAGCTGTCAAAATACTTCTCAAGAAATTCGAATAGGTGTACTACAATGTATTTATTCACCCAGCTCACAAAGAAGTAGCCCATGTCCACATTTTCCTCAAATCCAGGGGTGATGGCTTTTAGGGTTTTGTATTGATCTGGGCCAAAATAATAGCTGAGATTTGCCTGGCCCTCAATAATAGGAAGAGAAAGACTTGCACTCATCGAACGAACCAATGAGGAGTCGGCAGGGGTGCTTTGGTTAAGGTTTACTTCTTGGAATACAGAGTCTGCAATGATTCCGGCAGTAAAGAACCGTTGGGAAAAGGCAATCCACTTTACGGGTTCAGCAACTTTCGCTTCTTCAGGATCATCGCTTAGCCCAAGATTTTCATAGGTTCCTTCAGCCAAGTAATAGTTAACTTGAGTTTTCCTTCTGGATTCCGCAAGGTCTTTTTCTTGGGATTTGATTTCATCTTTCCAGTCAATTTTGACTGCTTTTGCAGTTAGTATTCCTTGGAGTCCTTGGATTTCAAAGCTCTTTTCTAAGGCGTACTCACCTTCTTTCAGCGTGTATTTTTGAATTAATTGTCCTGCTGGGCTACTGGCAGTAAAAGTTACTGTTTGCTGTTTTACACCTTCGACATCGGCTGAACTTAAGGCGGGCACAAAATACAAGTCGTTCAGGTTTACAGGACCCAAACGGGTATCAAGAGAGTAGTTTAGGCTAGTTTGGGCACTATCTAGCAGGTAAAGAGGTTCATTTTTCCAGCTGGTATATTTTTTCAGAAGGACCTCTTTGATGCTTCCACCTTTGTTAGAGAGGGTGATTTTGACTACCTCATTCTCTAGGACAAGGGACTCTTCCTCACCAAGGGTAAAGGGAGCGAGATCACCAAATTTGCGTTGACGCTCTAGGTCGAGTAAGCTGTCTGGAACTCCTGCTGTGGGCAATGAGGTGGCAGCGACTGCTGTGGTGGTAGTCGTATCGGCAGAAGTGGTAGTTTCTACAGGCGGAATCTCTGGGGTTGTAGCAAAAAATATCGAGTAGGTGAGAATGACCGCTGCAAAAAGGATCAAACCTGTTGCTTGATTTTTATCCATGATAGTTGGGGAAGGCTGGGCTTAAGCTCCAGTTATTTGTTATTTTTTTTATCGAGTGCCGCTTGAATAAATTCTACAAACAAGGGCTGTGGTTTCAATACAGTGCTTTTGTATTCCGGATGAAATTGTACACCTACAAACCAAGGATGGTTTTTAAGTTCAACAATCTCTACCAGGCCAGTTTTAGGATTTTTTCCTGTAGCCAACATGCCATTGGATTCGACTTGTTCGAGGTATTCGTTGTTGAATTCATAGCGGTGTCTATGGCGCTCCTGAATTTTTGTTTTTCCGTAGGCTAAAGCTGACTTGCTGCCTTTTTTGAGATCACAAGCATACGAACCCAGACGCATAGTTCCTCCCATTTGGTCAATTTTCTTTTGTTCCTCCATCAGGGCAATGACCGGATGAGGGGTATTTGGGTCCATTTCTGTGGAATTGGCTTGGTCTAGTTTGAGTACATTTCTTGCAAATTCAATCACCGCAACTTGCATCCCCAAGCAGATGCCGAAGTAGGGGATTTGGTTTTCCCGCGCATACTTTGCAGTGGCGATTTTGCCTTCAAAACCTCGCTCTCCAAAGCCTGGGGCAACCAAAATGCCGTCTAATAATTTTAGTTTAGCATTGTAATTCCCATTATTTATTTCCTCAGAGGAAAGCAGAACCAGGTTGACCTTGCATTCAGCTGCAGCACTGGCATGTATAAAGGACTCAATGATGGATTTGTAAGCATCCGGAAGCGAAACATATTTACCTACGAGTCCAATGCTTACCTCTGCTGTTGGGTTTTTCAACCTGCCCAAAAAGCCTTTCCAATCTTTCAGATCTAGTTTTGACTTTGACTTTAAATTGAGTTTGGAAAGTACCCGCTCGTCCAGCCTCTCTTTTTTCATCAAAAGTGGGACGTCGTAAATGGACTCGGCATCCATGGCTTCGATGACGCTGTCCAACTGCACATTGCAAAACAAGGCTAGTTTTCGTTTGACATCTGCCGGTAAAGGGTGCTCGGTACGGCAAACTAAAATATCAGGCTGAATACCTGCTTCCAGGAGTTGCTTTACGGAGTGCTGCGTAGGTTTAGTTTTCAGTTCCTTCGCTGCTTTTAGGAAGGGGATGAGCGTCAGGTGAACTACTAGAAAGTTTCCAGGACCTAAATCCCATCGGGCTTGTCTAACTGCTTCAATAAAGGGTAAGGACTCGATATCTCCAACGCAACCGCCAATTTCTGTGATGACTACATCATATTTTCCATCTTGGCCAAGCTTGTAGAAGTTGCTTTTGATTTCATCGGTGATGTGTGGGATTACCTGTACTGTTTTGCCGAGAAATTCTCCTTTACGCTCTTTGGTGATCACATTGTTGTAGATCCTGCCAGTGGTAATGTTATTGCTTTGGGAGGTTTCAACGTTTAAAAATCGTTCGTAATGCCCCAGGTCAAGGTCTGTTTCCGCTCCATCCTCTGTTACATAGCATTCACCATGCTCGTAAGGATTCAAGGTGCCTGGATCAATGTTAAGGTAGGGGTCAAATTTTTGAATGGTAACACTTAATCCTCTGGATTGAAGCAATTTGCCCAATGAAGCGGCGATTATGCCTTTTCCTAAGGAAGAAGTAACTCCTCCAGTGATAAAAATGTACTTTGTTTTTGAGGCCATAAGAAGCGGTGGAGGGGTAGAAATAAGTTGAATTCTTATGGGGTATAAAGGTAGAAAAATTCATGAATAGGTCTTACTAACCTTCTTGGAATTTTTCAGGAAAAGAAATTGACCCTCCTTTCAGAAAAGCCTAAAAAAATCTGAACTAAAAATCAAGAAGCATTTCCCTGAAATCTAGCTATTCTGATTATCCGCTTTTTCACCACTAACCAAATAAAATAAGGTTTGAGATTCAATTAGGAGAGCTGTGGGCCGTGGTCCATGGTCTGTCAACGATTATCCGCATGTTTTAAATAGGAGAGCTGTGCTACTGGCATGATTGCGGATAATCATATTAGCCATTTACTACGTGATGAATTTTGTGTTTTTTCTACAATACTCTTGAACAATAAATAGTCTTTATATCAACTTTAAGTTTTTATAAGTTAAGAATTCAAAATCCACTTTGATACAAGGATAGTTTACGGGACTATTTATGCGCAAAGTCAGTTAATTAGGTGATATTCCTTTTGTATTTCTAACTGAATAGATTCAATTTTTATCCTAGTTTTATGACTTTTTGTAGTTATGATTTGGTGAGACATATTTTGTTTGTATTCTTTATAGAAGTATTAATCCAAATCTTGCTTTTGTGCAAGAATTTCACCCAAATTGTTAATTTAATTCATTTATTTGACTTCAATCCTTCATTTATTTGATCAATGTTAGATTGGCTATTCTCTTTTTTAGTGATTTTATTTTTATGCTTAGTTTGTGTTTGAATCTGTGTTTAATCGAAATAAAAAGACTTTTTGTGGGTATGAAAATTGATAGTATAAATAAATTAAAAACTACCTCTTATTTTTTGATAAATTTTATATTAATCGTTTTGGAATACTAAATTTATAGCGCTAACTTTCGAGCCGTTTTTAAACTATAAAACAAACAAAAACCATGAGAGAATTAATCAAAGAGTCTATCGTAGATTTAAAAAAATCCGACGGATTCGTGTATGTGACCGCTGAAGGTAAAAAAATTGACCTTCATGAAGCTGCATCACGAGGAATTGCTGTAACACCAGTAAATCCGAGAGATGGAGTAATAAAGAAATTAGAAGCTGCTGGTTTGTTTCTAACTGAAAACAAATTTTTAGCAGACCTCAACGAGTTGATTGCTTCCTTGAATGGAACTTCTGCAGGTAAGTCTGAAGGAAAGCGTAGATCTTTTTCTGATGTTGAAAAAGTAAAAATCATGGAAGAGTGGAAGAAAGTAGAAGCAGCTGGAAAAAAGACAAAAGCAGCTTTCGCTCGTGAAATTGGTGTAGGTTACCAAACTTTTATCAACTGGTTGAGAGGTTAATTCTCAAACAAAATAAAAAAGGACAGCCATCGCTGTCCTTTTTTATTGCTACTTGGGTGTATGTAGTGCCATTAATCGAGTACTCATTACTTTTTGCTTTCAAGGGAATTGCGAATGATTTTTCAGGATGGTAGTCTAGATAGATAATCTGTTTATTTTTGTAGCATGCTAGATCAAGCCAACATTCTTACGCTACTTAAGGAAAAAGGGAAAGTTTACATCAAAGAAGGAAGTGGGAAAGTTTTTTCCTTGCGCAAAGGATACCTTGCTGAGCAAGAACAAATAGAAGGAGGGATTTACCTGCTATTTGATTTGTTTCAAATCCGAACTATTTGCGTTTCCTTTTCTGAAGTTTCGTTAGATATAGTCGAATTTGCTTCCAAGCCTACCATCTATCAAAGTCCAGCAAATCCCATTCTTCCCAAAGGAGCAGTGGGAAATGGACTGGTTCGCTTTTCATTGATTCGAGAGCCTAACTGGAATAAACTTTTGTTTCAAATCGCCCAACCCGTACTTTTTAAGGAAGAATCAGGAATAGAGGCAGCGGTACAAACTACCCTGCTATTCCCGCTTTTCCACTCAGGAACTAAAGAGTTGTTTTTAGGTCCCGAAGGAGAAGTAAAAATACAGAAGGGATGAACCTAAAGGATAGGCTAGATGAACATTTTATTTTTGCCCGTGTGGCGAAAGTGGCTGCTGAAGAGGGGCTTGAAACCTATGTGGTAGGAGGCTACGTGCGTGATTTGATTCTGGGACGACCTAGTAAGGACATTGATTTCACCTGTGTAGGTTCTGGTATTCAGTTGGCACAAGCAGTTGCAAAAACTTTTGAGGTACATGTTCCCCTGTCCGTTTTTAAAAATTTCGGGACGGCCATGCTGAAGTTAGACGACTGGGAGCTTGAGTTTGTAGGTGCTCGAAAGGAATCCTATCGGCAAGAATCGCGTAAACCTCTTGTGGAAGACGGTAGCCTCCAAGAAGATTTGGAGCGCAGAGATTTCACGATTAATGCGATGGCAATATCCCTAAATTCGGATAATTATGGGGAACTGATCGATCCATTTGATGGGATAAAGGACTTAAAGTCCAAGCAGCTAAAAACCCCCTTGCAACCAGGGATTACATTCTCGGATGATCCGCTTCGCATGATGCGTGGGGTGCGGTTTGCCGCGCAACTTAATTTTGATATCGAGTCAGAGACCTTTTTTGCATTATCCACAAACGCTTCCCGACTTCAAATCATTTCGGCGGAGCGAATCATTGATGAACTCAATAAAATAATCCAAACCCCAAAGCCTTCCTATGGCTTCAAACTGTTGTTTGCCTCCAAGCTCTTGCATGAATTTTTTCCTGAAATGGTCGAGCTCCAAGGGGTAGATTCTGTAGACGACAAATCGCACAAAGACAATTTTTACCATACGCTCCAAGTATTGGACAACCTCTGTCAGACCTCGGATAACTTATGGCTTCGCTGGGCGGCAATCCTTCACGATATCGCCAAGCCCGCCACCAAGCGGTTTCATCCGAAGATAGGTTGGACCTTTCATGGGCATGAAGACAAGGGGGCTCGGATGACGCCAGGGATTTTTAAACGATTAAAACTTCCCATGGACGAGCGGATGAAGTATGTGCAGAAGTTGGTACGACTTCATTTAAGACCAATTGCCTTGGTAAAAGATGAGGTGACAGACTCAGCCTTGCGGAGATTGCTTTTTGATGCAGGGGATGATATTGATGATCTTATGGCCTTGTGTCGAGCAGATATTACCTCCAAAAACGATAAGAAGGTTCAGAAGTACTTGGACAACTTTGGTCGGGTAGAGGAAAAGCTCAAACAGGTGGAAGAAAAAGACCAGGTTCGCAATTTTCAGCCACCAGTGAGTGGAGAGGAAATTATGGATACCTTTGGGATTTCCCCTTCAAAAATCATTGGAGATATAAAAGAAGAGATCAAAGAAGCTATATTGGAGGGCAGAATCCAAAATAACCCGGAGGAAGCCCGAAATTTAATGCTTCAAATTGCCCAAGAAAAAGGACTTTACCCCATTCAAAAACTTTAAATACTAGTTCAGTCATGATGAAAATTGCAGTTTTCGTTTCTCTATTTGTCCTCAGCATCGGTACAGCCCTGGCGCAAACGGCCACCGATTCCATTCCAAGGTTTGATCCTAAAGTAAAAAACGCGCTCAATATGGTGGATCAGATGGCCTATCAGGCTGCACTCCGCTACAGTGACTTGGCAATTGCCAAACAAAAGCTTTACGATCTATTGGCAAGAAATCCAGAAGATCTCCGCTACATGGAAGCCTTGGGCAGCTTGTATTTTGAGGCCGGACAAAGTGCTTCTGCAGCTTTGGTGGCCATGGATATTTTGAAAATCAACGATAAGAATGTGGGTGCATTGGAAATTGCTTCGTACTCCTTGGAGCAATTGGGAGCCTTTGATCGTGCCCTTCCGTATTATGAAAGCCTACACCTCTTAACAGGGGATAATTTTAGTTTGTACAAGTCGGCCTACCTTCAGTATTCCATGAAGCGGTATCCTGAAGCGATGAATTCCTTGAATATGCTCATGAAGGTGGCTAAAGCGGATGAAAAAATTGGTTTCGCAATCTCCGAGTCGGAGACGCAGCAGGTGGATATGAAAGCGGCGGCGCTCAACTTGAAGGGCTTGGTGTTCTTGGATCAAAACTCCAAGGTAGAAGCTAAGGCAGCATTCAATGAAGCCCTCGCAATTGAGCCTACATTTACCCAGGCTAAGGAAAATTTGGTGAAGACGAATTAATCTCTGAAAACAATAAAAAGCAGTTTGTAAATCAGTCAACAGCTAACAGTCTACTGTCGACAGCCGATTCGTTTGGTGTCAAGTTTTGA
>CAZPKI010000037.1:0-15155 GCA_964587015.1 uncultured Limnohabitans sp.
CATCCCAACCCGTACCCGGCTGCAAGCGAAACGCTTGGGAGTAATTGGTGATCTTGTTATCCCCTTTGTTGAAGTTTTTCAAGCAATCCAAAATTGTCTCCTTACTCGTTCCTGGCGCAATACCAAAGAAGGTGTAAGGAAAATCTCCTCCATGGTTATTCACTTGTGGGGGGAAATAGTAGGCCTCGGGCTTTCCATTTTGCCCCGTCAGTTTTCCAAATTCATCTGAAGGGTGAATGTGGTGCGGCAAAGGCCCCATGTTGTCAAAAAATTTGGAGTACATGGGCCAGGACTTGAACTCATTCCATAGGCGAGAACCGATCAGGTCAGCTCCCAATTCCTCCACTGCATCCTTGAGCAGCCCAAGCGTTACTTTTCCGCCATCCTCCAGAGCAATGTGACTCAATCCTTCATTTTTTGAAGTCAGTGGTCCGTTTTGGGCAGCAGTGGTAGAGGCAAACCAGCGTTCATCGATCCCTCCACGCATGCCTCCAAAGGCATAGTAATCGTCAGGATGGAGTTTAATTCTTCGTCCCGGCACACAAAAAGATCGGGGTACCCAGGTAGGGGTCAATCGTACAATTCCTTCGCCCTGTTCGAGCGCTTTTTTGGCAAAACTCATAGGTCTTTATTTTGGGTTAGTGGTCCTCTATTTTTTTCGTTTAAATCATTCAATAAGCGGCAAGTCATTCCAAACTGGGTCAAGAAAATTTTCGAGCATCCTCTCCAACTAATACGCTCAGTAGTAGGTCATAACTGCGACTTTCTCCCGGTTCAAGTTCTATCAAACTCTGATTCGCTCGAGCAGCAGCCTGTCCAATGGGAGGATTTGTAGCAGGCTCAAGCGCAGTCACGTATTCATTTTTTCCCCAATGCTGCCAATGGATAAGCCAGGGCAACTGGGTTTTGGAAAAAGAAATCTTTAATCCCAATCCCAATTGATCGTTGACATAGCCGCAAATTACTTGTTGCTCCTTATCTCCCTGTGGGTCTATAAAGGCTACCTCTTCCCCAAAGCCAGCATGGCTGTCCATAGGGGCTGGACAGTGTCTAAATCCATCTTTCCGAGAATTTTGACGAACCTCTGACTCACCAGATCTTCGTTGAGGCTCACCCTTCCAGACGACCCGCGTTCCTTCGTCAATCAATGGCCATCCACAATTGATATGGTACAAGAGCATGTGAGGAGCTTTCGCATTCCCTCGATTTGTGACTTGGTCCTGTATCCTAATCTCTGCAGATCCGATTGTTCCTGAGATCCGTCGAACGAGTTCCAAACTTGGGCCAAAAGTGCTGCTTTCGGTAACTTTTCCGACCAACTCAAAACCCAAATCCCCAGAGAATATATCGGGCTGCTTGATGGAGATTAGTTCGGCGGACAGGTTGGAATAATTGCCATGCAATCCTCTTGATCCATTGGAATCAGAATTGGGAGGCCCAGCATTGGATAGGCCGCAAGTAGTCAATAAGCCACCACCAAAGGTTCGGAGCCAATCAATGCCTTGACTGGAAAAAGGCTGAGGTGCAGTTAGACCAGCATGAGAGATCCAAGCCAAGCTGTTTTCGTTGTGGAAGGCATCCAAAATATCCATTCCACGGTCAAGCACCACTTTGTAGCGAAGGCCTGTGCCGGTATTGACCCAAGCGATTCGAACGCCTCGCCCACCTCCATTATCCAAAACGGAAGTTTCTATACCTCCCAGTTGTTGGGAATTAGAAAGGGTATCTTTCCATTTATTGGATTTACTTTGATTCATTCTAGGTAATGGTTTATAATGTAACCTAAAAAAAAAGCTTTCGGGGACTGTCCTGCCCTATATGGGTAGGTCCAAAAAGCTTTATTAAGTTAATTAAAATGTGAATTGAAATTTTAATTCAATAAAAAAAAAGAGCTAAAAGAATTGCGGTTGTCGAATCAAAACAAAAAACTTGCTAACCTTTCAATATACAAGTGACTCAAAAAAGAGATTGGGTAGTGTATAAATCGTTTTCAAAAAAAGATTTCCGAAAATAAGTGTTGATTTTAGAACACTTCCAATTCAATATTCAGGCTTAACAGGCCAAAAAGCGGATAATCACATAAAAAAAATTCTAGAACACGAATTACCACAGGCAGGGGCAGTAGCGTTTTCTGAGAAGGGCCAATAAAAAAGGCGCGAATCCATCCGCGCCTTTTAATTTTACTGACTGTAGTTTTATAATTTTTTAAGCTCAATATTTTTAAACATTACTTTCATGGGAGGGCCAACATGTACCTGAAATCCCAATAATCCTTGAGACATTCTATTCTTGTTGTCCTCATCGTGGACCTCACTCATCAGAACTCCGTTTACAAAGTGTTTTAATACTTGCCCCTTTGCAACGATGTGGATGGTATTCCATTCTCCTTTTTTAATTCGAGTTCCGAGCTCAGTTCGATCCCCCAACTCAGACGTAATATTTAAACCCTTCCAAGCATTTCGTTCTATAAAACCACGAGGCTCAAGAATTGAATCTGGTTGTGAAATAATACGGGTTTTTTGACCTCGATAGGCAAGTGTGGTTCGCTTTCGTTCCTCATAGTTCTGCCCCGTGTAGCGATTCCCACCATCAATATCTGCCTGATATCCACGCAGTGCAAAGGGAACCTCTTTCACTCGATCACTTCGGTATTGCACTCCTGAATTGCCGCTTTCAGATATCCAATAATCCACTTTCAGCTCGAAATCACCTACCTCCCCTCCCTTCCAAATGATGAACGTATTATTTTTAAGAAGGGTCTCTGCGGTAATTTCCCCAACGATTGCACCCTCTTTTACTGACCAGTAGACAGGATCAAATTCCCAGCCATTGAGACTTTTCCCATCAAAAATAGGGATGAAGTCAGCCTGCTTCTCAGTTGCCTGTGCAGCGTTGCTGGAGTCTAGGGACATACTCCACGAGATCCAGGAGGCGAACACCAGCAAGCCTAGGGTACCCCAGATTTTGAGCGTGATGGATCGGATCATTTTTGTGTGAGTGGTTGTTTGTACACGGCATGATTCGGATTGCCACCTGAAATCAAGTAGGCCATCAAATCCTTCAATTCCTCTTCATTGAGTCGATTGACAAGGCCTGGCATCATGATGGATACCTCTGCGTTCTTCTTGAGTGAAACGGTATTTTTGGACACCTTTTTAATGTCAGAAGGTGCAAATGGATTCTGAGATAGGTAGTAATATTGCCCATCCTCATCTGTGAGTTTGCCCACCATTGATCCTCCGGCTTTTAGTTCGAGTACCGTAGAATGATATTGATCCGAAATAGTAGCATTAGGGTCAATTGTGGCCACTAAAATATCCTTGGCAGAAAAACGTGTTCCCAACTGGCTCAAATCCGGGCCAATTGCTCCACCTTCGCCCTTCATGGTGTGGCAGGACTGGCAAAGGCTCGCAGCATACATGGCTTTCCCTTTGACCAAGTCTCTACCTACCAAATTTGCAACCAAAGGTTCTGCTTCCTCAAGAGTCCATCGACGGCCCGGACCTTCAGGCTGAATACCTGAATTTACAATATCATTTCCGCTAGCGGTAAGCAGTTTACCTCCTGACATTTCATCATACTTTTCAAAATCCGCCTTATCTACTGAAGCTAAAGCCATTTTTCGAGCCCGATCGAGGAAGCCTACGTAGCTCCGTCCTCCTTTGTATGCAGTGAGGGCATTTTTGATCCATCCAAAATATTCGGCTCGCTGTGCCGGAGTCCAGCCTTTATCGGCTCCGCCCAAAACGGTAGCATAGAAAGTAGCTTGCGCAGGGGGAACGTTAGCCAGCATATTAGCGATATCCAAACCATACTGAGGATTTCTAAAGATCAAATCAGAAGATGCTGTAAATGTCTTTTGGTAGTTGGGATCGTCTTTGGCATTCTTCAGTAAAGCCAGTGTCTTTCCTACTACTGAAGGCGCATCTAGGTGCACGAGCAAGATGGAAAGAGATCTGTTGAGTAGGTTGTCATTCGATGGGAAATGAGGATCTAAATAGGCCACCAATTGGGCTTTACTTGAAGCAGCCCCTTGATCATGACGGGCCAAAATCACTTCTATAGTTCGAAGGATGTTTTGCTTATCAGTGGCAGAAAGAGATGCATAATCCAATTGCATAAGGCTAGTTAGCATGGGAGCTGCATCTGCATCCGAGCCATGGTGAGCCAAGGCCAAGATCGCTTGTATTTTCGATGAAGGATTGGTTTCAGCCAGAGCTTTTGCCCTCCAAGTAGCTACTGGTTGGTGTTCTACAGCCACACGGGCAGCATATTGTACATAACGGTCAGCATGTCCCAGATGAGACCAAGCTTTTGCAAGGCCTTCTGCTGGAGCTGCCACCTGATGGTACTGCTCAAGTTCTCTTCTTAGTTTGGCTTCTTTCGGGAGGTCATCCTCAGTTAAAGGTACATGTTTGTCCAACTTTCCTGTATAGGTAACTCTGTACAAGTCAGATTCAAGTCTTCGTCCGCCTGTTGCAAAATAGAAAGCTCCATCGGGCCCAATAATTCCATCGGTCAAGGGAAGAGGGGAGCCTGAAATAAATTCTTCCGCCTCAGCCTTGTAAGAAGCTCCTTCGGGAGTCAAGTGAATTGCATAGATGATTCCAAAGCTCCAATCAAATGCATACAAGGCTTTTTTGTATTTGCTCGGAAAATTTGCTTTAAACCCAAACATGGCATTTGTTGGAGAGCCCTGCCCTATGTTTAGTACAGCTGGAAGATTGTCTGGGTAATTTGGAGACCATTTGGAGTTACCTGTTCTCCAACCAAACTCTGATCCACTCGTAGCATGGTTGATACGTGTAGGGCGATACCAAGGCATTCCAAAGTCCCATTCCATATCTGCATCATAGGCAAAAATATCTCCCACTTCATTGTAGTCGAAGTCGAATGCATTTCTGTATCCCGCTGAAATCATCTCCCATTCGGTTCCTTCAGGGTTAATTTTTGCAATCCAACCTCCGGGAGCCATGCGGTCATTTGCATGGCCACGAGGATCTTTAATCAATGGAAAAAGATTGTCCTCTTGCCATACCCTTGGCAATCGGTAATGATTCATTTCTGGAACATCCACATGGTTACCTGCAATTAGGTAAATACCTTTACCATCAGGGGTGAGCTTCATGGAATGAGGTCCATGCTCACCTTGCTGACCCTTGAGCTCTCGTATTTGTGTTATGGTTTCAAATTGATCATTGCCATCTAAGTCTTGGATGCGATAGAGACCTGTTGGCTGACTGAATTTCTCATTAGGGTTGTGATTTACCATCACATATAGAGAATTGAATGCGTAAAGTAAACCCTGGGCATAGCCCATCCCTACCAAGGTGTCAGCGACATTGCCAACATGAAGTTTTTCCACTTTCGGTTTTACTGTAGAATCCGAACCGATTGGAGGCAATTCCAAACGATAGAGATATCCATACTGATCCGAGGTAATCATTCTACCCTTGTCGTCAAAGGTCATGGCTACCCAAGAACCCTGGTCGTTTTCACCTGGGCTATAAATTAATTCAGCTACAAACCCATCTGGAAGTTTTAATTTATCGATTTTAGGGTTGCCAGTGAGTTGCCGCGCTTCCTCTTTTTTGGCACAGGCCACCAGTAAAGACATGGCCAGTCCTAGGAAGAAAAGATTTTTTAAAGTGCTTTTAAGTAACATAAGATTTTGGTGTTAATGCTTTGCAAGTACTTCCGATTTTAAACTAAAAGATGAGAATTTTTTTAGGTAATAAAAAACCTCTCATGAAGTCGATTTTTTTTAAAGAGATTTCAACCCACCCGAGAGCCAAACCCAATCAAAAAAACAACCCAACATCTTCTTAACTCAGAATGAAAAAGGAGATGTTGGGTCATTTCAATTTAGAAAATCAGCTTAGAAATATGGACTTATTTCAGATTCAGCCGCAGGATAAGGGAAAAACTTTTCCAGATTTGTGAAAACGTTATTTCTTGGTACTGCACCAGGAATAGGTGGGAAATAATAATTAAGCGGATTAGCTACAATTCTTTGTCCGTAAGGAACAATGATTTCTTGAATCCTACCAGTTCGCATGATGTCAAACCATCTCTTGTTTTCGAAGGCTAGTTCCACTCTTCTCTCTTTGAAAATAGCTTCTCTCACCTGTGCCTGACCTGCTGCAGTTGAAGCTGCCAACCCTGCACGTGACCTCACCCGATTCAAAAGTCCCACAGCATCGCCTGATTTACCTTGTTCATTAAGTGCCTCAGCCATCAAAAGTAAAACTTCAGCATATCTATAAACTGGCCAATTTACGCCATGATTATTGTGCTGTGCATGGGTATCCTGAAACTTCTTGATGATGGGGGTAATTTTATTGTTTCCTGGTCTTCCAGATACGGTAATGTTCATGATTGAAGCATCTTTTCTAAGATCACCAGGCTCATAAGCAGCAATTATATCAGGAGTTGGAATATTATTTCCCTGACCATCAAGAGGTTGCGGATTGGAGGTATTAAATAAAGATCTAACCTCCGCGACTGTAAGTGGATAAGGCAAATGTTGGTAAAGAAAGGTGCCTTGAAGTCCGTCTGCACCTTCTCGAAACTGAACCTCAAATACAGATTCTGCATTGTTTTTGTTTGTGGAATTCTTTGGGAATGCCAAAGCGTACGAAGGCATCAGCGAATATTGTCCTGAGGAAATTACTGGTGACAAAGCCTGTTCCGCATCAGACCATCTCTTGCGGTAAATAAATACATCAGCCAATAAGGTTCTTGCAGCGCCTTGAGTTACTCTGCCCGGTAGCTGGGTAGACTTTTGAGGCAACAACGGCACAGCTGCTGTCAAATCCTTTATAATTTGATCAAATACCGCCGCTTCTTCTGACAAAGGCAAACCAGAACCGTCTCTACCAGGAACTGGGATGAGGTGTAAAGGCACCTTTCCAAAGTAGCGCGCCAAATGGAAATAACTGAAGGCTCTAAGGAACAAAGCTTGACCCTTGATATTGTTTTTGCTGTCTGCATTAAACTCAACAGGATCGATGCTAGCTAAAACCTGATTGCACCGGGAAATAATCAAATAAAGTGTTCGCCAAGCTGACAAAACGTTGGAATTAGGAGTAGTTCCGTTACTTATAGGAACAGAAAAATCCGCTAAGTTCTCAGCGTTTTCAACTGCACCGAAGAGGACGTTTCGTAGGTAGAACGTATTATCTGAGTGCAATTCTCCCAACAACCAAGCAGGACCATTGTAATATCCTCTCAGGGGTGCGTAGGCCCCATTTACAGCTTGTACAAAGTCATTTTCTGTCTTAAAGAAAGTTGCCGAACTCAACTGGGTTTCAGGGATTACCGTCAGGAAATCCTCACAGCTGGTGGAGGTCATCAGCAGGATTAGAAATATTATGCTATATTTTTTCATTTTTATTCTGTTTAGAAGTAATAAACAACATCTTAGTTTTGATTAAAAATTGATATTAGCTCCAAATGTGATTGTACGAGGTACAGGATATGGACCCAAATCAACTCCAGGGCTTAGGTTGCCTCCATCGCCCAGACCATTTGATTGCATACTTACCTCAGGATTTTGTCCACCCCAATAATTGGTGAACACTAGAACATTTTGAGCTGAAGCATAAAGTCGAGCAGATCTTATCGCTTTAGGAAGTTTGGTAAAGGTGTATCCCAACGTGATGTTTCTGATAGTAAAGAAAGAAGCGTCCCATACGAAATTGCTATTTGGCCAATCCCGTTCGATACCAGTTACGTTTCCACCACCAACAGTGGTACCGAAAATACCTTCACCTGGATTCGTAGGAGATCTGAATCGGTCTTTGGCTTTTCTCACCATATTGAACACACCATCCAAATTAGCTAAGGAGTAAAGGTGCCTCATGTAGAGATCCTGTCCATGATTACCGGATCCCACAATACTCATGTCCCAATTTTTATAATTGAAGTTGTTGGAAATACCGTAGACGAAATCGGGAAATGGATTTCCGATGATAGTTCTATCGTCTTGGTTACCGCCGAAAGTGATCACCCCATCCTTATTGATGTCTTGAAGCTTGATACTTCCCACTGTGGATCTACCAGGAATCTTTGGAGAATTTGCTAAATCTGCTTCATTGGCATAATTACCCAATTTCTGAAGTCCATAGAATTGCCCAAATGGTTCTCCAACCTTAGTAATATGGAATGAGCCATAAACTCTATCTATACCATCAGCCAAGGAAATCACCTCATTTCTGTTGAATGAGATGTTGGCATTCACAGTCCATTTGAATGCACCAGTGGTTGGAACTGCATTGATTTGAAATTCATGACCCCAGAATTTAATTTCCCCAATGTTGTCATTAAAGTTGGTGAAACCTGATTCCTGGGGAATCTGAACAGCATACAGAAGGTTGGTTGTGTTTTTAGTGAAATAGTCATAGTTAAATGAGATTCTATCATCCAAAAACCCTATGTCAAAACCAGCATCTAGTTGGGAAGTAGTTTCCCATCCCAGATTAGGATTATCCAAAGAAGTAACAGCCGCACCAGGAGTTAAGGTGTTTCCAAATGCAACGTTAACCGTATTGTTGATAAGAGCATATTGCGTGTAATTACCAATATTGTTGTTACCAGTAATACCAAAACTTGATCTGAGTTTCGCAAAAGAAATAGTAGGATTTCCCTTCAAAAATTCCTCATCCGAAAGCACCCAGCCTACTGAAGTAGATGGGAATATACCCCAGCGATTATTTACTCCAAAACGGGAAGATCCATCCCCTCTAGCTGATGCAGTAAACAGGTATTTGCCCTTGTAACTATACGTTAATCTTGAGAAAACTGAAGTAAGACTCCATTCCTGAACTGAGTTGAATGTTCCACCACGGTTGATATTTACAGCAGCCTGGCTGGTAAGGATCCGATCGTCTGCATAGGTATCAGCCTGAATTCGATACTGATCCAATCTGAATCTTTGATTGGAAAAACCTGCCAAAACTTCAAAACTGTGGTCATTGATGGTATTTCGGTACGTTGCAATATTTTCATTTAGCCATGAAATATTGTTGTTGGTCTCACGGATAGAAGCTGCCACAGTTGGAATCGCTTGGTTGATTGCCGAAGTAGCCGTTGAGGGGTTAGAAAAGAAGAATCTTGAATTGTTCAGCTCTACGTTAAAAGTAGATTTTAAAGATAAATTCTTAATTGGTTTCCATTCCAAATAGGATGTAGTCAAGAGATTCAATCTCGTTGTTTCGTTGGTAAGTTCTTGTGCCGATCTCACCCAGTTTGGATAAGCAAAAATGTTACCTGTTTCAGCAGGAAAACGGTTAAACAAAGTAAGCTCTCCTTTCTCATCCCTAATTGGCATCACTGGCCAGGTATGTAGGGCATTGAAAATAATCCCTTGTCCCCGGTCTCCATCTGATCGAGGCGTGTTGTCAAACACATAATTCGGTGCCACATTGACACCAATGTTTACCTTATCGGAAACCTTATAATCCGTATTCAGTCGAAGCGAAAATCTTTTGAAATCTGTATTTACAACTACACCTTGCTGATCAAAAATTCCCACCACAGCAGAGGTATTCACTCGATCCTTGTTAGAGGTTAAAGTTAAGTTATAACTTGAGATTGGGGCTGTGGTCAATAATGCATCGTACCAATCATTATTTTTCTCTTTAAACTGAGAAGGATTCTGGAAAATTGAAGGCACTGGTCTTGCAGCGTCTTCGTAATATTCCTTCTTAAACTGTGCAAATTCCTCCGCATTCATCATTTCCAGACGACCCCTCATGGGAACTTTCTGAAAACCAGTGAATACGTTCAGGTTAACGTTGGTTTGACCAGCTTTTCCTTTTTTGGTTGTAATTAAAACTACCCCATTGGTTGCCCTTGAACCATACAATGCTGTGGAAGCCGCATCCTTCAACACGGATATATCCTCAATTTCATCAGGGTTGATGGAGTTGATATCGCCGGTAATTGGAAAACCATCGACAACATACAAGGGCTCACTACCGCCGGAAACAGAAAGCTGTCCCCTAATCCTTACCTGCATTCCACGCCCAGGCTGACCCGTAGTTTGGTTGATTTGCACACCCGCAAGTCTTCCTTGAAGTTTTTGTGCGATAGTAGAAACAGGCATGTCCTTAAGTTCAGCTCCACCGATGGATTGAATTGCACCTGTTACCTCTTTCTTGATTTGACTACCGTAACCTACAACCACCACCTCGGAAAGATCTGAGATAGAATTTGCTAGGTTAATTGATAGGTTAGTTTGTCCAGAAACTACAGCAATTTCTTGCGTAGTAAACCCAACAAAACTTACTACTAAAATGTCTCCTGGGGTGGCGGTTATCGAAAAAACGCCATCAATGTCAGTGACAGTCCCTTTTTGAGTTCCTTTAATGGAAACGATAGCTCCTGGAACTGGTTCGCGATCAGGATCAGAAGTCACAACCCCACGTATAGATTGTGTCTGACCAAAACTAACTATGCTTATGCAGAGCATAATGAATAAAAACCCGAGAAATCGGAATTTTATCCTAAATGATTGGTGGTTTTTCATAGAATTGGGTTTAAAGTAATTGTTAATAAAACTAAATATCCCAATCAAATTAGATTATGCTATCCTGTTGAATCCTGCATAAAGTTCAGAAAACCAAACATTTATAAGCAGGACACCACAGGATACCAACCAGAGTTTCTGAAAAAATCGTTCCTGAAAAAGAATAAGGGCGTTTTTTTTCTTAACTAGACATCCTAAATAATATGTTTACCCATTTTTTTACTCGAAATCCACAAAATTAGGGTTTGAAGTTAAATTAAGTGGGGTGGAGACTGCCATCTGTTAACAGTTATCAGCAATGGTTACTACACCTTTAAAGCCACTGGAAGGATTGCAGATTCTCCTAAAAACAATTTAAAGCCATTCAAGGAAAAGGTATCCTCCTTATTTACAATGGATTTACCTTCAATAAAGTTGTGATTTTCCTAGTGAAAAAATTAAGGAACAATTGAAAAAGAGAACTCCCTAAAAAAAGGGCCAATTACAAATTCAGTTCAAGTAGGAACTTCACCTAAAACTATTCCAGGAAAGCTTGAACCTCTTTTTAAATAAGCTGCATTTATAGGTAACCGCTAAAATTCGATAAAGTGGATTATTTATAATTTAACTAGTCCTTCCTTCCCCACATTAACTTGGTTTGTGTAAGAAAAAAGTAAAATTAACTTTCCGAATTTTCTCTGCCTTGGCATGAAAAATTTAAAAATAAAGGGCTTTAGTTAGCGATTTTCGAAGTTAAAAAATGTTTATTCAAGACACCACAGGATACTTTATCGTTTGAATTAAACGAAATTCAAATTAATTTTCCCATCAGACCAACTTTCATATGAATACACCACTAATGAATTTTAACCATGTCAGTTATTTCTGGGACGACGATAAAGCGGCAACATTTCAAGACAACGATGTAGACCTTTTAATTTATCGATCAAATCTGCTTGGTGCAGACCTAAGAATCACAAATTATGGAGGAGGTAATACTTCCTGCAAGACCATTGAACTTGATCCACTTACAAAAGAACCAATTGAGGTCATGTGGATTAAGGGTTCGGGAGGAGATATCGGAACAATGAAAAGGTCAGGGTTAGCGGGATTAGATGTAGGAAAGTTAAGGGCTCTAAAAAATATTTACAGAGGAATAGAGTTTGAAGATGAAATGGTGGAATTGTTTAACCACTGTATTTATGATTTAGCCTCAAAAGCTCCATCTATAGATACACCTCTACATGGTTTTTTGCCATTTAAGCATATTGATCACCTTCATCCAGACGCCGCAATCGCAATTGCAGCGTCCAAAGATGGCAAACAAATAACCCAAGATCTTTGGAAGGGAGCGATTGCATGGGTTCCTTGGCAGCGCCCAGGATTTGACTTGGGACTCAAACTCAAGGAGGCCTTAGACAAAAATCCAGGAATTCGAGGAATTATGCTCGGAGGACATGGCCTATTTACCTGGGGAGATACTTCTTATGACTGTTACATCAACAGTTTAGAAGTCATTGAAACTGCCTCAGCATTTTTAGCTGAAAACTATGGTAAAACTCGGCCAGTTTTTGGTGGTGAACTAATCAAGTCTCTACCCCCAGATCAACGGAAAAGCCAAGCTGCTCGAATTGCACCCTTACTTCGCGGATTGGCCTCTTCAACATCCCGTATGATTGGCACGTTCTCCGACAAGGATGTGGTCATGGAATTTATCAACAGTCGGGACCTGTCACGGCTTGCTCCCATGGGGACCAGCTGTCCCGATCATTTTCTAAGAACAAAAATAAGCCCACTAATCCTTGATCTTCCTGCAGCCACCGATTTTTCAGACTTTAGCGGAATAAGAACAAAATTGGAGGCGGAATTTAAGGCTTACCGAGAACGGTATGCCGATTATTACCAGCAACACAAACATGCAAATAGTCCGGCCATGCGGGATCCTAATCCAGTGATTATCCTGTGGCCAGGAATTGGGATGTTTAGTTTTGCCAAGGATAAGCAAACGAGTAGAGTCGCTTCTGAATTTTACATAAATGCAATAAATGTCATGCGTGGTGCTGAAGCAGTCTCTCAATATGTATCTCTTCCACTTCAAGAGGCATTTGACATTGAATACTGGCTTCTGGAAGAAGCAAAGTTGCAACGAATGCCAAAAGAAAAACCACTTTCTAGAAAAATAGCCTTAATAACGGGAAGTGCTGGAGGAATTGGAAAAGGCATTGCTGAGAAATTTGTACAGGAGGGGGCCTGCGTGGTGTTGACAGATATCGACGAAGAAAGACTTCATGGTGCTTTGGCAAATTTTGAAAGAGATTATGGTAAAGATGTTGTGCTTGGTGTGCTATTGGATGTAACCGATACTGAAAGTTTAGCTGGAGCGATTCAAGCTATCTCTTTGAAGTTTGGAGGAGTAGACATTGTGGTGAATAATGCAGGTATTTCAATATCAAAGGCTTTTGAAGACCATACACAACAAGATTGGGATAAATTAAATAACATTCTTGTAATGGGGCAGTACAATGTTTCCAAAGCAGGAGTTGATCTAATGCGTCTCCAGCGATTAGGGGGTGACATTATTAATGTAGTTAGCAAGAATGCCCTAGTCGCTGGCCCTAAAAACATTGCCTATGGCACAGTTAAGGCCGCACAACTTCATATGTCGCGGTTGATGGCAGCGGAACTTGCGGAAAGCAAAATCCGAGTAAATGTGATAAATCCTGATGCAGTAATTGAAAATTCAAATATCTGGGAAGGAGGTTGGGCAGAAAATAGGGCAAAAGCTTATGGCATTGAAGTTAAAGATCTACCACAATTTTATGCCGATAGAACGCTCCTAAAAGAAAGTGTGAAAGTCAGTGATATTGCGGATGCTGCTTTTGTTTTTGTGAGTGGACTTTTATCCAAAACTACAGGTAATATGTTGAATGTGGATGGAGGCCTTTCGGCAGCCTTCCCTCGTTAACTAGTTTATCAATAATTGATCAACTACCTAATTTTCTCTTATTGGTATGCAATTAGACAAATCTGAAAAAATCTCAAAAGATTCACCCACTCCGAAGTACCTGCAGGTGGTCAACTTGATCTTAGAAGATATTGAAAAGGGAAAACTAAAAGTAGGAGATCGAATTCCTTCCATAAATGAAACTAGTTTCGATTTATTGTTATCCCGTGATACAGTAGAAAAAGCATACAATGAACTACGTGATCGAGGAATAATTTCCTCAGTACGCGGAAAAGGATTTTATATTTCTTCAACAAAAATGGAGCATAAAATGAGAGTGGTGCTCCTTTTTAATAAATTAAGCTCTTACAAAAAACTGATTTATTATTCCATTATCAATACCCTTGGTTCTAAGGCTACTGTGGACCTATATATTCACCATTACAATAGAAATCTACTTCAAGAGTTATTGGAGCAAAATCTAGGGAATTACAACCATTACGTCCTTGCACCACATTTCTTTGATCAAAACGGGCATCCAGAAGATGCTTATGATTTAATAAAAAAGATACCTAAAGAAAAGCTGTTAATTATCGATCGTGCAGTAAAAGGATTTGAAAATGAATTTCCAGGAGTTTACCAAGATTTTGTAAAAGATATTTTTGAGGCACTTGAGTCAGGTATTCTGCATTTAAAAAAATATCAAAGGTTAATTTTAGTATTTCCAAAGGGGGAGCTTTACCCAGTAGAGATCATGGATGGATTTAAGCGTTTTTGTTTTTTCCATGACTTTAAAAATTTAATTGTGGACGGCGTTGAGGATGAAGAGCCTTTAGTAACGGGCGACTGCTATGTCGTTTTAGCTGAATCCGACTTGGTGAATTTAATAAAAAAATCACGGGAACAATTATTAAAGCTGGGTAAAGAATTAGGTATTATTTCATACAACGATACTCCTCTAAAAGAAATTCTTGCCCAAGGGATTACGACTATCTCCACTGATTTTGAGCAGATGGGTAAAACTATCGCTAATCAAATTTTAGGAATAGACGAACGAATACCTGTCAAAAACCCATTCAGAATGACATTGAGAAAATCTCTTTAAAAAAGTACTCGCTCTCGCTACCACCAAATAAAAATACCATTTTCCCCCATTAACCCTTTTTATTCCTATGTCAAAAATCCCAGTAACAGCCGTATTCGACATCGGAAAAACCAACAAGAAATTCTTTCTCTTTGACCAGAATCTTAGGGAGGTGTTTAATAGTTATACCCGGTTAGATTCAATTCCTGATGAGGATGGCTTTCCGAGCGAACCTGTCCTGCCACTTCGGGATTGGATGCTAGAGACATTTCATGCTGCGTTAAATTCGACTGAGTTTGAAATTATGCGGCTTAATTTTTCAGGACATGGCGCTTCCTTTGTTCATACTGACCTCGAAGGAGAGCCAGTAGCCCCACTGTACGATTACCTAAAGCCTTTTCCGGAGGAGCTTCTGGAAAGGTTTTATGCCGAAAATGGAGGAAAATTTACCTTTTGCAAGGAGACCTCTTCCCCTCCTTTGGCCATGCTCAATTCAGGCCTGCAACTCTATTTTCTCAAGTATGCCAAGCCAGAAATTTATAAAAAGATCCAACGAAGCCTCCACCTTCCGCAATACCTCAGCTTGATTTTTACTGGCCAATTTGTCTCTGACTACA
>CAZPKI010000038.1:0-14394 GCA_964587015.1 uncultured Limnohabitans sp.
AAGGCTTCTTCCAACTCTTCTTCTTTTTTGGCAAAACAAAAGCGAAGCACTTGATTATCCTGTCCGGTTGAATAAAAAACAGATACGGGAATACAGGCCACTTTGAGTTGCCGAGTCATCTGCTCAGCGATCAGCAAGTCGGATTTTTTGCTGAGATGTCCATAGGTAGCCAACTGGAAAAAGCTTCCTTGACTAGGTTTGAATTGCAATGGAGTCAATGCCAGTCCTTTCAAAAACAGGTCTCGTTTTTTCTGGTAAAAAGAGGGCAGTTCAAGGTATTTTTCAGCGTCTTCCAGGTATTCGGCAAGCGCATATTGGAGAGGCGTCACCGTACTAAAGGTTAGGTACTGGTGCACTTTTCGGAATTCAGTACTCAATACTTTCGGTGCAATGCAATACCCTATTTTCCAACCGGTGACATGGAAGGTTTTGCCAAAAGAGCCACAAACAAAGGTTCTCTCCCGTAAAGCAACATTAGATCCCAAAGAAATATGACTTTTTCCATCAAAAAGGATATGCTCATATACTTCATCACTGATTACAAATAAGCCGTATTGTGTCACTAGTGCTGCTAAATTGTCCACATCCTTCTGACTCCAAACATAGCCACTGGGATTGTGTGGACTATTGACCACGATGGCGCGGGTTTTGGCACTTATTTTTGAGGCTACTAAGTTCCAGTCCACAGAAAAATCTGGAGATTGCAAAGGCACAAATATTGGAGTACCGCCATTCAAGGTAATTGCCGGAACATAACTGTCGTAGGCAGGTTCCAGCACAATGACTTCATCACCTGGATGAACGATGGCTGTAAATGCAGCAAAAAGGGCTTCGGTGGCTCCAGATACGATGGTGACCTCCGATTCTGGATCTGGATAATACCCTTGAGTGACTTGGGTCTTGGTAGCTAGCGCTAGTTTCAATTCGGATACCCCTGACATGGGTGCATATTGATTGAATCCTCCTCGAGAATACTTGGCCACCAACTCCAATAAGACAGGGTCCGAACCGAAACCGGGAAATCCTTGGGCCAGATTTATCGCATTTTCCTCCAGTGCCATTCGAGACATGGTCGTAAAAATGGTCGTTCCCACTTGAGGGAGTTTTGAAATCATAGACATTTAATCCGCAAAGTTGAGTTTCTCCTTGTCAAGAAAGGAATTTTATTCAAATTTGAGAAGTAATTCATCGCTTCTATGAAATTCCAAATCCTTCTTTTTACACTTCTTGGCTTTTTACTCTTTGCCTGCTCGGTAGAATCCCCTGAAGATCCTTTGGATGTCTACCGCAACATCGCTTATACAGCCTTAAGTTCGACACAAAAATCATCGATTCAAGGAGATTGGCAAAAGGCAGAAGTTGCGGCTTGGACCAATGGCAACTATGTCGTGGTATTTATAATGAAAGATAACATGGGAACAATACGGGTGGTGGTAGATCCAGTAAATGGTCGAGTAGTGGAAATATTAACCTAAATTTGGAGCAGGTCAACCCTTTATGATTGAATCACAAATTCCAAAAAAACTAATTTTTCTACCTCAAATCAATTGCGACCTTGGTGTGGGAATAGCCCGGGAGGAGGAAATTTTTCCTTTCATTGACGTAGCCAGTTTGGCATGTGGAGTGCATTTTGGGACGCAAAAAAGTTTGGATGCTTCCCTAGCCTTAGCCGTAAAGTATGGCAAAAAAGTAGGTGCACATCCCTCCTATCCAGATCAATTAAATCTTGGTAGGGTCTCCCTCAAAATTTCAAAAGAAGAACTGATCCAATCCATTGCCCATCAACTGGAATGGTTCAATGAAAGAGCTAAAGTCCATAATTTAACTCAGGACCACATTAAATTTCATGGAGCACTTTACAACGATGCTGCTAGAGATTTAGAGTTAGCCGATATACTAACTGATTTTTTAGTAGAAAATTATCCCCAAATACCCTTGCTTGTGTCCCCACATTCGCAGTTAGAGAAACAAGCAAAGGCAAAAGGACTCTCGATTCGCCTAGAAGTATTTGCGGATAGAACTTACACTTCAGACTACTTACTAAGTTCAAGAAGTCAACTAGGATCCTTGCTTCATGATGTGGCCTCGCTGGAACTTCAAGTCAATAGGTTGCTTTTTGAAGGCCAACTTTTGAGTTTAGAAGGTGTTTATTTACCGATTCAAGTAGATACCCTATGCTTTCATGAAGAAAATCCCGCTATCGTGGATTTTTTACCCATTCTGAGAAAGCGTTTTTGGACATGAAGCCAAGCTATCAAGCTCTAAGTCCAATTTTCGGAGAGTTGGTTTGGAATGAAAGCCCTTCAGATCAATTGCTGGGATACCAATTGGCTTATTTGACCCATATTCAAAATCAATATTCCTCCAACTTAGTAGAAGTTAGACAAGGCTTTACTCGACTAAGTTTAGTATGGAAAAACCTCCTAGACCAGCAGGAATTTGCTCGTATTCTGAAAGATATTCAGCTGGACCCCATCAAGTTACCGGATACAGTTTGGGAGGTGCCAGTCTGTTATGACCCTGTATTTGGTCATGACTTAGCACCTTTGGCTGAATCCAAAAACTTGAGTTTAGCTGAAGTCGTTCACCTGCATACTGCCCCCTCCTACCGAATTCACTTTTTTGGATTCTTACCCGGTTTTTTCTACCTAAATGGGCTTTCCTCCAAGCTTTTTGCATCTCGAAAAGATACGCCTTCACTAGCTGTTCCGCCTGGATCTGTAGCCATAGGTGGAAGCCAAACGGGTGTTTATCCTATGCAAAGTCCAGGAGGATGGCATATCATCGGGAGAAGTCCCCTCACCTTTTTTGACCCCAAACAGCCTATGCCAGTTTGGGCAAAGCCAGGCGATCAAATTCAGTTTGTACCGATCAGCGTCTCCCAATTTGATAACTGGAAGGAGCAACTTCCTAAATCCGTTCAGAAATGAGTCAAGTTCAAGGAAAAGCAGTACTCCTTCGCTGCCCCCCAGGCAGCTCCTTGCAAGATAAAGGGCGTATTTTGGGTACCCAATTTGGCATTCCATCTTCAGGGGCAATGGACCAGTTTAGTTACCGTTGGGCAAACCACCTCCTACAAAATCAAAACAATGCCCTTGCTCTTGAAATGGCCCAACCCGGCCTAAAGATTCAATTTGATCAAGCCTGTAAAATCTCCTTAGCCGGAGCTCGAGTGGTGGTCAAAGTAAATCAAGAGAGGCTTACAAACTCTGCAATTATTTCCATTGCAGCTGCTGATATCCTTGAAGTGGGAGGATTTCAAAGCGGAAGCCGCTTATACCTATGCATTCAAGGCGGATTTCAAGTAGATCAGTTCCTTGGATCAGGAAGTGATTTTGAATCAGTCACCTTCCCTTCCAAACGAAGTTCGAATGACTGTTTATCCTATTTTTCCTTTCCTCAATCCTTTCCCATAGGGGCTAAACCTAAATGGGAAACTACTTGGTTTGAGTCAGCAGAAATAAAAGCCTATCCAGGTGCAGATTGGAATCTTTTGTCGGCCGAACAACAATATCAAATCCAAACAAGCACCTTCCACCTCTCCAAATTCAGCAATCGTATGGGGATTCAGTTGGAAGAACTTATTTCCAATCAACTGGAGGACCTCCCGACCAACCCGGTTTTTCCAGGAACAGTGCAGCTGACCCCCGGTGGTAGAATAATCGTATTGATGCGTGACGCTGGGGTAACCGGTGGCTATCCTCGAATCTTGCATCTTTCTGAGGAGGGGCAATCTAAGTTGGCCCAGAAAAAAGTAGGCGATCCCATACGATTTCAACTTATGGAATCAATTGCTGTTGGATAAAGCTGAATAAATAGGGTGAAGTGTTGAGCTTTTGCGAAAAGTAAATTACCTTGAAATTCTAAGCCTTTTCCAAAACGACTAGACATGGACGCTACCCTCTCCCAAAAAATCACCGCCTTAGACAAGAAAATTGACGTTGTGCAGCTGCAGTTGGAAAGCTTCAAGCAGGGTTTTCCGTTTTTGAGTTTGGTAGGCCCAGCTACGCCAGCTCGAGGGATACAGGTTTGGGAAGAAACCCAGGTCCAGCATTACCAAAGTTATTTTCAGCGGAAAGCTGCTGAATTGGATATCGTCAAATTTGTTCCTGCCTCCGGTGCTGCCAGTCGGATGTTCAAGGATCTTTTCTCCTTTTTGGAAACCGATGGAGATTTAGCAAAAAATGGCTTTACACAGAAATTCATAGAGAGTCTCCATCAATTTGCCTTTTACCAAGACTTAGAAGTAGTACTTCAACAAGAAGGCGAATCCATTGCCAGTCTACTTGAGAAAAAGGAGTATAAAAAATTAGTTGCAGCACTACTTACTGAAACAGGCTTGAACTATGGTAATCTACCCAAAGGATTATTGAAATTTCATGCCTATTCAGATACAAACCGCTGTCCTGCTGAGGAGCATTTAATTGAAGGAATCCAATATGGTGTAGGAAAAAACAAGCAAGTACAAATTCATTTTACCGTATCGCCAGAGCATGAAGAAGGATTTGAAAAAGAAATAAGCCAGCATTTACCCAGATTACAGGAGCAAACTGGATTGACATTTAAGCTGAGTTATTCCCATCAGAAAAAATCTACAGACACCATTGCCGTAGACGAAGCAAATGAACCCTTCCTTGAAGAAGATGGGAGTTTATTGTTTAGACCCGCTGGTCATGGGGCCCTACTTGAAAATTTAAATGAGGTTGCTGCAGATTTAATATTTATCAAAAACATAGACAACGTAGTTCCTGACCGACTTAAGCCTGTTACGAAATCCTACAAAATGGCCCTTGCAGGTTTGCTACTGGAAGTGCAAGCTCGGGTATTTGAAGCCTTGAAAGCGCTTGAAGAAGTATCCTCCCAGTCGGTAAGTAAGGCACAAGAAGTTTATGTCTCGGATTTGGGAGGAATTATTCCTCAAACTCTCCAAAATACCAGTTTAACCGAGCAAGCGGCATTTTTTCAAGCCAAACTGAATCGCCCAATTCGGGTTTGTGGTATGGTAAAAAACACCGGAGAGCCTGGAGGTGGGCCTTTTTGGATTCAGGAAAAAGACGGTACCCAATCTCTACAAATCCTAGAAACAGCCCAAATTGATCTGAATAACTTCGAATCTAAAAATCATTTTCTAGCATCTACCCATTTCAATCCTGTTGATTTGGTTTGTGGAACGCGGGATTACCATGGGCAGGCATTTGACCTGCTTCAATTCCGAGACATGAATACCGGATTTATTACGGAAAAATCGAAAAGTGGAAAGGTGTTAAAAGCCCTTGAACTTCCTGGTTTATGGAATGGGGCTATGGCGCATTGGAATACCCTTTTCGTGGAAGTGCCCTTAATCACTTTCAATCCGGTAAAAACCATCAACGACCTGCTTCGCGAAGAACACCAAGCCTAAACAGGTCTTTGACGAACCAAGCTCAATAAAACCCCTTTTGGATTTGCTCAGTTAAATAGGCTTTGAGTTCATTTCCTTCCTCTACCTTGATTTCTCCTGGAAGACTGAGGATAAATCGAGCCAAACCAGGTAAATGTGGGACTTCCCCTTCGAAAAAGTAATGGTTCCGATTTTTGATTTGAATAAAGGGTCTTGCTGTAGGATACTCCTCTACCATCAATTGGTAGGCTTTTTTGCTCAGCTTTAGTTTGATGTGAAACTTTCCTTTACCGGTAAAACCAAACAAGGCCTGCTCCGGAAGTTCATGTGCAGATTCAAATTTCCAGCCTTCAGAAGCGATGACCACCTCTCCCATCCGCTCAAGTTTAAACATTTTCATGGTCTGGCTTTCCTGTTCAAAGGCATGGATATGTTCGTAATCCGAGGTAAATCCAACTGGCTCCACCAAGCGATCTGATACCGTATCACTACGCAAAGAATAGTAATCCTTGATCCAAACTTGCTTCTTCTGGGTAATTCCCTGAGCAATTAAGTCCACCATTCGCCCAAGGTTGGCTTTGAAAAGGTCTTCAGTACTTAGTTGCAGTCCTGCTTGGAGATTCAACTTTTGAACTACTGCATCTTTTAGCGCATTTCCTTTTCCTTGGCTTTCCAATAGCGTACTGAGCCATTGGTTCTCCTCAGCGGAAAAAGTAGGATTGTTACTTGGCTTGGGAAGGTACTCAGTACGCTCCTGGATTTTGTACTTGCTAAATTCCTTTACCACCACAAATCCCAAGGCTTCCAACAATTTGAAGTACCTGTAAATGGTCCGTTCATCAGTTTGCAGCAATTCTGCAAGGCGATGAACTGGCTTGCCAATGGTACCTTGCAAGAGGTTAATCAATTTGAATACGCGTAAAATCTTCTGCTGTTCAACGGGGCTGGATTGGGCCATATTTTTGACGATTAGTGTCCAAAAATACAACTATGGGAATTATCAAACTAAAAATTGACACTAATTGTCGATTTATATAAATGAAAAAATTAAGGCTCCAACCCCCGGAGGAGTTGAAACCAAAAATGAATTTTACTCAAAAATATAAACCGATCAGAACAAGGTTTTACTTGTTAATCGTGAGTGTAGAACCTGAAACTGAAGTGCTGTAAACATCTAAAGGTTGGCCGGCCGGGCCTTGCACCACTTTTCCTGCGGTATCAAAAATGGAATTGTGACAGGTACAGGTAAATCGACTATTGGTGAATGACCAACTATCAAAACAGCCGGAGTGGGTACATACCGAGGTCAAGGCTACATAGGAACCATTTAGATTTGCAACCAAAGTTTTGGCAGAAGTGATTAGCAACCAACCTCCTGAAGCGGCTAGTCTATTTTGAATAGTAAGATTCACCTGTATCGTGTTTCCTGAAATGGTAATTCCATTGGGTGCAGGAGAATTAGTTGGCGGCGTAGTTGTATCGTCGGGTTCCTCAGAACTAACACACGAAGTAAAAAAGGAGATCCCAAAAGTACCGATGATGGTAGCTAAACCTGCTTTTTCCAAAAATTGTCTTCTAGATTCAGGAAGGCTACCCGATTGCAAAAATTGATTTCTTTTCATTTCAAATTGATTTAGAGAAACTTGTAACTCACAAGCAATCAACTCTTATGAAAGGAAAAGGTTCGGGAATTATTAAAAATGTTTGGGCTTTAGAATTTCGCTTACCACCACTGCATCACGAAAAGACTTTGGATTTTTCAATAATTCCGCATAGGGATTCTTTTGTTCCTTCGGTAGTTCATAAGAAATCAATCTTGATTGCTCTGGAATAAAGCTAGGATACTCAATCGGGCTATTAATATGCTTGGATTTGGATTGAGAATAACGCTGTTCATAATCCAATCCTTCGGAGAGAATTACCTCCTGGGAAGAAGTGGATTGAATAACTGGCCTATCTTCTTTAGGTGGTGTATACGTTGATTTTGGCCTAGGAATTGGTACCGGATCTGGCTCCAATTCAGGAATAGTAGGAGTTTGCGCTTCTCGGATTTCTTTGAGGAGCTCCTCGAATGTAAAGCCTTTTTTAGGTGGTTCGGGACTCCCCTCTTCGCTTTCTGGAAGCTCTCCAGTTTTCTTTTTAGCGGTTGCTTTATATATAAAATAGGCTATGATAGCCACGATATAGATGATCTGTCCAAAATCCATGAAGTTAAGGTAGTTCAAAAAGTTGTAAAAAAGAATTACCCTCCATTTTTTGAAAATGTGACTCTAGTTTTCTGAGCTGATTTTCCCTGATTTATTCCTTTTTTTTGCCAATTTCCAAGATTCGCAGTATTTTGAACCCTTATTCCCAATTAAAATTATCAATGCTACTTAGTAAGCTGGAAATCAAAGGATTCAAAAGTTTTGGTGACAAAATGGTCATCCACTTTGACAAGGGCATAACTGGTGTGGTGGGTCCAAATGGTTGTGGCAAGTCCAATGTAGTGGATGCCATACGTTGGGTATTGGGAGAGCAAAAATCTCGAATGCTCCGTTCAGATAAAATGGAGAATGTGATTTTTAATGGGACAAAAAATAGAAAACCGACCAACCTAGCAGAGGTATCGCTCACTTTCGAGAATACAAAAAATTTATTACCCACTGAGTATACCTACGTCACCATCACACGTAGGTACTACCGAAGTGGAGAGAGTGAGTATCAAATTAATGGGATCACCTGCCGATTAAAAGACATTACCAACCTATTCCTCGATACGGGAATTAATTCAAACTCGTATGCAATCATCGAACTGAAGATGATTGATGAGTTACTGAATGATAAGAATAATTCGCGACGAGAACTTTTTGAAGAAGCTGCCGGTATATCCAAGTTCAAAAATAGAAAGCGAGAAACCTTGCGGAAATTAGAGGATACTGATGCGGACTTATCACGCGTGGAAGATCTACTTTTCGAAATTGATAAAAATTTAAAATCTCTAGAAAAACAAGCAAAGCAAGCAGCTAAATATTTTGAGATAAAAGCAGATTACCGCGTAGCAAGCATCAACTTGGCAAAAAAATCCTTGGAACAACTTCAGTTGGGATTGGTCGATGCACAAACAAAAATCCAACACGAATCCGATCACAAGCTAGAGATTCAATCTCAAATTGTAGCATTAGAAGCCCAGTTAAGCTCATCTAAGTCGGATTTAATTGGAAAAGAAAAGTTGCTTGCCTCACGCCAAAAAGCGCTGAACGAACAAGTCAACAAAATCAGATCCTTTGAATCAGACAAAAAAATAAAAAATGAGCGCCTTCGATTTCTAGAAGATCGTTCTCAATCCCTTCGGGAACAAATAGATCAAGATCGCAAATCAAACGAACGAGCTGCTTTTGCAATTCGTTCTATAGAGCAAGAAAAAGATGGGGCTTCAAAGATTTTAGCAGAAAAGGAAATCTTGGTTGCACAACTTCGCGAGGATTACGAGCTCCAAAAAAGGACAACTGCTTCAAAACAAGACCATCATAAGGAGTTAAGTCTTCGGGTATCTCAAATTAAAGAGCGCGTATATCAAGCTGGAAAAGAGGTTGAAATCAAACAAATTCAATGGTCTACCCTAAAGCAAGAATTGGAAAGAACGTCCTCAGATGACAGTTCACAGACAGCCAATTTAGCAGAGTTTGAACAAAGTCTAGTGCTCGTAAAAGTGCAATTGGATAAAGCAAAGAAGGATTATGACCTACTCAAACAAAAAAAAGAAGATCAAGATGAAAAGGTAGAGGATACCACGAAAGTCATTGACGTAATTCGAGAAGAACTAACTCAACTTTCAAGAAAACTCGATTCGAAAACCAATGAATTCAACCTTACAAAGTCCTTGGTGGAAAACTTGGAAGGCTTTCCAGAAGCTATTAAGTTTTTAAAGAAAAATCAAAGCTGGGGCAAGGATGTCCCCCTACTCTCTGACCTCCTCACAACGGATGAAAAATACAGAGTAACCATTGAAAACTATCTTGAAAATTACCTCAACTACTATGTTGTGGATACTGAACAAGAAGCTATTTCAGCGATTCAACTACTCAGTGATGCCGCAAGAGGGAAAGCCAATTTTTTCATTCTAGAACAGTTTGAAAAGTTTTCTCCTAGCAAGGTGCAATCATTTCCAAATGCATTAGCAGCAACCGAAATCATTGAGTTTGAAGCCAAATACAGTCGCCTGATCAATTTTATTCTAGACAATGTTTACATTGTCCAAGGTGATTACCCAGATTTTCCTAGCCAAAAAGAAGGTGTTTTCCTATCTGAATCTGGTAAGTACATCAAAAAGAAATTTTCGCTTTCTGGTGGTTCCGTGGGTTTATTCGAGGGCAAACGAATTGGTCGAGCCAAGAATCTCGAAAAATTAGAAAAAGAAATCAAAGAGCTTCATAAACGAGTAAGTACCTCACGTGCCAACCTTGACCAAAAGCTTGGAGACTTAGCCAAATTGAAGGAGCTGAGCTTTAAGAAGGAGTTGGAACAAAGTCAGGCACGACTCCAGGAGCTAAACTCAGATTTTGTATCCGTTCGAACAAAAAAAGAACAGCTTGCTGAACTGCTGAACTCGAATGCGAACAAGCGCGAAGACATTTTGGCGAGAATAGAATCAATCGATGAAAGTTTGAAAGAGATTCAACCTCGATTAGTTGCAGAAAATGCGCTTTTTGAGGATTTAAATGAGCAACTGGAACAAGTAACTGAAGAATTGGAAACGGTTTTACAGATCCTATCCGAAAAGTCTCAGCTCTTCAATCAAGAAAATATTACCTACATCCAGCAGCTCAATCGAGTAACTAGTGCCGAGCAAGAAATCGAGTTTAAACAAACGGCATTCGAGAGCTCAAAAGAAAGAATTGAAAAGTATCAAGAAGAGCTTCTACAGTTGGATAATGAAATCAAAACGCTCCTAGACAGCCATGAAGTTAAGGATGAGGAGTTGATTGAACTCTATTCAGAAAAAGAGGGAATTGAATTAGGGGTTACAGAAGCCGAAAAGAATTATTACAGTGAACGAGGAGCAATAGATGAGCTCGATACTCGAATTCGAAGTCTGCAAAAAGCCAAAGAAGCCTACGATGAATTGGTCCTTGCGCTTCAAAATCAAATTAATGAGGTACGTCTGAAAATGGCGGGCATGAAGGAACGACTAAATGTTGAGTTTGATATTGAGTTGGAGACCCTTATGGAGGAAAATCCACAGGTAGATTCTGAATTTGAAGAATTAAAAGAGGAGGAGCTAAAAGAAATCGTACAAAAACAAAAAGAAAAGCTAGATAAAATAGGACCGATCAACCCCATGGCAATGGAAGCCTACGATGAAATCAAGAGTAGGTACGATTTCATCACCTCCCAAAAAGAGGATTTGATTCAGGCTAAGGAATCGCTCCTCTCCACCATTTCAGAAATTGACTTGGTTGCTCGAGAAACCTTCCTGGATGCTTTTGGGAAGATTAAAGAAAACTTTGTGCGCGTATTTCGTTCATTATTTACCGAGGAGGACGATTGCGACCTAACATTGGTAGATCCTGAAAATCCGTTAGAGTCTGCTATTGAAATTATGGCCAAACCAAAAGGAAAGCGCCCCCTAACCATCAATCAACTGAGTGGGGGCGAGAAAACCTTGACTGCCACTTCCCTACTTTTCTCTATTTACCTCCTAAAACCTGCTCCATTCTGTATTTTTGATGAAGTGGACGCTCCTTTAGATGATGCCAATATTGATAAGTTCAACCAAATCATCCATAAATTCAGTGCGGAAAGTCAGTTTATCATCGTTACGCACAACAAGCGAACTATGGCGAGTACGGACATCATCTATGGCATTACCATGATTGAAGCGGGTGTATCCCGAGTAGTTCCTGTTGACCTTCGGGAGCTAGAATAGAACTCTTATTTTTTGAATCTAAGTCTTCTGCTAAAAAACTTAATGGTACCCTAACGTATAGGTAAAGACTATTTATGGGCTGAAAAGTACTTTTAGCCCATGAAGTTTCCTAAAAACAAACAAATACTCCTTGGGTACTACTTTTTAGCTTTTACTGGGTTAGGTTTAGTCCTGTTACCGTTTTATGTAAAAGGCGAACCTGAATTGGTAATTAACTCCCTTCACCACCCAATTTTTGATGCATTTTTTTCAATGATCACTCATTTAGGTGATGGAGTCATTCCGTTAATTTTCCTTGGTTTTATAATTTTTAACAAGTACTGTTACTTGGCTTTGTTAACTTTTGCTACTCTGATCCATCTTGGATTAGTTCATTTGGGAAAAAAGTGGCTATTCCATGGAATGCCCAGACCAGCAGAATTTTTCAAGGATATACCTTTTTACGAAGTACCAGGTGTTGAACTCCACCATTGGGGAAGCTTTCCTTCGGGCCATACCACCACCGTATTTATGCTTGCCTCATTCTTTTATTTAATTCTCCCCAAAAAAATGAAGCTTCATTCGTTATTGATGGGAATAGCTATTTTGGTTGGTTTTAGTAGAGTTTATTTGATGCAACACTTTTTGATGGATGTCTGGGCGGGTGCACTACTCGGAATTTTATCTAGTTTGGTAAGTTATTACCTTGTTTTAAAGTTTTTTTCTAAAAAAATGCACCAAAAAAGTATTTTGCAGGATCTAAAGACTAAACCTTCCTTTTGAAATCAAGTCTAACTCCAAAGCTAGGTCAAAAAAAATTCGATTCCTCTAAGTTCTAACTCATGAAAAGTATGTTTTTGTCCTGTTATCTAGCAGGCTTTTTTCTAATCGCTTTATTTTTTAGTACCACAATTGTCCAAGCCCAGGCTCCAGTTCCTCCCATTCCTATGGAATTGATGTTTGGCAATGATCGCTTGGATTTTCAACTGGTGGTCAAACGAAATTTCAGCCCAAAGAGCAAATTTAGCGTACTGGCAATAGCAGCTTTTGCGGAAAATTATGGGAAAGAAAAACAATTGGGTGATGCCCTAGTAATCCCCTTTCAACTAAACTATGCAATAGGAAAATCCGGGCTTTCCCTTGTAGCTGCTGGAGAAGCCAATTCAGTGGCAGGCTTCGGAACCTCCCTTGGACTATCACATAGCAAGGCTTCTAAAGAAATTCTAGCAATCACCGTACTTTCCTATGAATTGAGTAGCGATCAGAATTTAAAGTTTTTTGGTCTGTACGAATACAAACCAGCTCTGACGGAGAAATTGTCAATTTACAGTCGACTTCAACTCAACTACAACCAGGGTATGGCGGATGGTTTTCACAACAGAAGCTTTATCTACCTTCGTGCGGGTTTGAAAAAAGGCCCATTTGGCTTTGGACTAGGAGCTAACTTTGATGCTTATGGACCTGGAAAAACCGCTCGGGAAAATTATGGAGTATTTACTCGCTGGGAATTTTAAATTTTCGAAGGTCAAGCAACTCGTAATTATCCCTCCGAAAATGGACAATGGAGGTAATAGTCGTTCGATTACGGACAGCCTATTTTCTTAAGTAGGCCCAAATTAGGCTAAAAAAGGGCTTTTTTTATTGGTCTATTTTTGGCTAATCAAAATTAAACTACGCACTTCTATGAAAGCTATCATCAATTTCCTCGCCTTTCCCCTACTCCTGCTTTTCTTCTCTTGTGAGTCAAGCAACTCTTACAGTTCGGAGAACGAAATCCAAGAGAAAAAAATACTAAGTGGAGTGACACGATTGCAAGTGGATGGAGTATTTAATCTAACCCTTACCCAATCTGATGACGAATCCATCGAAGTAGAAGGGCCAGCGGATCTTATCAATAAGTTGATTATAGACCAAGAAGGGGATTTGCTAGTACTCAAAATGGAAAAAATCGATGGATTCAATTTCAATAAAGGGGAATTCAAAATCAGAATTTCACTTAAGGAACTAAAGGAACTAAACTACGAGGGTGTAGGCAATCTCAAAACGAATGGGTTATTCAAAGTGGGAGATCTCAAATTGCTGGGCAATGGAGTAGGAAATCTAGAGTTGGAACTGGAAGCCAAAGAAATCAATGCGGATTTTGATATGGTTGGCAACATCACGCTTACAGGGAATGCCTATCGAGCAATTTTCAGAAACAATGGTGTCGGTAAATTGGATGCCTCCCAACTGATTGTTGAGAATATGGAGGTAAACAGTTCGGGTATTGGAAAAGTGGAAATACACTGTGCAGGTGAGCTATCTCTTGTCGTGGATGGCATCGGAAAGGTGAGTTACTCCGGAAATCCCCGGATCATTAAAAAAGAAGTAAGCGGAATTGGAAAAGTAGAAGGTAACTTATAGTCGACTGCCGATGGACCTCGGTCCACAGCAGATCCACTTTGACCTCAAACCTAATTTTGGTTCTGGCATTAAAGCGGATGATCCTATTTATTAATCCCCAAAAAAAGGAAAAGGAAAGTGTAGTTTGTTCTGAAGTTTTGATTTTTCCGATAATAACTTGATTTTAGAGCAATGGCTTCACCCAATGCGCTAGATTCAGTACAACTCAATTTTTCTCCAGACAACTTGCTTGGGCTCAATATCGCACTGGCAATCATCATGTATGGGGTAGCCTTGGAGTTGAAATGGGCAGATTTTCAATACCTTGTCCAAAACCCAAAAGGCTTTGTAATTGGTATTTTTTCCCAATTTTTCGTATTACCTTTTTTCACTTGGCTATTCGTTACCCAACTCAATCCCCCACCCAGCATCGCCTTGGGCATGTTTTTGGTAGCTGCCTGCCCTGGTGGAAATGTTTCCAATTTCTTAACTAGCCTTGCCAAAGGAAATGTGGCACTTTCAGTCAGTTTAACTGCAGTTTCCAGTGTGGCAGCCATCTTTCTCACGCCATTCAATTTTTCCTTTTGGGCAGGCACCTACGCTCCTACTGCCCAACTTCTACAAGAAGTTCAACTAGACACTTTAGAAGTCTTCTTGACCATTGGACTCATCTTGGGCATTCCCTTGCTGCTGGGAATTATGACGACTTCCAAATTTCCTGAACTAGCCAAAAAACTAGCAAAGG
>CAZPKI010000039.1:0-13839 GCA_964587015.1 uncultured Limnohabitans sp.
TCGGGGCAGTAGGTGCTTGGTTCGATTCCAAGTGGGCCCACTTCAGAATCAGGCACTTACGAGTAAATTACTCTGAGTGCCTTTTTCATTTGCACATCATTTTCACAAAATTGGAGAAAGGCTAGTAAGCCAAATCCAAAATTGGAAATTGGCTCAACTTTTTAATTTTTAACTATGTGCTTCTGCTATATTTTGTACAGCCCATCTTCAAACAAATTTTATACAGGAATTACTCAGGAATCTGTTGAAGAAAGATTGGTTAAACACAATACTAAAGCCTATGGAAACCATCGGTTTACAGCCAAGGTATCAGATTGGGAATTATACATTTGCATAAAGGCTGAATCCATTTCTCATGCTAGAAAAATGGAAGTGTTCATTAAAAGAATGAAAAGCCAAGTTTTTATTAAAAAACTCAAAGATGTGCCCGAAAACCTACAATTTCTGATTAACAAAGCTAAGAACTGAGCAACTGACTCCCCCGATCCTTCGGGGCAGTAGGTGCTTGGTTCGATTCCAAGTGGGCCCACTTCAGAATCAGGCAGTTACGAGTTTTTTGCTCTGAGTGCCTTTTTCATTTGCACAAAATTTTGAAAAAAACTAAGAACTGAGCAACTGACTCCCCCGATCCTTCGGGGCAGTAGGTGCTTGGTTCGATTCCAAGTGGGCCTACCTAGAATCCTCTTCAGAAGAAATTTTGAAGGGGATTTTTTATTTCTGGAAATTTCGAAAATTGGAGCGTTTTCAATATGTATTAGATGATTCGTATTTTTTGTAACCTAATAAACACAATTGTTATAGGTAAAAATTGGGGTTAAGCGTAAAATCGTTAGCTTTAATTTTTTGGACGCAAAACGCTAAAAAAAAGTAGATTTTAATTTTACAGTAGAATAATATAATCTGATTAAAAATTTTTAGTTAAAGGATATGAAAAATTTAGTATTAGGCTTGCTGTTATTGGTAAGCGGAGAGGCATTTAGTCAAACGGCTCAAGATTGGTTTAATAGAGGTTCTTCTAAAAGTAATTCAGGAAACTTTAGAGAAGCTATTTTAGATTTTGATAAGGTAGTTCAACTTGATCCCAATTTTGAAGATGCCTATTACTATAGAGGCATTGCTAAGTATAGTCTACAAGATTTAGAAGGCGCTTTAGGCGACTATGACAAGGTCATTGAAATCAATCCCAAATATGTACAAGCTTACAGCAATAGAGCGAATATCAAAAGTGAAATGCAAGACTATGTAGGCGCCATAATGGATTACAACAAAGTAATTGAGATTAATCCCAATTATGCTGATGCTTATTCCAATAAAGGATTGGCCAAAATTAAATTAAAAGACTACGAAGGTGCTATTACTGATTTTAACATAGCATTAGACCTTAACCCAAATTATAAAGCGATCTATTACGATAGGGGCTCTGCTAGGTCTAAGCTCAGAGATGATGAAGGCGCAATTGCCGACTATGACAAGGCTTTAGAGTATTTTCCAAATTTTTTCGAAGCGTATTACTCCAGAGGTTTTTCTAAACATAGACTTGGAGATAAAAAAGGAGCTTGTTCTGATTGGAGTAGAGCTTTAGAACTAGGGTTAGAAAGTGCCGCCGATCCATTAAGCACGTATTGCAGGTAACCTCTTGATTCATCTATACAGTTAGGGCTGGAATTAGACAGGCCTCCTACCCTAAACTGCTAGCTAAGCTCATTAATCTTTCTTATCCAAGGGTTACATCCGCAGCGATAGGCAGGAACAGTGAATTGCCGCACTTAGCGTCTTCGCGCCTTTGCGTGAGCTTACCCTTTTTTGAAAAATTTTAAAACATTTAATTACGCTAAGCCGGAGAGAACCGACGCTGAAGGCAGGCCTTTCGACTTCTCGAAATTCCAAGTCAACTAATCGTTTATCCAAAACGAAAAAATAAATTCTCAATAAACATGAAGGAGAATTTAGAAGGATTTCTATCCCTCAATTGGATTTCATTCAACCATTGAATTAACCTAAAAAGTGATAACTTAAGGTTCAATGTTTCAAAAGTGAAAAACATGAACCCATCCTATCGAAGTTATAAAATTCTTCTCCTCGCAGCTTTACCTTTCTTTTCAATAAAAGTTGTCTTTGCCCAACAAACAGCCAAACCCAACCCTCCGAATATAGTATGGATTGTATGCGAGGATTTATCCCCTCAGCATCTAGAGTCCTATGGAGGCACAGGAGGAAAAACTCCCTTTCTAAATGCCCTTGCAGCTGAATCTGTTCAATACAACCAAGTATTTGCCACCGCAGGAGTATGCGCTCCAAGCCGGGCAGCATTAATCACTGGAGCTTACCAAACCTCTATCGGAGCAATGCACATGCGTACATTAGCCGCTTCTGCTGTTTCTCTTGATGCCTATCCACCCGGATTCAAAGGTTATTCCACGCTCCTTCCCGAAGGAATGAAGACCTATCCCGAGCTACTTCGTAGCGCAGGATATTACACAAGCAACAACTCAAAGGAAGATTACCAATTTGAAAGTCCTGTAACGATGTGGGATGAAAGTGGTGCGAAGGCCCATTACAGAAATAGACCCAATTCTACACAGGCCTTTTTTTCCATTTTTAATTTCACGATTAGCCATGAATCCCAAGTTTGGATGCGGGAACATGAGGAACTATTAGTTCGCCCAGAAGAAGTCAATGTACCACCAGTATATCCGGACGATTCACTCACGCGCAGGGTATTGGCACGTTTTATTACCAATGCCATGCGGATGGACAAGCAAGTAGGTGAGGTAGTTGCGCAACTAAAGGAAGATGGGCTGTATGAAAATACAATTATCTTCTTTTTCTCCGATCATGGCGACGGCATGCCCTATTTCAAGCGAGAACTTTATGATCGAGGTTTGAGGGCACCACTGTTGATAAAAGCTCCATTTCTTGAAGCCGGTAGCCAATCCAATGAGTTAATTAGCTTTGTAGATTTTGCGCCAACCTTACTTTCCTTGGCTGGAATACCCATTCCTGAATCCATGCAAGGACAAGCATTTTTAGGTCCACAAAAATCAGCTACTCCAAGAAAATATAGTTTTGCCGCCCGAGACCGCATGGACTCCGAATACGATCGGGTTAGAGCTGTTACAGATGGTGAATTCAAATACATTCGAAACTACATGCCCGAAAAGCCAAACTACCAGAATATACAGTATAGACTTCAGAATCCACTGATGATTCATCTGTTAGAGTTAAATTCAAAAGGTCTCCTCAATACAAATCAAACCCGCTGGTTTGCTCCAACCAAACCTGCAGAAGAACTCTACCATACCAAAACTGATCCTTGGGAATTTAAAAATCTGATTGGAGATCCACTTTATGAAGAGAAATTAAGAGAGCTTCGGAATGCTCATGAAGATTGGGTGCTCACCTATGGCGATTTGGGTGCATTAGACGAAATGTCCATGGTTCGCAATTGGTGGGGAGGAAAGGATAGCCCACCAGTAACTTCCCCAGCAGAATCAACCTATCAAGGCGGAAAAATAAGTTTGAAATCTTCCACACCAGGTGCTTCATTTGGGTATCGGAAATCGAAAAATGAACCTTGGAAGCTCTATTCCATGCCCTTCACTGCCGTTCCTGGTGAAACGATACTTGTGAATACCTACAGAATTGGATTTAAAGCAAGTGAAACAACAATTCTTGTAAAGTAATTGGCCCCAATAAAACAGCAATAGCCCCTCCTACTTTACCAAATTCAGCTTTCCGCTGATTTCAATTACCTCTGCGATTTTATTGAATACCAGGGTGGGCACCTCAATCTTGTAGTCTTCGGTGCGCACGGTAAAGGCAAAGGTTACCTTGAGCTCCGTAGCTGTAGCCACAATGGAACCCTTGACCGAAACAGGCTTGGTCACCCCATGGATGGTGAGATTGCCAGCTGCAGTTACCGGATAGGTTCCTGGCTTGCTCAGGTCTACCACTTCCGTGATTTTACCTGCAAACTTGCCCGTAGGAAATTTCTCACTTTCCAGGTAGTTCTCATTGAAGTGCTCCTGCATCAGCTTGTTGGGAAACTGAAAATCGGTGATCTTCATCTGTATCGCCAAGTCTCTGGTGCTTGCATTAATTATGGCGCCAGCTTTCTTGTTGATCGCCTCTATGTCGAGCGCTGGGGTTTTGGAAAAAAAAGACACCTCCCCCACGGAAGTTCTGTACAAGGCTTGACCAAAAGACAAACCGCTTCCTAAAATCAGGAAGGAGCAAAAGAACAGGATTAATTTTTTCATTTGTGTGTATTTCTAGCGGATTTGTCAAAACTGAAGGTTCGCGCGATGTTGAATCCATAAAAGATGTCCCCTTTCTCCCATGCACCTACGTTCTGCCCGATAAATTGCTTTTCGACCATGCCTCGAGCATTGGTGAGGTGAAATTGAAATACGTGCCCACCCGTTTCAATGTCTACACCAAAAGAGAGTGCATTGCGGTAAGGATAGGGGAAAGCACCATTGGCTTCGTAGTCATCGTCATCTTCTTCATCTCCGTCTTCAATCTCACGGAGGCTGTAGTAGTACTCTGCAGAGAGCGTAACCCGCTGGCTAAGTTTGTATCGACCTCCTGCACCCAGTGCAAAGAGCTGGTTGGGGATGCTGGGGTCCTCCACCTTATTCACGTGAATCAGCGTTGGCATAAGCTGCAGGGAAAGTTTTTCAGTAAACTTGCGCGCTATCAACACCTGACTCCAGTAGGAATAGCGTTCGATGTTGTTGTCAAACTTCATGGTAGATCCGGACTCCATCACATAGCCAGTAGGCATGGTGTTGATTCCCCAGCCCGCCATAGCTGTGACCGTGACCGGCATTTTATTGGACTGACGCAGCACCTTGTATTTGGTGTACAGGTCGTAGGTCTTTTCTAGGGAACTCCTCCCAGCTCCTACCAGCCATCTGTCTGTCAGGCCATATTCTACCCCTAGGCGGATTTTGGCTTCATCGAGTCCAAAGAAGTTGGCGATAAAGCCAGAGTTTACGGCTCCAAAACGGTGAGAAATCCAAAAGTTGAGGTGGTTTTTGGAGATGGTTTCGATGGTCTGTCCATTAATCAGGCGCGAGGCTTTGAAGGTTGCCATGGTGTAAACAGGCTCCTTGGATTGCTCTTCGTCAAGCATACTCAGTAAGTCATCCTGTGCAACTGCCCCTATCCATGGACTGATTCCTAGAAAAAGGAGACAAAAAAGGAGGGTTGCAGGAAGTATGCGCTGCATGGAGAAGGCCGTCATCATAGGGTCACCTTAAGCGTTGTTCCTTCAAGTAAGGTCACGTAGGTTTTCAAACCTTTTGAACCAGTTGAATTCAGCCCTTTGCCTGCAGTGTCAAATCTGGCGCCATGAGCAGCGCAGTAAAATTCACCCGCGTTAAATACGACTTGTTTCCTTCCTTCGTGGGAACATACCTGCGTCACTGCAGCAAATGCAGTGGCACTTACCCGGGCAATCACGATTCCACTCACAACCACGTAGTTTCCTGGGGTATTGAGTTTGGAATAGGCAGCTGAGTTCAAATCTAGGATCAACTCATTTCCAGTCACTCCCGTAGGGTTGGTTGGGTCCATACTTTCATTGACGCAGCTACTCAAGCCAGAGGCAGCACAGTAGACAGCAAAAAGGGAAGCTCCTTTAAGCCCTAGGCTCTTCAGAAACTCCATACGGTTCATTTTTTCGTTCATGGCTAGCGTTGTTTATAGGATACAAAATTAATCCATACACCTTATTCCCTCCTTAGTGGTTTCTTAAGATTGGATTAAAATCAATTTCTTCGATAATCCCTACTTCATAACGGATTTGTGGGAGAATTGGTTAACTGATGGAGTTTTTATGTTGGACCCGCTATTGCGGGTCCTGCTGAACATCATTTTACTCTTTTTTCCGCCACGGCGGATGCACCCATGGTTATTCATAAGTTGGACCCGCCGAGCGGGTCCTTCTAAAAATGAAAATTCGTCTCCGTTTAATCAGAATCCTAATTCTGATTAAATATACCCGAATACTCCTTGTTACCGATCCGCCGCGGCGGATCAAACCTTGAATAACCCCAGGTGTACCTGCCTCCTGCAGGTACACCTGGGGGAAATAGAGTTATATCATCACGGCCAACCCGCCAAGGCGGGTTGAACAGAACTAGTAGGTAAACCCACCGAAATAGGTTGAACTTGAACTACTTTTTCGTCCAATCCAGTGTAAAATTTGAATTGATAATCAACCCATTGTTGTGTTGAAAGCCATTTTTTCCATTGATCAGCCTTCCGTACTGCAGGGTCTGGTTGAGATAGCCTCCTTCCAAGCGGACCGTTTTATTGAAACGGTAACCGAGTAAAACGCCAATTCGGTTTTGATCAAAAACATTGGCGTTCACATTTTTTCCAAAGCCTACAAATACTTCGTCATAAACTGCCAAATAGGGCGTTTTATCCTGGATTTCATTACCCTTCAAGGGAATTTGCATCCGGACCATGTACCGCATCCGGTGAAGTAAAGGAAACTCATCCTCACGCGTCGAATTGGCTGAAGCATATTTTCCTACAAAGCGCTGCTCAAGCATAAAACGATGCGAAAAGTCCACCTTACCCACTTTTTGGGAAAGTTGCGCCATTTGGAAAATCCGGTGTTCGGTGAATTGCTTCCCAAACCCGTTTAACGAGTATTCCCCGTAGGAAAAAGTTTCAATCCAACCGTAACCCACCCTCACTTGGACAGCTGGATGTAGCGAATAGTTCAATCCAATTCGCAACAAACTTTGTTGCCACTCGGTGATTACTTGATTTCTACGAAATTGGTATTCGGTATGAAGACCAAGTTTATTGGAGAGCTTGAACGTTCCAAAGTACGTATACCATCCAATTTGATTGGAGGTGTTTAGCCGGTTGTTTTGGCCAAATGAAGGCGGCGGAGCTAGGAAAAAAACTAAAATCACCGCAAGAAGATGTTGTTTACAATTCATTTTTTGGGACTGGGTTTGCACTACCGAAAGCCAGGAGATGAATAGAACTTACTTCCATTCATCTTCCCAGCTTCGATAGGATGTAATTAAAAACCAACTAAACTTAAGATTTTGCTTTCTGAGCAGCCAACGGGTGATCGGATACAGGAGTGTGGTTTTCCAACCCAATAATCTGTACAGTTCCTCCAGTATCCTCGTAAGATTCCTGGAATCGATGTAGGTTTTCCATCACCGAGTGATCTACCAATTTGGTGTTTTTTAGATCGATAGTTACCTGGAAGCCAGCAGGAATTTCTTCGAGCTTTCTTTTGATCCCTAGGTAATTCGAGAAGATGGCAGCTTTATCTATTTCTACTAGGTATTGATTCCCATTGAAGGACACTACCGTTGGTGCCTTGAAAAAGGAGGAAATGGGAGTTCCCTTGGCCAGATGCAAGATCATTTTCAACACTACACCTGCTGCTATACCGATAAGCAAATCCTCGACTAGGGTAAAAAAGATGGTGACCAGGAAAATAGCCAACTGCTCCTTCCCTATTTGGAAGGTATGGATGAATTCCTTGGGGTGCGCCAATTTAATTCCCACAGAAATAAGCATGGCCGCAAGGGCTGCATTCGGTATCATTTCAATAACTGGAGTGGCCACAAGTACAAATACGAGTAAGAATACACCATGAAAGAAATTTGCCCAACGGGTTTTGGCTCCTTGGCTGACATTCGCAGAACTTCTAGCCACCTCCGAAATCATCGGCAATCCACCCAAAAATGCACTAAACGTATTTCCTACCCCTACCGCAATCAAGTCCTTATTGGTATTCGACTTTCTTCGGTAAGGATCGGCAAGGTCAATGGCCTTGACAGTCAACAAGGACTCAAGAGATCCCACTAGAGCAAACATGATGACATACTTGATAAATACTCCAGTTTGAAATACACCTGAAAAATCAGCGTTAAAAGAAATGCTGTCCATCAAATTGCCAATATGCAACAAGGCATATGGAGGTTCGGTATGGGCAAAATCCATGGCCAACTCCGAAGGAATAGCCACTAGCAACACCATCAGTGGAGCAGGAATTTTGCCTAACGTAAAGTCTTTCAAGTAGGGCCATCCCAACATAATCGCTAGGCTATACGCACCAATTAAAGTTGCTCTAGGGTCAAAATTGGCAAAAAAGGTGGGGATAGACCTGATCATAGCCACTGTACTCATCCCCTTGTAAAGCTCTGGATTCACATCCAAAAACACCGGAATTTGCTTGACAATGATAATAATCCCGATGGCTGCCAGCATCCCATGAATGGCAGAAAGGGGAAATACATCCACCAGCTTCCCGAACTTAAAGAGACCAAATAGCACCTGTACTAAGCCTGCTACTACCATTGCCCCTAAAGCAAGTTTCCAACCCATCTCCCCTCCTCCAAAAGCTGCTACTGCCCCAGCCACAACCACAATCAGGCCTGCAGCAGGGCCTTTGATCGTCAAGCGAGATCCAGAAATTACACTCACTAGAATTCCGCCGATGATGGCGGTGACCAAACCCATAATGGGCGGAAAATCCGAAGCTTTGGCAATCCCCAAACTGAGGGGCATGGCCAATAAGAAGACCACAAAACCTGCCGTTGCATCGGCAGTGAAATTTTCTTTTAAACCGGCCCAACCATCTTTGGGTGTTTGTGTTTTTGTTGTTGTTTTCATCTATTTTGAAGGGCTTTTGCACCCATTTAAAGTCTAGAATTGAAGTATTAAACTAATTTTTCAGGCATTGAAGTCTGCAATTCAGGTGAGGCGCCATCAGGCACTGTTCCAAAAAAGAGTCGTGCATAGATTCGAATGGCAGCTACTCCCTCCATCACAAAGGCCAAAGCTGCTAGAGTCGCGAGCACAAACTGATCCTCATGGATGTGACTGAAAAGCAAGTCTTCCCCTATGAAAGTAGGAGAAATCGGAAATCCGATGAGTCCCAGCACCGCCAATAGGAATAGAAATGCAACCAGTGGATGTTGCCGTACATACCCTTGGTACACATACATGCCAAGGTCCCCATACCGTTGGGTCATCCAACCAATCAAACCCCAGCCTAGAGCTCCAAAGAACACCACGCCACTGAGGTAAATCCCAATTTCAGTTAATGCGAAATTTTCGTTTTCAGCTATGGCGAGCACCATCCAAAAATGGTTCATCCACAACATCGTCCAAGCCAATCGAATAGACCTACGCTCAGTGAAGGATTTCAACACCATCAGTAAGGCCAGAAAGGCAAATCCTGCCGGTAATAGTTGATTGAGCCATACTGGAAGTTCGTAGCCTTCAACCAGTAAGTATACCCCCACTGCATAGCTTGGGATAAAGTAAAGCAGTAGTGTTCGGTACCGCAGAAAATCAAGGTTATGTCCCAACTTCTTTAAGGGTCGGAAAATAACACCTTGAATTACGCGATCCAGGTTCCATTCTTTAAGGCTCCAAACATAGACCGAAAGGTAAAGTCGATTTTTCCAGGTACTTCCCTCCTTTTTTTCTTTTGGAACAAAGCCATAAAACTGTTCCCGGATCAGGTAGCTAACTACCGAAGGGGAAACAAGCAATTGGTAGGTGCGCAAAAATGCATTTCCAGCAAAATGGACCAATGCCAACAGTTCAAAGCCTGCCGCAACCTCAATAAACATAATCCCGATTTGAGTCAGGGAGGCATAGCCAATTTGAGTTTTTACGGAAGTTTGCACCCTCGCAATCATCGTAGAAAGCCCAGCCGTAATCAATCCTACTGTTCCGATCAAGATTCGTACGAGCAGCTGATTTTCCCAAAACGGATAGGTTCGTAGCAATAAGAAAACTCCCAAGTGTACCGAAAGCGATCCATAGAAAATCGCCGAAGAGGGCGTTGGTCCCTCCATCGCCCGTGGCAACCAGGAAGAAAATGGAAATTGGGCGGACTTTGCAGCTGCCGTCAGAAGCAACATCATGCCAATAAAAAGGGTGATGCCTACATGACCTGATTGCTGCTGGGTTACAAGATTTGAATTAGTCAAATCCAGAAAGGTCACGTTGGCGTGCCAAAGGTGATGACTCGCCCACATCGCCAAAATCAATCCCACATCCCCAATTCGATAAATGGAAAATACTTTGATCGCATTGCGAGAAGGAAGGAGGTTTTTTCGGTAAAAGGCCACCAACAAGAAGGAGGATATTCCCAATACTTCCCAACCAATAAAGAGGGTTTCGAAATTTCCTGCCAGAATTGTCAGGTTAAAACCCAAATAAAAGAAAAGTACCGTATTGAAAAACCGCTTGTATCCAGGTTCACGGTGCAAATAATACCTGCTGTAAAAGGTGATTAGAAAGGTCAGTAGTGCCCCAACGATAAGGTAGACTGCACTAATCCGATCGAAGAAAAAGTCTACCAAAAACTCGAAATGCTCGTTTTTGAAAAGCACAATTTCTTTGAGATTCAAATCCTTCCCTCCCTGCAACAGCCAGAACCAGAGAAAAACCAAGGTGCTCAGCAGGTTGATCCCTGCGGTATAAAATGCAACCCGTGAAAGCCAGGTTTCTTTTCGCTCTGGGACAACCAAACTAATTACAAAGCCGAGGAGAGGTATCCCAATCATCAACTGAATCCAATTTGAAAGTTCCATCAGATTGAGTCGATTAAGTAGACTGGAAGGTTTTGTTGGGTACTCAAGAGCTTGTCTTGCAGATGATCCAAGTGTTCAATGGTGGTGAGTGGCTCGTAGGAAATAAATTTTCCATCCACTAGCCGCAGCAACTTGCCCGAATCGGGGTCAATGACCACCAGATGCACCCAGAAATTAGCGATCCACTCGGCAATCGCCGGATTGGCTTGGATGAGTTGCAGCACCAAACCAGGCACCTGCTCCACCACCATCAGTAAGCGAATGGGATCGTGAATTTCTACCATCTGATACGGGAGACCTGTGCGTAGATCCCCATCTGCCCCATTGGCCACACCTATAAGCCCCATTACGTTGTGCGGCAGCTTGGTGCCCGCCCCCAACTTATCAGGATCCATTCTAGAGAAGTAGTACTCCAAGTTGATTCCACCACAAACGGGGATAGCGGCTGAGAGAATTTTAACTAGGGATACTCCTTCCGGGTCTTTTTGGTAATCGTAGGAATTGAGAAAAGCTCTACGATCAAAAAACAAGCCTTTGATCGTTGATTTTCTTGACACAATGCAGAGCGCATTGGTGGCATGGTTGTATTCCGGACGCGGTTCAAAAAGCGAAAATGCTCTTTTTTTAACCGCTTCATGAAGTCCCCCAATGGATTTGTTTTTATCCAAGGTGTCGAATCTACGAGATCGTTCAAGGGAATTAATATTTAAGACGCGAAGAAACTTCTCTTGATTTTCACGATGCAACTGCTGATTTGCTGCATGCAAAATATCTTCATCGTAAAAGAGCAGCTCATCTTTTGTTGTGTCATGCAATCCCCCTAAAAATTGGGTTGACACTGGAATTTCAATTCCTCTTTTGAGCAGAAGATCCCGCACTTCAGGCTGATTGGCCATAAATGCCGCTACTCGTGCATTGACAGAACCAGGACGTCCACAGCAAGCACCACAATCGTAACCGGCATAGTGCGTGTTGTTGATGCTTGAAGCGCCATGACCAATTAGGTAGACCAATGGCGAAAATCCATCGGTTAGGCCTATACTTCGCAACAAGCCTTCCACACGATCGGCCATCTGCTCCATTTTAAAACCTACCTGTAGGCCATTTTCTTCTTTCCCCTGGTAATGGATAGAAAGGCTTCCCTTCGGGTCCATGTGGTGCATGCTAGATACTTCCAGGGCGGATGAACTTGGCCGAAAGATATTTCCAATGAGTCGTAAGGCTGACAAGAATCCGAGCGTTTGGGCATTCAACCATCCACGAACAAGAGAATGGCTGCGCTGATGAAAGTGTGCGTCGGAAGCTAGTTTTTTATGCTTAGCCGTCTCTTTAATCAGAAATTTTGGGGTAACTGGTGCAGGGCAGGATTTGGTGTGAAACTTTCCATACTCAGGCTGAAAGTAAAATTCCACATTGAAAAATCCTGGTGTTCCGTACGTTGCACACAAAGGATCCACATACTCCAAATGCCTACGCGTACTACATTCTCGGTCATCAATGCAAAATAGTGCTTGAAAACTCGGGATTTTAGGGGTTAAAGTTGGTTGTTCAACGGCCTTAATCCCTGCGAGTACCTCATCATAGTAACTCCACTCGTAGGCCTCTTGCCAGCATTGCAAGACTAGGTCAAGCTCTTCCATCAATCCAACCTCAAAAAGCATTTGGGTATCGTGCGGGAATTGTTTGCCCAAAGAAATCCAACCTTCTCCAAATTTCTTGTCCAAGGCATCAATTTCTAGCAAGCATTCCACCAAGACTAAATCCTCCAAGGTAACTCGCTTGGTATCGAGCAAGGATTCAGGTTGCGATTCAAGAACGGAGACCATACCTGACCAACCGGGATGCGCAAATTGCTGATCAAAAACATACCATCCATAGCCTTTGGGGTCCCCTACTAGAATCTCCAAGAGATCCCCCAAATTTAGCTTCGAGTTTTGGAGCAGTTTTACCACTCGTTTGGACTTGAAAATGGAAGAGTAGCTACCTTCTTGCAGTTGCCGAATAGCATCTAAAAATCCTTTGGATTCCAAAGGAAAGGGCCAAATGGAAATTCCTTGATCTAGGTAGGCTGAAAGCAGCCGGAAAAGAAAGGGATGGATCGTTTTATCTAAGTTGAAATGAGATTTACTTATCCAATGCCCTCTAAATTGCCCTATTTTAGAACCGATAGGGCTCTCTTGGGATTCGTCTAGGAGCTTGACGAGCCAGTGGTTGGCTTGCTCACCAAATTGTTCCTCTAAAATTCGTTGGAGGACTTGACCTTTAATTTTTCCTCCACGATACAAATTTCTGTATTGCGATAGAGGCAGGAATCCTCGGTATCCAAACTGTGTTTCTGCCTGCTTAAGTGCCTGAAAGAAAGGGAGATGCTGAAACGCATGTAAGGTATTGTGATGGACAAAGTCCTTGAGTGGAGCTTGAGCAGGGAGAAAATGCTTCAATTCATGAAGAATTTGCTCCACACTCATGACTTCATAGGTGGGATGAAGATGCATGTTGTAAAATTTCTGAGTGAGAAATTCCGTTTAGTAAACGGAGATTTTGTTCCCGAAAAATGAAATCGGGAATCGCCTATTCCGGCAAAAAATTAGCTCAGATGAATTTTCCAGCTATGAAAAAAATCATACAGAGGCAAGCGACTGCCTCGTATGGCTTTGTTGCTAAAAAGCGAACCACTCTTAATTTTTACAACCTTTTTGAAGGTGTAAATGGAGTGGATAGAAGCCTCAGAATCGGAATCTTCTGACTCTATCTCTGTGCGCTCTTCTATTTCTATGTTAGAAGTTAAACTACCTGGACCTTCAAATGAAACGAAGGAAGGTTGAAACTGATTTTCAGGGGATTGAATCGCATTACTTTCAAAAAAATCCAATTGAACCGAATCAGCTATTTCCTCAACCTGTCCCTGGCAAAGCAAGGATAGGCGTAGTAAAAGAGCAAATAGACTAGAAAGGGTTAGCATAGTATTGCGAAAAACCTCTCCAATGTAAATTTTAATTTCAAATTCGTTACCGATTTTTTGATTTATTTACAAAATCGGTAAAATTCAAGGGATGGTGGTTCGTGGTGGTTTGTGGTGGTGGATGGGTCCGCTGGGGTGGATGAGTCCGCCGGGGCGGATAAACAAAATCCATCCTCTTTTCTATTTTTCTTCTAATTTTCTCCAATTTCGTTCTCAAACTAATTCCCATGAAACAACTTGGTATCCTTATTTTTGACGACGTAGAAGTTCTTGATTTTG
>CAZPKI010000040.1:0-13463 GCA_964587015.1 uncultured Limnohabitans sp.
GTATCTCCAATAAAAAACTCAGCTCCATCGTAGCCAATGGTCTTCAGGCGATCTAAAATTGGGAAAAGCTGTTCGGAAATTTCTGCCGACCAAGCCAGCACGTTGAAACCTATTTTATTCATGAGGGAACGGATTAGGAATGGAAAATTAAGTTATTAATTGTACGAAGTACCAAGTACAATGTACCAAGATACTTTCTGAGTAGAATTCATATCCTACTACGAATCCCTTCTTCGAAATTCTTCAATCAGCATTCAGCATTCGAAATTTATTTGATACCGTATTTCGTATCTCGTATTTCTACTTTGTACTTCGTACTTGGTACTTGGTACTTGGTACTTCGTAGAACTACTTAAAATCCGACACGCGCATACCCTTTCTGAAGGTATCAAACCCAAAAGGAGTGGGCTGATAGGTGCCCACGTAGTCCACATTCAAATCCGCAGTCACTGCATCTCCCATCCCGAGTAGCCAGAAGGATGCATTGAGAACTAGGCGTCTCAAGTCGGCACTTTGAAAATCCAAGGAAGCACCTAGGGTTGAGGCAAAGGCCATTCCGGGTTTTCCACCTTCAAGTTGATAGGGCTTGGTCCAAGCGATCGGCATCACCGACTTCTCCCAGATTAGTGGCGCTTGGTCATTCATGCCCGCAGTAGACTGTCCATACACCAAGACCTCTGCCTCGGCAGGCAAACTCTTAATTCCATATACATCCGATGGTCCCCAGATGTCTTTGACACCACGAAGAATCGGATGATTGGCACTTTGCTTTACGCCGTCTACTAGCGCTCTTGTTCCTTCCTTGGCATGTATCCCATGGTGGTTGATCCAAGTTTCCCCAAAGATGCGTTTTCCAAAGCCTTGCTCCCATCCGGGCACTTTACTCATCCAGTCCCACTTTGCAAATTTGGAATCCTTATTTTTCTGATAGGCAAAGCCATGTGTGGATGTTCGCAAGCCGATAATGGGTTTACCTGCCAAAAGATAGTCCTCCAAGTACTGTGCCTGCGCATCAGGCAACTCCCGGAAGCGAATCAATACAAGTACCAAATCCGCTGAAGCTAGTTGCTCCAGTCCAGGAATGTTAGTTTGAAAGTTGGGCACCACGTCCCCCGTGCTGGGATCAATGGGAAAAAGAACAGTGGTTTTAAAACCATGACGGGAAGATAAAATCTTGGCCAGCATGGGCAAAGACTCCTCCGATCGGTATTCGTCGTCACCAGCTACCAAGACAATGTGCTTGCCCTGCCCTGGACCCGGCCCGCCTGGAAATTGAAGATAGGATTGTCCAGGTTGCGCCCCAACCCATAAACTCACTAAAAAAAAGGGAGTAAATGCCAAAAGCCGGAAAAAAGAAGAAGTCATAAGAAATGGATTAGTACTTCGGAAAATAGGCAAATCCATTGACTTACTAAAAAAGATTAGGACGATTTTTTTCTTAATTTCTGAATCACCAGGATGGGAAGCAATACGACGATACCTACAGCCAACCCAAAAAGAAATTCCTTTAACATCCCAGGCCAAGTAGGGAGCAGGTGATGGAAAAAGGGAATGTTGTGCGCAAAAATGCCTCCGGAAACCAGCAATAAGGCAAGGGTGCCAATAAATCCAATCCCACGAACAAAGTGAGGAAGTGCATTGACCAGCATCCAACCAATCTTGTCTGAAATACTATCTTCCCGGTCATTCATCGCAATCAATCGGAATCCAAATTCATCCATTCGTACCACCAAGGCCACAATTCCATATACCCCTACCGTAGCAATCAGAGCAATGATGGATACTACAGCTATTTGATTGAGCAATGGTTTGTCGACTACCGTACTCATTGCAATAATCACGATCTCCACAGAAAGTATAAAGTCCGTGGTGATGGCGGACTTAATTTTCTTTTTTTCCAGCGCAACAACCTCTTCTTTGGTAATCCCCAAATTTATTGCAGCCTTCTTTTCAACAGGATGAGGAAAAATATAGGCATGGATTTTTTCCGCCCCCTCATAGGCCAGATACAAGCCGCCCGCTACAAGAATCACCGTGATGGCCGCTGGCGCAAAAGCACTCAGCAAAAAAGCTACGGGAAGAATAATCAATTTATTCAAAGCAGATCCCTTGGTGATCGCCCAAATCACTGGAAGCTCTCGGTCAGACACAAAACCAGAGGCTTTTTCGGCATTCACTGCCAAGTCATCACCCAAAATACCGGCCGTTTTTTTTGCAGCCACTTTACTCATTACCGCCACATCATCCATGAGCGTAGCAATGTCATCCAATAAGGCAAATAATCCAGAAGCCATGTATAGGGGGAATAAATTCAACCAAATGCTGGACCCCAAACTGAGGTCTCCTGCATCATCCAATCTGCTTATTTCTTACAAAAGCAGCAATTGAAGCTCGAATTTAGCTGTTTTTGGGATCAAAAATCAAAGGAAAGAATTTACCTCCCATTTTTTCTCCTTTTGGAATCACCGGAACTCCATTAAGCAGTGGTTCATCCGAGTCAGAAATAGTGCCGTCTGCAAAAACATTAAGCACAAAAGCCTTTCTCGAACGTGGAGAATAATTGGCATAGCTCCCATGCACCAGCAAAGGATGATGAAAAGCCGCATATCCAGCTTTTAAGGGAATGGCTACGGGTGCAAATTGGGCCTTCTGTTCTTCTGAAAGCATCCCCATCAATCCATCCATAGCTCCCGCAAGGGAAGGCTTTTCCAAAAGTCCCCAGCGATGTGACCCAGGCACATACTGCAAGCAGCCATTTTCCTCGGTAGCATCATCTAAGCCACACCAACAGGTCAAATGCTGCATCTCCACCGTCCGAGTCCAGTAGGAATAATCCTGATGCCAGGCTACTACACCCCCGTGATGTGCAGGCTTGCAAAAGAGTTGGTCGTGCCAAAATCGAACCCCTCGATCTCCAAGAAGCTGGCTGGCAACCATTCGAAATGCCGGATTCCAAATCGCATCGTGAAATGCCGTTGCAATACGCCAGTGGCCCAAAGAGTGAAAGAGCACCGTGTTTGGATCTGAAGATTCGTTGCTATGAAACTCGTGAAACAAGTCGTGCAGCGGATGCTTGGGATCCATCACCTCATCCAAGGCTTGGGATAAAGCTGCGATTTGCTTTTCATCAAGGAGCTGAACTCCCGCCAAGTAGCCATTTTCATGAAAAAAATCAATCTGCTCTTTGCTCAATCGGTACCGATCCCACTGATCGGAAGAGGTTGGCTGCACAAAAAGATCGGTCAATGGATAGGAGTAATCGGCAAGGTCTTTCATGAGATTTTAGGTTTATACTAGAGAAAATTACAGATTTTTTCAGTGTTCCAAACTAATCTAGGTTGAAAAAATAACAAGCGCTAGCGTTCCAAACGCTCCAAGCGCTCCAGCAGTGGAGGATGAGAATAGTTGACAAATACATACCAGGGATGCGGGTGGATGGTGCTGAGACTTTTCACAGATAGGGTCTTCAGGGCCTCTGCGAGTGGCTTACCTCCAAAGGTCTCCTTGGCATAGGCATCCGCCTCAAACTCATGCTTTCGACTCAGCCAATTCATTCCAATTCCCATCACCATTGATAGCGGCGCAAATAGCATCGTGAACCCGATAATATTTAAGGGGACCGACAAAGTACTGCCACCTAAAGCCAAACTCATGGTTTCTGAAAATACGACCTGCCCCAACAGAAAAAGTAGCAGGCCTACCTCCACTACCGAAACAAGCATGCCCCACTTCAGGTGTTTTTTCTTGTAATGCCCAATTTCATGCGCCAAGACCGCCACCAGCTCCTCAGGAGGGTGCTGCTCCAAAAGGGTATCGTAGAGCACTACCTTTTTTTGCTTGCCAAAGCCGGAGAAAAAAGCATTTGCTTTGGCCGAACGGCGACTTCCATCCATCACGGAAATGTGCTTCACCGAAAAGTTGACCTTCGCTGCATACTGCAACAACTTGTCCCGCACCTCACCTTCTGCTAGGGGAGTCAAGGTATTGAACAAGGGAATAATCCAAGCGGTATATCCAACATTCACCAGCACCATAAACACACTGGCAATGATCCAAAATTGCCACCAGAAATTCGGCCCCATCGTATGTATCAACCAAAGAAACACCAAAAGTAATCCGCCACCGACAAGCAGGGACAACAGGTAGGCAATCAGCTTATCGGAGAAAAAAGTAGCTAGGGTAGTTTTGTTGAAACCATATTTCTCTTCAATCACAAACGTACTGTAGTAATCAAAAGGAAGACTCAGGATATCTGAAGCGATAAAAACAAGCCCAAAGAAAAGTAAGGAATTGAGGAAGGGAGAAAAACCCAAATTACCAATCCAGGAATCAATTTGCCCAAACCAACCTTGGGTAATAAAAAGGAAAGTCAATAGAAATGTAAAGCTGCTCGTGATTAGTTTAAATTTGAAATTATCCTTTTGGTAGGATTTGGCTTCGACAAGCTTCGCCTCAGTTAAGTATTCGGCAAGGACAGGGGGCACAGGTTGCTTAGGCATGGAAACCTGCAGGTATTCCAAAACTTTGGGCATTAAATAGCCAAAAATCAGTATTCCTAAAAGAAGGCAAGTCAAACTTTCTGCTGTCATTACTTCGATTTAGAATTTTGGGCAAGGAAGAATCGTGTCTCGACCGAGAGGCTTTCCTTGATTTAGGCTGGGGATGGTCCAAGAAAGGCTCAGCTCATGAGCACCTCCACTTTGGATTCCTAGTTGCGAGACGGTATAGTCAAAACTGTAACCAATACTCAAACCACTCAACAAGTTGACTCCTACCATCACCACAAGGGCATCTCGGTTACTCTGCGCTTCCACAGGCTTGTAAGGCAAGCCTCTGTACCAGAGTCCAAGTAAGATGGGTTCTACATAGAAGTAGGCTCCTAGATCCAGCTGCTCAAAAGGGCCTTGCTTCTTATAGTTGATGGTCGGAGTCAAGTAACGCTGCTTGCTCAGATGGGTAAAATCCCGCCGCATGCTGCCCTGACCCAACGAAATTCGGTAACCTGCATGAAGGGATAATTTCCTTGGCAAGGGGCTCAACCCGTCCACAAAAGATTGATTAGGCTGATTGAGATGGTGGGCAGAAAATCCTATCCAGGCATTGTTGGTAAACAATAATCCGCCTGCAGACAATGAAAATAAGCCTACAGGATCTCCCAGACCTGGAATAGCTGCACCAGGAAGTAAGGGCCCCGTGGGATCTAGCGGATCAATTTGGTTAGCAAAAACGAGATTTTCATAAAACCCGATTTCCCTACGAATGTAGCTGGCTTGAAATCCAGGTCTAAAGTATAGCTTGTCCGCAAGCCGCAGTTCGTAGGAGTACATGGCAGAAACCGAGGTAGATCTCAACTTGGATGCTCCTTCCGAATCTTGCATCACATGAACTCCTATCCCCGAGTTGTATTCAGGCAAGTAGGTGTCGTAGTAGGCAGAAAAAGTGGTAAATTGGGCCTCAATGGAGGGCCACTGGTTTCGGTAATTAAATCCTACTCGTCCCATTAACTCCGCGCCAGTAAAGGCTGGATTAAGGTAAAGCGGTGCTGCATAATACTGGCTGTATTGGGGATCTTGGGCGAAGACCCGAGAAATTGGGACCAAGCTCAAGGCAATAAAAAAAACTAAAGGCAGCAGAGACCGTAACACGAAATAGTTCGTTTATTTGAATACGCACTTGGCTTCTAAACGTAAGCTCCGATTGGATGTTTTAGAAGTAGGGCTAAAAATATGAAAAGCAAGGCTAATTCCATACGTTTCATCCTTCTATTTGCAGGCCTCTCCCTGCTACTAGGAATGTCCTGGACTGAGTCAGTTTTGGCGCAAGGATACAATAACAACGAATGGATTTTTGGAAATTGCAGCACGGGAGGCCATCCCTACCTCTCCTTTGGGAAAGGAGAAACTGCTACTGTTCAAAGCCTCCCAGCTACCGTCATCGGAGGAGCCTTCAACAATGCCATTGCCATTGACCCCATCACGGGCCAACCCTTATTCTACACCAACGGGGAGTTAGTTTACGATTATTCGGGTAGCCCCATTGAAGGTTCAGCACCTGGACTGAATGGCAACTTTCAAGGAAGACAGACCGTGGCTACCGGTATTTTGGACTACAACCCTACTGGCAACAAACTTTTTTACATTTTTTACTTATCCCTTACTGGACAGCTTCAGTATGCACTTGTAGACATGAATGCGCTCGGCCAAGCGACAGGTGCACAGCCCCCATTTGGGAAAATCACGACTAAAAACCAAGTTATCGGACCCTCCCAAGGAGCAGTATTGGTGGTCAAAACCCCTAGCTCACCTTCCTATCTGATTAGCTTTGCAGGGGGAAATCTACAATCCCGCAGATTAGAATCGACTGCAGGGTCATTTACGCTAACAGGTACAGCAGCCATTCCCTTCGCTCCCAAAGCAATTGTTTTTGACGAGACCAGCAGCAGCCTACTGCTTCTCCCTCCCAACCCAGGAGATGATTTGGTACTGCTTGACTTTAATTCGAGTACGGGTACTTTTGGAAGTCCCGTGACCCTGACTAACTCAGGCGGTACAGATGTTATTTTTGGAGCAGATTTTTCTCCGGAAGGGGATTTTATCTTTTTTTCGAGAGGAAATAAACTTTTCCGAATTCCTAGAAATTCTCCTACAGCGATTCCGGAACAAGTTCCTACAGACCCAAGTATTCATCAAATCTACGATGTCAAAACAGGGCCAGATGGTTCCCTGTACTACCTCTACCAAGAGCTCCCAGGTGGGCCACAATTGATTGGCAGGGTGAATAATCCGGATGCAATCACGCTTGCTACGCTAGGATTGGAAGAAGATCCCTTTGCGGGAAGTGATTTTTGTGGCCGCGTCTTCCCTGTGTTTGCTCCCAATGCCGATGTAGAACCAGCTGTGGATTTTAGCTGGGATCCTGAGGAGCCCTGTGCCAACAATCCTGTCCAACTGATCAGCGAAATTACTCCTGCCAACTACCTGCCGCTCTCCTTTTCCTGGGAATTCTCACCGCCACTTAGCGGTGCCGATGGCAACCCACTGCCTGCAGACTTTAATCAAGAACACTTTTTGGTACCTGCAGAAGCAGCCTCAGGAACAAGCCTAGAGGTTACGCTCACGGTCACTTTTCCAGATAGTACCACCAAGAAGGTGACCAAAAGCATTACGCTCACTGAGAATGAGTTGCAGGCCAACTTTAGCCCTTCAGATACTACCCTCTGCGAGTCCTGCATCGACCTAGATCCCCTCCTGCAAGCGCAGTCTGGTGGTGGGGCAGGTGGAGGAACTGGAGGCACTGGCGGAGGCACGGGTGGCGGCACCAATTACGAATACTTTTGGTCCAACAAGCGCGAAGATGGCTGGATCGCCAAGGGGGCAAATGAAGTATGCAAACCCGGATTATACTGGGTACTGGTTCGGGAACCTGGAAAATCCTGCTATGCCTATGCAGAAATACGAATCAAAATGTGGGACATCCCCGACCAAACCAATAACATCTGGTATTTTGGAAATGGGGCCGGATTAGACTTCAATCCAGACCCTGACGATGAAAACGCTCCAGTGCCACGTCCCATCGCAACACCTCATTCACAAAATATTCCTGCCGGCACCACCACGATCTCGGATCAAACAGGACAAGTGCTCTTCTATAGCGATGGCAAATCTGTCTGGGACCTCAACGGGGACTTGATGGAAAATGGCAGCGACATTGGAGGCAGCAACACTGCTAGCCAAGGCGTATTGGCGGTAGGCGTACCTACCCTACCCAGCCTTTTCTATCTTTTCACGACGCAAGCCTCCACAAGTGGCAGCAATGTCGTTAGCTTTTCCCTAGTAGATATCAAGGCTGAAAATCCCACGGGAGTGGGAAATGTGATCACCAAAAACAACTTCCTCTTCAGTCCTTCCACCGAACACAGTGCAGCACTTAGTGCAGGAGATACTACCTGGGCGATTTTTCACGAACTGGGCAACAATACCTTCCGTGCCTACCCCGTATCCTCCCAAGGCATCGGGCAACCCGTCAACAGCTCTGTTGGAAGTGCCCATGGCTACAATTCCGGTGTGGGAACGATGAAATTTAGCCCAGATGGCAGCAAACTTGCCATTACCATTTTCGAAGATGGATGCAACCGAACCGAAATTTTTGAATTTGACCAACAGACCGGAAAACTTACCGAATATGCCCTCCTAGATCTTGGATGTTCAGGTGAAATTTATGGGCTCGAATTTTCCTCAGACTCTGACCGCATCCTCGTTTCCTACCGCAATGGGGGTCCAGGTATCGAGGAGTTTATCATCAAAGAGGTGACTTCGGGCTGCCCTTCTTGTTTTGCTACAGCCACAACTGCAGCTGCACGAGCTACCTGCATCCTAACTACCAAAAAACAAATTGCAGGAACCTCAGGACTCAACTTAGGAGCCTTACAAATCGCGTCGGATGGTCAGATCTATGTAGCCATCGTGGGAGATAACCGCATTGGTCAAATCCAAGTAGGCTCCGGTTGCACCGCAGCGAGTACCTTCAACCAAAATGCGGTAGCAGCCATGCCTGGCACTTCAAATTTAGGATTGCCTTCCTTCGTTCAAAACTCAGGTAGCTCTATTCCCGATCCCGCCTTGGGCATCCCTTCTTCGCTCTGCTTGGACCCAGTATCTGGAGCGACCGCCACACTAGAAGGAGGAGGAGAACCCGACATTGACTCCTATTTCTGGACAATCACCCATGAAGATGGAACGGTCATTCGCTCCAATTTTGGAGGTCCTGGGGATCAATTTCAAAACTTAGAGCAAATATTCACTAAAGCTGGCACCTACACCATCGAGTTGCGCGTAGACCGATGCGCAGAAATTGGCTATTTCACGGATAAAGGAACCCTTAAAGTCATCGCACCCCCGGTCCTAACCCTTGCATCTGATGCCACCCTCTGTGAAGGCACTCCCATCACCCTCACTGCTATTGATGGCTACGACCCGAGTCAAGGTTTATATGATTTTCTATGGACCAATGCAGCAGGAACTATTTTTGGAAACAGCAACTCCAATACCATTACCGTAACGGAAGAAAGTATCTATACCGTGGTCGTTCAATACCGCCCAACGGCGGCTGGAGGGGATGACGAGGAAGCACTCTTTGAAACCTGTACTACTACCTCTTCCATTTTTGTGGGCCCGGCCTTTGAATTTGACCTAACCCAAACGGCAACCGTAGTCTGCTACGAAGAAACTTCCGTCACCTTCGCCCCCAACACGCCCGTCACTGGAGACTGGTTTTACGAGCGCAATGGCAATGGAGTTCAGGTCCCCTTAGGCCCGTTCTTTGAGTTGGAATTAGAAATCCAAAGCCTACCTGGGCCTGGACAATACACCCTTACCTTTGTAGCCCAGGACCCCATCCTTCCAGGCTGCAAAGTATCCAAATCCCTTAACCTACAAGTCAACGAACTTCCCATCATCGATGCCAAAGCCATCACAGGCGCCACAAGCTGTGCTACCAAAGATGGAGCCCTTGAAGTGAGACTGCTGGCTGCAGTAAGTAGGATTCGACTTGTAGAACTGGGACTAACCTTCCCTGCAGCTCCTGCAGGAACCCTGATCCCTATCTCGGGCCTTGCACCTGGAGTCTATACCCTTGAAGCAGAAAACTCAGCCGGCTGTACCTATTCTGCGTCTGTCACGGTAGAAAATCTAAATCCTCCTGCAGCCTATGCATTTACAGTAGTGGCTAAGGACGAAAGCTGCTCCCCTACTGGAGTGGCACAAGGATCAATTCAAATCAATTTAACTTCTGGATTACCCCGAGTAGGTACTTATAAAATCGTCAGACAGGGCGATGGACTCGAACTAAGTGGACCGCTTCCTAACCAAGCTACTTTTCAGATCCCTGTATCCTACGGAGACTATTTGGTGGAAATCCTAGATCCCACGGGCTGCTCCATCCCAAATAAAACGGTCTATACAGTAGCTCAAAAGTTTGAAGTTGAATTTTCCGTGCCTCCAGTGGTCGAAGGCTGTGTTTCCTACTCCTTCACCCCAAGTGGGCCTAAGCCACTAAACTACCTAATCACGGGACCAACTGGCAACGCAATTAATCCCCAGGCAGGGGGATCCTTTCTACTTACCCAAGCGGGAAAATATGTCATCCTTGGAGCCGATCCTACCGGAGTCAACTGCCCCAAAGTACTCCAAATGACGGTGAATTTGAGCCCAGCTCTTGACTTTGAGGTTTCTCCTCCCATCGTGGATTGCCTTACCGGGATCCGATTTGAAGCCATCCTCAAAAATGCTACCCCAGCCGATGTGATCTTCCTCTGGCGGGATGATTTGGGGATCATTGTAGGGCGAAGACAAGAATTTGTGCCGAGCAAGTCCGGAAGCTACACCTTAGAGGTGCAGCCTATTTCTGGAGTTCTTTGCCCAACTAAAAAAATTCCGTTTACCGCTACCTTACTCCCCAATCGACTTACCGTAAGTTTGGATGCCAGTCCTTTTTGTGTAGATCAATCCAAGACCACGATTGAAGTGAAAGCCAATTTAACCACCGTAAACAGCTTTGAATGGTTTTTGGTAACTGGAGGAACGCGTACTAGGCTCCCACAATTTACGACTAGCCTCATTGAAGTCAGCCAAGAGGGCACCTACGAGGTACTTTTGCGCAGCCGATTTGGATGTGAGATCGGCAGAGCCAATGTGGTGGTTGTGAAGTCCAAATTGAGCCCTCCTATTCTACCTACAGAACCGCTCGTGATATGTGCCCTGGAGGGAAAATCGGTTACCCTCAACCCTGGTGTTTATGCTAGCTACTCTTGGATTTTAGATGGGAAGGAAGTATCCAAGGATGCTAGCTTCAGCCCTGAAAAGGGAGGTACCTACACCCTTCGTGTGGGTGACGCATTGGGCTGCGAATGGGAAGGAACCTTTACGGTGGTCGAAGACTGTACCCTCAAGGTAGTCTTCCCAAGTGGGATGGTGCTGGGAGACCCAAGCCGCAATTTTATCCTATATGCCAACGAGTACATTGACGAAGTAGATGTATTTATTTACAACCGCTGGGGGGAACTTATTTTTTACTGCGACCATGAAAATTTGGAACCCAAACAGCCATTCTGCCCTTGGGATGGACTTGTGAATGGAAAATTAGTTCCTACGGGAACATACGTGGCCGTTGTGCGGTTTACCTCAAGAGAACAGAATATCACCCAAACCGAAACCAAAGCCATTACGATTATCCAGTAACCCATGTTGATTGTCATTTCTCCTGCCAAAACCCTAGACTATAGCCACCCTGAGTACAGCGGACATACCCAACCCGACTTTCCTGCGGAAGTCAAAGACTTGGTGGGGGTTCTGCGCAAGAAGTCCGCTTCTCAAATTTCGAAGTTGATGCACCTGAGCGATTCGCTCGCCACCTTGAATGAGGAACGCTACAAGACCTTTACGGAGACTTTTAGTTTGGAGAACTCCAAGCAGGCGATTTTGGCATTCAAAGGAGAAGTCTATGCAAAGATGGAAGCAGATCAGTTCAGCGAAGCAGAACTTGAATTTGCCCAGCAGCATGTACGCGTCTTATCGGGCCTGTATGGACTATTGAAGCCTCTGGATTTGATCCAGCCCTACCGATTGGAGATGGGTACCAAGCTCAAAACCAAAAAGGGAAACTCACTTTATGACTATTGGGGAACCAAGATCAGCAAGGCTTTGAATGCCGCAGGCGAGGGCAGAACTTTAGTCAACTTAGCCTCTCAAGAATACTTCAAGGCAGTAGATAAAAAGACCTTGAAGATGCCTGTCATCACCATCCATTTCAAGGAACACAAGGAAGGAAGCTATCAGGTAGTTGGGTTCTTTGCAAAGCAGGCAAGAGGATTGATGACTCGCTATGCAATCCAAAATAGAATCACCAATCCGGAGCAGCTCAAGGTTTTTCAAGAAGATGGCTATGAATTTACCGAACGCTTGAGCAGTGCCCAGGACTGGGTTTTTGTGCGGTAAATCCAAGTTTTTTTACAACTTAGTTCACGGCTCAAACAGGGTCTTGCGAGAATTTTGTCTATTTTTTTTTGAATTCAGGATAGCTGTTTTCATTTTTTTACCTACTTTGATTGTGTCAAAAGTCACTTAACGCAACCCATAAACCTAAAGCACTACCTTATGACACAGACCATTAACCGTGGCGCACTATTCAACGCAAGCTGTTTGGCGCTCATCACCACCGCATTTTCCTTCTCTATTCGAGCAGGTATCCTTCCCCAGTTGGGTGAACAATTCGGCTTAAATGCAGAGCAATTAGGCTTTATTAACTCCATGTGGTTTTTAGGATTTCCTATCTCCATGATTCTTGGAGGTCTTTTTTACCACATCGTTGGCCCGGCCAACATCATGCGCATCGCATTTGTGACCCATACCCTTGGGATTCTGATGACCATCTTCGCGGATGGCTACACCACCTTATTGATCTCCACGCTATTTATCGGTTTCGGCAACGGATGTACTGAGGCTGCATGTAATCCGATGATTGCAGACATGTATTCAGGTACTACCCTAAACAAGATGCTCAACCGCTTCCACATGTGGTTCCCAGGTGGTATCGTTTTGGGAAGCTTGGTATCCAAATTCATGACCGATGGAGGTTTTGCTTGGCAAACTCAAGTTTGGGTGATGATGATCCCAACCATTGCTTATGCTGTACTTTTCTTTGGTAAAACCTTCCCTAAACCTTCCGTAGAAGGTGTTACATCGGTTGGTTCCAACTTAAAAGCCATGTTTAGCCCCGTGTTTATCTTCCTATTCTTCGCGATGGCCTTGACTGCAATCTCTGAATTTGGACCGCAGCAGTGGGCCAATATCGTGTTGAGCCAAAGCGGAGCTTCAGGCATGTTGATCCTTGCATTGACCACTGGCGTAATGGCCATCGGACGATTCTTTGCTGGTCCTGTGGTGAAAGCCTTGGGACAGACAGGGGTACTCTTGGGAGGCGCTATCTTCACGACGGTTGGTATCTTCTTGTTTAGCACGGTGACTGGCAACATGTCTTATGTGGCTGCTCTGATCTTTGCACTAGGAGTATGTTATTTCTGGCCAGTGATGGTCGGTGCTGTAGCGCAACGTGTGCCGCTATCTGGAGCTTTGGGAATGTCCATTATCGGAGGAGTAGGCATGTTTTCTACTGCAATCTTCCAACCAATCATTGGTAGCTGGATTGATGATTCAAGAGCAGCACAAAGTGCAGCTGGCTTGGTTGGAGAATCCCTTGAACTCGCAGCAGGTCAAGCGACTCTAGAAAAAATGATGCTTTTCCCAGGCATTTTGATTGTACTCTTTGTTATCTTCTTTATCTGGCAACGCGGAGTCAAACCCGCCGCTTCAGCAGGACACTAAAAATTAAAAGCAGCCTTCGGGCTGCTTTTTTTTGTTTAAAAATTAAACCTCATCAGAAAGAACCACATAGAAGGCACATAGAAAAAA
>CAZPKI010000041.1:0-4277 GCA_964587015.1 uncultured Limnohabitans sp.
TCTTCCGATCTTCCTTCAGACATCAAGTGCATCGGAATGCCCGACGTGTTGGAGGTAATCAGCGTGCCTGGCTTTCTGTATTTTTCTACTTTTTCAAATAGCTGCTGTTTGATGTCCAAGCGCTCCACGACCACCTCAATGACCCAGTCGTAGTCCTTGATTTTAGGTAGATCGTCGTCAAAGTTTCCAGTTGTAATTCTAGCCGCATTCGATTTCTCGTAGATCGCAGAGGGGTTGGATTTAAGCGTATTTTGGAAGGCGGTGGTTACGATTCGGTTGCGAACAAGCGGAGACTCCTTCGTCAGCCCTTTCTTTTGTTCCTCCTCATTGAGTTCAAACGGGACAATGTCCAGCAAAAGTACCTGCACGCCAATGTTGGCAAAGTGGCAGGCAATTCTGGATCCCATTACCCCTGAGCCCAAAATGGCTACTTTTTTAATGGTTCTATTCATGGTCTATTTTATTAGAATGCGTTGCTGTGAGTTTCTTGTTCACTAAATCCGGAAAGGACTTCTTTGGTTTGAATTTGATCGATAACTTTTTGAATTTTTGAGATGACTCCAAAAAAACCGGCCAGCTCTTGCTCAGTTAATGCTGCACGAACCTGTTCATTGAATCGCATAACACTTTGAACGGAGATTTCTTTTTTCCGTTTCCCTTCTTCTGTCAGAAACATGCGTACGGAACGCTTATCTACCGGATCGGCCTTTTTATAAATCAGTCCCTTCTCCTCCATGGTCTTCAACATGCGGGTAAGGCTACGCGTCTCCAAACCAATGAGCGGCGCGATTTTGGTGGCCGGAGTTCCTTCCTTGGAGTTGATGTTGATCAACACAAAACCAATGGCAGTGGTAAAACCCTCCTCGGCAGCCTGCTGATTGTACATCCTTGAAATGGCATGCCAAGCACTTTTAATGGGATAATCAACTGTCTCTTCCTTTTTCATAGGTCATTCCGCGCTTGCTTAGCGGACCTAAATTAAAAAAATTTTGTATGCATGCATACTATTTTTTAAAAAATGTACGAAGGGGTTTGTACGAAGTACCACGTACCAGGTACCAAGTATGAAACAGCATATGATAAACCTGCCTTCCGTAGGCCTGCTTTGTTTTTAGATAATCACTTTGAAGGAAAGTTAAAAAACCACATAGGCACATAGTTAAAACCTATGTGTCTATGTGGTTTAAGAACATCTTGGCTATTTCCTTTCCACCACCACTGGTACGAAAGACTCAAGTCTAAATGCGAGCTCTTACTTGGCCTGCCCGCCGCGGTGGGTACTTGGCCTGCATGCCGCAGGTAGGTACATTGTACTCATTTCACATACAAAGCCTATGTGGTTAAAAAAAGCTTCTTCGACCATCAATTCCGACCGTGACAATTACGCCGGATTCAAGTCTTAATGCGAATTTCTACTTGGTACCTGGTACTTAGTACATTGTACTTACTTCGTGTACAAAGCTTCCACCCGATCCGCATACTTCTCCATGATTACCTTTCTTTTCAGCTTCATGGTAGGCGTCAGTTCCCCGGTCTCAATTCCCCAAGGCGTATCTAGCAGTTCAAATCGTTTGATTTGCTCCCAGTTTCCAAAAAGCTCATTAAACTTCGCTACCTCACTTAGGTACTTTTCCTGAACTTGTTCGTTCTGAATCATCTCCGCATCGGTCGTGTAGGCAATATCACTTCGCTTACAGAACTCCTTTAATCCATCAAAACTAGGGACAATCAATGCGGCGGGATAGTTGCGATCAGCGCCCACGACAATCAATTGTTCGATGAGCGGTGATTCCTTAAACTTATTTTCCATCACCTGAGGAGCAATGTACTTGCCTCCAGAGGTCTTGAACATTTCTTTTTTACGGTCTGTGATCTTCAAGTACCGACCTTCTAGAATGCCAATATCTCCTGTATGGAACCAGCCATCCTTGATCACCTCTGCAGTCATCTCCGGCTCTTTGTAATAGCCTTGCATGATATTTGGTCCTTTGACTAAAATCTCTCCATCTGCGGCTATTTTCACTTCCACGTCTTTCACAATCTTACCCACGTAGCCAATTTTAATTTCTTCGCGGGTTCCAATGGAAGCTGTTACTACCGGAGAAGTTTCTGTCAAGCCATAGCCTTCACAAACCTTTATTCCTGCCGCCCAGAACACCCGAGCAAGGCGAGGCTGAAGCGCGGAAGCACCCGAATTAATCTGCATGATGTTTCCTCCCAAAGCCTCTCTCCACTTCGAGAAAATCAGTTTGTTGGCAATCTTCAATTGGAAATCATACCATCCGCCCATATCGGCAGCCGGATCGTACTTGAGTCCCAATTCCAAAGCCCAGAAAAATAGTTTTTTCTTGACTCCAGTAAGTTCATACCCTTTGGCAACAATCTTATCGTACACTTTTTCAAGCAAGCGCGGTACCGTATTGAAAAGATGGGGCTGAACTTCCTTGAGGTTATCTCCGATGGTTTCCATGTTTTCAGCATAATAGATCGAGTAACCCATGTACATAAAACAGAAGGACGCAGTGCGCTCAAAAATATGGCAAAGCGGAAGGAAGCTCAACACCTTTGATGTCCCCAAAGGAGGAGACATGATGTGCGATACTGACATCAAATTGGAGAGCACATTTGCGTGTGTCAACATCACTCCCTTCGGCTTACCTGTAGTGCCAGAAGTATAGATAATCGTGAATAAATCTTCAGGGTTTACACTCGCCTTATATCCAGTCAATGCTGCATGATCACCAGACTTTCCTTGTGCCTGTAGTTCTGTCCAATGCGCTACTCCAGACAATCGATCAAAGGAATAAATGGTACGACCCTTTCCCGCTTGTACAGCTTTGTCATAGATCGTTTGATCTCCTGCAAAAATGATTTTTACTTCTGCATGATCAAAAATATACCCATAATCTGCTACCGTAATCGTTGGATACATGGGAACTGAGATCACCCCAATTTGCTGCAAGGCCAAATCAATGAAATTCCATTCAGGACGATTTTCAGAGATAAGTGCAACTTTTTCTCCTGGCTTGATTCCTTGAGCTAAAAAACCCAAACTCAACTCATCGATAATGCTTTGCGCCTCTTTCGAAGAATAGGTTTTCCAAACCCCCTCCTCTTTGCGTCCAAAAGCAATATCCTTGTTGTATTTTTCAATTTGATAGGGAATAAGGTCAAATAGACGGGTGAGTTCCATGTCCTAGGTCAGTTTGGGTGGATTGATTTTATAATATTAACAAATCATTAGTTATTCCGCAAGAATAGGATATCCACACCTTTTTAGCTACTATATGTATATTAAATTATTTAATTAAAAGAACATACAATAGTTATTAGGTCTGTGGATATGTGGACAATCTCTGTTCTGTGAATTAGTCACAGTTTCGATGCGCTTATCTTCTTGGATTGCACAGGTTATCCACCTAATTTATTTGCTTAATCGATTGATAACGAATACCTAGATTAAAAGCTTTGACTTATGTGGATGAATTGGCTTTTTTGAACAGTGAATAAAAGGCTGTGGACAACATGCTTTTGTAGGGTGCATAAAAAAGGACTTATACCCATTTGAAATAGTGGATCCTTGAATGCGGACTTTGGAGTGGATAAGTTTGAATTTTAAAAAAGTTCTGACTGACTTATCCACTGAAAATTTAAGGCTTATCCACTGATTTTTTTTCAGATTTTTTCAAGCCTGAGGCATTTGTAGCCCGAACTACCAAGTCTTCAACAGTCCAACCCCCTCGGACAACGAGGTCTCTGGTTTTATCCTCTCCTTCGTAATAGAAGACCCGTTCTGCAGATTTGTGCATTTGGTAATTGGAAGGATCCCAAATTCCATTCCCATTTCGATCTTCAAGTATCCGTAAACTGTAGGTCCCTGGTTCTAAAAGGCTAAATGTAAATTTGTTTCCTTCGTTCACAATTAACTCGTAGGCCACCTCTTTCTTTCCATTTATTAATTGGATAACTAATGGAGCTTGTGCCCCTTTAACTTCGCCACTGATTCCGTCTGCTAATTCTTTTCGTTCCAACTTTTTATAGTTGGCTTGCAGAGGTTTTTCGTTTACTGTGCCTTCAATATCTTGAAAGGTGGAGTCTGCAGCAAGGAGGGTGACTAAATCACTTTGTATTGAATCTGGTATAAAAGCCTGTATCCGCAAAACATCTCGCATGCTCGAGTCTGCGAAGCTCAGCATCTCCTTTCGTACAGGAATAAAAACACTATCTGCCTGCAGTCGAAGTGAGTCTAGCCTGATGTTAGCAATGGGTTTGTTGAA
>CAZPKI010000041.1:4377-7973 GCA_964587015.1 uncultured Limnohabitans sp.
CGGTTGAGAATGACATCGAAGTTTCTTCCATAATTGGTGGTTCGTAAAATCTTGATTGGTGTTAAGTCTGCTTTGGATAAGTTGAAAAAAGCGGAATCGATACTACTTGGGTTCAAATGAATGGGTTCTGGTAAAAAGTCATATTCTTCGCTTTTGGACTCGGCTTTCAGATTGCCATTGTTGTCTCTCCAGGCATAAGCCCTATATGATCCTGCTTTGAGGTTGCTGAGGTTAAAATTGCCCATCGTGTCTACTTGGGCTAAATAGTAGGGAGGAGCTGTGAATACATCGGTGGTATCGTTCAGTGGATAGATGCCCACCAATACATTTCTGTAATCTTCGGATTGTTCTGAATACGGAAATCGTAGTGAGCCTGATAGGCTCAAACTATCAATTTGATTGCCTGTTGAAAATACAAGTTTTAGTTTCTCTGCAGGATTTCGTTCGGAGATATCCACCACGGATTTTTGGAAGTCAAATACATAGGTGGTGCTGTCTTCGAGTTTCTGTTTGAGAAGAACGGTGATTGTGTTTTTGAGTGCTGTAAACTCTACCAGATCCTTGTTGATCTTTGGTGTGATCACCACACCTTTGTTCGCATTTTCTAAACCTACATATTCATCAAAGGTCAATACAATTTTTTCTGGACTGATGGATGTGCTTTGATCTTTTGGGTTGCTCGATATTAATTTGGGAGGATCTTCATCTCGTGGGCCCCCCATAGGCGAGCTCTGCTTGGCACAAGAAATGCACAAGACCCATACGGTAAGGAGGATTAGGTAGAATTGTATTTTCACTTCTTTTTAAAGATGAAGATGTTGCTGGAGTAATTACCTGGTTTTCCTGCGCGTTGATTGGATCGATAGCCTTGCATGGAGGCTTTCATATAGCGTGTCAGTAAACCTGCTTTTGGGTTCTTGTATCCTTCAGAAAGAAGGCTGACATAATACGAATCATAAGCGAGTGGTTCTACGCGAACTAGCTCTAATCCAAATTGTTCTTGGAAAGCTGTCATGGATTTCTGAGAAAAATGATAGAGGTGCCTTGGTACATCGTATCCTGCCCAATCGCTCCCATAGTGCCTTGCATCTGCTGATTCTGGATTTGGCACCGCAATTACCATGTAACTATTTGATTTTAAGTGATTTACGAGTTTTTTAACGGTCTTTCTTAGGCTATGGATGTGTTCCAGTACGTGAAACAGCGTGATTACATCGTAGGCTTCCAGTTCTGGCAATTCGTCTAGGGTTCCCAGTACCTCTGTAGGTAGCTTAGCGATAGCTTGGGTTCTAGCTTTATCACTTGGCTCGATTCCACGTACGTTCCAGTGCTGCCTTTTTGATTCTTGGAGAAACTCACCTGTTCCGCATCCGTAATCCAATAGGGATCCTCCTTTAATCAGACTATCAATTAAGCCGACTTTTCGTTGGATACTTGATTTCCTAATTTTCTGATAGAGCCACTGCGTAAAACTACGTACTTGGTCTTCGTGTGAATAGTATTCCTTGAAATCGTAATAGGGACCGATCTCCTCCTCTGTTGGTCTTGGGTTGGTAAATAAGAGTGTACAGTCTCCACAACGGCATAGGGTAAACTCTTTTTTACTTACCGCATGATCTTTGACCAATTGATGGTTGAGGATGTTTCCGCTTTTGCAGAGTGGGCATTTGAGTAGGCGTTCCGACATTATCTTCCTAGGTAGACGGTGACGATAGATAGATCTGCTGGGGATACTCCGCTAATGCGTGATGCTTGGCCAAGTGTCTCAGGGCGGATCTTGTGCAATTTCTGTCTTCCTTCATTGGATAGCGCAGTAATGCCAATGTAGTCAAATGTGGGTGGGATCTTAAAGTCTTCCATGTTGGCTAGTTTCTCCACCATGAGTTGTTCCTTTTCTAGATAGCTTTCGTATTTGATTTGGATCTCCGCTTGCTCAATTACTTCGTTTGAATACTTGGTCAAGTATTCTGCTAGTTCATCGGAAAGAATGGCAAGTTCCTTAATTCCCAGTTGTGGTCTTTTGAGGAGTTTTTCAGCACTTATCTTCTCAGTTATCGTTGCAGTATCCAAGCTTTGTAGCCCGGCATTTAATGCATCTGGGCTGAATTTCTTCTGCTTCAAGTCATTGACCAATTTGGCGGTTTCTGTCCGTTTAGACATCATTTTGTTGAAGCGTTCGGTGCTGGCCAGTCCAAGTGCATGTCCTATGGCAGTTAAGCGTAAATCAGCGTTGTCTTGTCGAAGCGATAGACGAAACTCTGCACGAGAGGTAAACATTCGGTAGGGTTCTTCTGTCCCTTTGGTGATCAAATCATCAATTAGGACACCGATGTAAGCCTCAGATCGCTTTAGAATCAAGGGTTCTTTTTCTTGTACTTGAAGACTTGCATTGATACCTGCCATCAAACCTTGGCAAGCCGCTTCTTCGTATCCGGTGGTTCCGTTGATTTGGCCCGCAAAATACAGGTTTGGAATTGCCTGGGTTTCAAGGGTCAATTTGAGCTGTGTTGGCGGGAAAAAGTCATATTCGATGGCATATCCAGGACGAAACATTTTTGCTTGTTCAAACCCTGATATTTTGCGTAATGCAGCATACTGTACATCTTCTGGAAGGGAAGTAGAAAAGCCATTTACATAGATTTCCACTGTGTTCCAGCCTTCCGGTTCCACAAATATTTGATGGCGTTCACGCTCTGCAAATCGGTTGATTTTATCTTCGATACTTGGGCAATAACGGGGCCCTAGGCCCTGAATTCGGCCATTAAACATCGGAGAGCGGTCAAATCCTGTCTCCAAAGTTTGGTGCACATCTTTGTTGGTATAGGTGATCCAGCAACTTTTTTGGGCCTGCAGTGAGCTTGTACTATCGAGGTAGGAAAACTTTTCTGGATTCTCATCGCCCAGTTGTTCCTCCATTTTGGAATAGTCCAAACTTCTGCCATCTACTCGAGGAGGAGTTCCTGTCTTCATTCTTCCTGCTTCCAATCCTAAAGAAACCAGCTGTTCTGTAATTCCTTTGGCCGCTCCCTCCCCAGTTCTGCCTCCACCAATTTGTTTCTCTCCTATATGTATGATGCCGTTCAGAAATGTTCCATTGGTAAGCACCACAGTTTTTGATTGAATTTCAATGCCTATTCCTGTGCGTACGCCACATACAGCCCCATTTTTGATGAGTAAACCTGTAATCATTTCCTGCCAGAAATCAACATTTGGCGTGTATTCCAAGGCCAATCTCCATTCTTCGGCAAAGCGCATGCGGTCGTTTTGCGATCTTGGAGACCACATTGCGGGCCCTTTTGAGCGATTCAACATGCGAAATTGAATCATGGATTTGTCTGAAATAATGCCCGAAAGACCCCCTAGCGCATCAATCTCGCGGATTATTTGGCCTTTTGCTACGCCACCCATCGCTGGGTTGCAAGACATTTGGGCAATGGTATTCATGTTCATGGTACATAAGAGCACCGACGAACCCATTTTAGCAGCCGCATGTGCCGCTTCGCAACCCGCATGCCCGGCGCCGACTACGATCACATCGTATATTGGAAACATTTGTTTTTAGTTATGTTCCACGTGGAACAGTTCTTTATGTCTAT
>CAZPKI010000041.1:8073-13415 GCA_964587015.1 uncultured Limnohabitans sp.
AAAGCGACCTCTTCTTGGGTTTTGTCTTTGTAACCCATTAAGTGCAACAATCCATGAGCAAGCACTCTGTTCATCTCTGTTTCCACTTCTTGGGTATGTGTTTTAGCGTTTTCACGAACCCGGTCGATGCTGACGAAAATGTCGGCTTCTATGTCATCTTTTTTTTCTGAATTATCAAAAGTAATGATGTCAGTGTAGGTGTCGTGCTTTAAGTATTCTCTATTCATTTGGTACAGGTACTCATCTGAACAAAACACATAATTCAATTCTTTGATTTTGAAGCCTGCGTTTGTTGCAATTTTCTTCAACCAACGTTTTCTGGTTCGCTTTTCTTTGAGCGTAAATCGAATTTCTTCTGAAAAAAAATGGATTGCCATGTCCTAGTCTAGGTAAAAAGAGAGGATGGTTTTTTTCCCATTTTCTTCAAACTTTACATCATCACTGAGGTTTCGCATCAAAAAGATGCCTCGTCCGCCTAGTTTTTCTATGTTTTCTGGTTCGGTAGGGTCTGGAAGATTGCTGTAATCAAAACCGCTTCCCTCGTCTTCTATGCTGCATTTTAGTAATCCTTGTTGCATTTGCAATTCCAGATGTACCATTTTGTCTGCATTACTATGGTTGCCATGAATTATCGCATTGCTAATGCATTCTGTTACGGAAATCATGATGTTGCCATACATGTCGTCGTTGATCTCAAAGTCTTCTTTTGCATTGTCGATAAAACTTTCAATCACTTGAATGTTCTCAATCAAAGATGGAATAGAAATTTTTATTGATTTCATTTCGTTAGTTCGACTATATATGGTTTTGTTGTTCTTTTTATTAGTGAAGCTCAAGTACTATAGGACAATGATCTGAATGCACTACATTTTGTAAAATTACAGCACTTTTTAGTTTGTTTTCTATTTCTTTGCTAGCCATGTGGTAATCTATGCGCCAGCCTAGATTTTTCTCCCGTGAGCCAGCTCGATAGCTCCACCAGGAATAGTGACCTGGATTGGTATTGAATGCTCGAAAGGTATCGATAAAACCCAAGTCAACGAACTTATCCATCCAGGCACGCTCATCTGGTAAGAACCCAGAGGTGTTCTTATTGGATACCGGATTATGGATGTCAATGGCCTTGTGGCAAATGTTGTAATCCCCGCTTAGGATAAGTGCAGGGTGCTCTCTCTTTAAGTCTTGGATGTAGCCATATACTTCGTCTAAGAAGGCGTATTTAAAGTCTTGACGGATATCACCTGTGGTTCCGGAAGGGAAATAGGCAGAAATAAAAGAAAAACCGTCAAAGTCGGCTCGAATCATTCGCCCTTCACTGTCGTAAGCAGAAATACCCATGCCGTAATGCACGAATTTAGGCGCGATCTTGGTTAAAATGGCGACGCCGCTGTAGCCTTTTTTGACTGCTGGGTACCAATATACTTGGTAGCCAAGATCTTGAAATATACGTAATTCTACGTCTGTTTCTAAGGCTTTAATCTCCTGTAAACCAATGACATCTGGTGATTCTTTGGCTAGCCAGTCCAAGAAACCCTTGTTCATCGCAGCTCGAATCCCGTTTACGTTGTAAGAAATTAGTTTCATCAAATTTCCAATTGATATTCCTTTTCAAAATACTCTAAAACCTGCAGTTTTAGTAACTTTTCTTGTTCCAAGAGGTCAAAGTGTGGCAACTCTTTGGCCAACTTCCAGTGTGGCCAACCTTCCTGATCCACAAAATCTAAAGTATAAAATCCAGCGTAGCTGAGCACCTTGCAAACTGCAATGTGCATCAGATCCTGCTTCTGCTCTTTTGTAAATGGTCGTGTGCCTTGACCAAGTTCTTGAAGGCCGATTAGAAATAAAACTCCATTTAAATCGTTGGGCTTCTTGCCTATAGTTTCCTGAAGCCCATCTAACAAGCGGCCCCAGCGTTTTTCAAGGTCTAAATCGCGTTTAAACATCAGTACTGGCTTGTTTTTCAAGCTCCTCCCAATACTCCACCGCACGACGAAGATGTGGGATCACAATCGACCCGCCTATGACCATGGCAATGGACAGGACCTCAAAGACCTCCTTACGGCCTACTCCGGCCTCAAAGGACTTGCCCAAATGGTACTTGATGCAATCGTCACAGCGCAACACCATAGAGCAGGCTAGGCCAATCATTTCCTTGGTTTTGACATCAATCTCGCCTTCTGCGTAGGTATTGGTATCCAAATTGAAAAAACGCTTAATCACCTTGTTGTCTTCCGCCAAGATGCGCTCGTTCATTTTGCTCCGGTAGTCGTTGAATTCCTCTATTAGATTCATTATCTTAATCTTTTTGTGCGTCCAAAGGGTAAATATACTGCATATCAACCCATTGGAGGCTAACCTGATTTCCTGCAATGCGATTATTTTTTTGGAAAGACTTTATTGATCTTATTTTCCCCCGCAATTGCCCGGTCTGTAAACAGGCGCTTTTCGACTTTGAACCCTGTTTGTGTACGATTTGTCAAGGGATGTTGCCTCGAGCCAACTTTCATCTCCATCCTTTTGACAATGAGCTCACCTCCAAGTTGCAGGGCCTAATGCCGGTGCACCGAGTGATGGCATTTTTGCGCTTTACTAAAAAAGGAAAAAGTCAAATGCTACTCCATCTGCTAAAATACAAAAACAAGCCTGAAATCGGGGAAGAGTTAGGGCGCCTATATGGTCTTAGTTTGTTGCAAAAGGATTTTGTAGGCCTCTGGGATGTAGTAGTTGCCGTGCCGCTGCACCCGCTCAAAAAGATCCGCAGAGGCTACAATCAGAGCGAGTGCTTTGCCCGAGGGCTGTCCAAATCGCTTGGTATTCCCTACCAAGAACTGCTTGTGCGCAGGAAATATACGGATACCCAAACCAACAAATCCCGCCTGGAGCGCCTCACGAATGTGGAAGAGGTGTTTGTGTTAGCAAAGGGATACCATGCCTCTGGTCTTCGGATTTTGTTGGTAGACGATATCCTCACCACGGGAGCGACGCTGTGCTCCGCTGCGCATGCCCTTTTGGAAGGTGGTGCAAAACATGTAGATTTGGCTACCATCGCTGCTGGTGGTCACTAAGCTTAGTTTTATGCAAATCGATTTAGAATCTCTGAAATACCCGATCGGGAAATTCTCCATTCCGCAGGAGAGTAATTCCGAAATGATTAAAAAAGCGGTTACCCGCATAGCCGATTTTCCAAGCAATATTTTCCAAGTGGCCAGCCCGTTGACTCCAGCTCAATTAGAGGCTCCCTACCGACCCGGAGGTTGGACTGTAAGGCAGCTGCTCCATCACTGTGCGGATAGCCATGGGCAAGCGTTATTTCGCTTTAAGCATGCGCTTACGGAGGAAAATCCAAGCATCAAGCCCTATGACGAAGGTGCCTGGGCCAACTTGCCAGATGCAGCACTTCCAGCAGCCTATGCGCTGGACATGCTTCGTCTGGTGCATGCCAAATGGCTGCATTTGCTTCAAAACATGAGCCCAGCAGACTTTGAGCGCACCTATTACCACCCCGAAAAGCAGCGTAGCCAAACCTTGGCAGAGGTGACGCTGATGTATGCCTGGCATGGAGAACACCATTTGGCCCACATTTCAGGACTGATCCAACGAAACTTTGACCGCTAAGTCATGCAGATCTCCCTTATCAATCAACGAATACTAGTGACCGGCGCTTCCCGAGGAATAGGCCGAGCCATTGCGCAGCAGCTATCCGCCTCGGGAGCTGAGGTGATTCTGCATTACAACGCCAATGAGGAATCCGCAAGGGCCGTGCTCGCGGACCTTCCTACTAAGGCCCATCTGGAGCCCTGCAACCTGGCTAATCCAAAGGAGGTAAGCGGCTTTATTCCGCGTTTGGTAGCTAAATATGGCCCGATAAGTGCTCTTGTCAACAATGCGGGCATTTCTCCGGCTGCTCCAGATACGCTCCCAACTGCAGATTGGCTTCAAATCTGGGAAGAAGTGTTTGCAGTCAACACCACTGCCGTGGGGATCCTCTGTAAAGAATTTGTGGATCATGCCAGAACCCAGGGCAATGGCCGCATTGTGATGATCTCCTCCCGAGCAGCTTTTCGAGGAGATACGCCCGATTACATGGCCTATGCAGCCTCCAAGGGAGCACTGGTAAGCTTAATGCGCTCCATAGCGAGGCATTACGGCAAGGAAGGAATCAAAGCATTCCTGATTGCCCCAGGCTTTACGCGCACGGACATGGCCGCGGAGATTTTGGCGCAGTATGGGGAAGACTTTGCCTTGCGCGACATTGCGCTTTCAGAGCTCACCCGTCCTGAGGATTTGGCACCGATGGTCACCCTGCTCTGCTCAGGTCTTGCGGACCATGCCACAGGTACCTCCATCGACATGAATGCAGGCTCGTATGTGCGCTAGGCAAACAATGCTCTAGAAGGCGAGTTTTAGTGTAAGCCCAGTCTTTATGTCTTCCAAAACCCCTGTACTGACCCCCGACTTGATCAAGGTCCTGAAGATTTTTCTAGGCTCCGCTTTTGGGTTGGTGCTGCTGCTATCCTTTTTTGATGGGTACCGAGCCGACAATACTGGGAAAGACCGAAGCTTTAAAATTGCGGATGCGGATAAGCTATTTTTTGTAAATCTCCGAAGCATTCATTACGATCGGGAGTTGCGTTCGGAGGCGAAAATGGAGCTCTTTCGGCATGGAAAAAGGCCGAAGTTTGACACCATTCCCAGGTTCTTTCCAGCGATTTTGTTTCCTTCCAAAACCAACGAAGCCTACCTGTTCTTTGAACTGGAGGGAGCAGACTACCCAATCCAAATCCAAGCAATCTTGGGAGATGAAGTCATTCAAATCCCCTTTGATTTGAGCGGAAACACGGCCCACAAGTCCTTAGGGGAGCAATTGTGGCCCTTGCTGAAAAAAAACTTCTCCTTCAAATTGCTTGTGCAAGGAAAAAAATATCCGCTTTGGCAGACAGAATCGGATCAAGAAGTTTTAAAAACCGTCTTGACCGACTATTTTCGGATCCTTAACCAAGCCCAACCCTAGTGGAAAACTCACCCAGTACCCTCGATTATTTTCGTTCCCAAGTCGGCAAGACCCTGGACCGTACCCCTTCTGCTGCGGGCAACTGGCTAGCAGGCACCCTTTTGGAGGTAGACGCACATGCAATCAAGGTGTCCTATACGGTCCGTCCTGACCAATGCAATCCTGGACGCATTTTGCATGGAGGCATCGCTTCGTTGATGCTAGATGATGTCATCGGGATGGGCAACTTTGTGGCAGGATCCGAGTTTCTGATGACCAGCATCAACTTGTCCGTTGATTTTTTGTCTGCCGCACAGGTAGGCGAGCGACTGGAAGTGAGCGCAAGGCTGGT